>CANGZU010000071.1 GCA_947458785.1 Ignavibacteria bacterium
GTCGTTGTAGTAGGTGAAGTTGTCGGAGAGCTCGCGGCGAACGATCAGTTCTTCGAGAAACGAATCAACGGGGTCGTCTTCTTGCCCTGTGCTTCCAATGCGGGATACCTCGAGCGCTGCGCGCTGCGGTGCAAGCTGTCCAAAGTGGAAGTAGGGGGAGAGGCGCGACTGCCCAACCTTTGTGGGGTCGTTTCGATCGCGATATGTCTCTATTCGTCCAATAAACTCTTTGAGCGATGCCTCTGAGGCCCGCTGTCCGGGTGTGATCCACGTTACCGGGGCAATTGAGTTGTTTACGCGCAGCGTTGAGCGCACGTGCGACCAGTCTATGGACGTGCCACCCTCTGCGTGCGATGCGTCTTGTGTTACAACCTCGGGAAACTCTACAAGAAACTGTGGCAGAAGTTTCTTGAGTTTTGGACGTAGTGTGTACGCACCAAACTCCTGCTTGGGTGACGCGTGCCAACAGGGGACAATGTTGTGTGCATCAACCTGATGGAAGGGGGCTGATGTTGCACTGATCACAGCATCAAGCCATGCCTTCTTGATGCGAAGTGGCTCAAAGTCTGTTACAACAAGCGCTGGTTTGCGCTCATCAACCCATGGAGATAGGACTTCAGGGGGCGCACCAAGCAGCAGCGTAAATGGGATGTTCAGCGCAAGCAGTTCTTGTTCGAGCTCTTCGAGCCCCTTGATCATGAAGTCGTACTGACGCAGCGCTGCATCGAGAAACGTGGGCACAAGACAGAACACGGCCTCTACATGCGTGCCCCGCGCGCGGGCCTGTTCCTGCGCATAGAGCAGGGCCCAATTGTCGCGTGTGCGACGGTCGCGGTTGATCCAGTATACAACTGGACCCTGGGCAGATGCAGGTCTATCGGGCGTAAGATCCCGAATGCGTTCTGGTTGGACGGACATGGTAAGCGCCTTTACTGATCGTTGTCGGTGTACTCAACAACAGCGCCGGAGATAACGTTCTCATCCGGCTTTACTGCTGGACGTTGGAAGCGCTTCATGAGCATGGAAATACCGATCACGACAAGGATAAGGGGCCAGAACAGTCCCCAGAACGAACTAACGATATCAAGCTTCTGCAGTTGGATGATGCCAAAGATCACCGTCATGATCAGCGTCCACTTAACCGTGCCGATCCCTGCAAGTAATCGCACGGCAAAGAACAAGATCACGATTGATGGCCACCACATGCGGATCTGCATCCACAGCGATGGCTCGCCTAGTTGGGCCATGATCATGGCAATGCCAACGACAAGCAATGAGCCGCCCAGGAGCGCGCCATTGATGCGCTGCTTGCGGATGAACTCCTGTTTCATCTGTTCCAAGTCACCCATCGATTGGAAGTTGAACTGCATCATAGCGGTAAGCTCGTGTTACGCTTGTGTGGTGCCGCACTCTACACAATCCGGACATTCCGACGTGTGCTCGTGCATTGACTTCTCAAATGCAACGATGGCGTCCACCACTTCGTGTATGTGCGACTCCGGCAATTCCGGATAGATCGGCAGAGCAAGTACTGTTGCTGCCAGACAATTCGAGATCGGATAGTCTTCGTCAATGCAATTCAGATTGGCAAAGCACTCCTGACGATGGAATGGCACTGGATAGTAGATCTCACTGCCGATGCCGAGCTCTGACAAATGCGCACGCAGAGCGTTGCGATGCGCCGAGCGAATCGTAAACTGATTGAAGATGTGGTTATCGGTGGATGTGCCCTCGTGCACGGCCTTGGGGAGCAGCACGAGATCGTTTGGTCCAAACGACGTAACACCCGGACCCGAGCTCACGCCGGATTCCATAAAGAGCTTTGTGTACAACGCAGCATTGTTGCGCCTTGCAGCGTGCCATGACGGCAGGTGAGGGAGCTTAACGCGTAGGACAGCCCCCTGCATCGCATCAAGACGGAAGTTGCCGCCCATTGTCTTGTGGTAGTATCGGGGCTCCATACCATGATTGCGAATCTGCTTCAGGCGCACGGCCATTGCATCATCGTTGGTTGTTACGAGGCCGCCATCACCAAATGCGCCGAGATTCTTGGTAGGGTAGAATGAGAAACAACCGATGTGGCCGATGGAGCCAACGCGGCGTCCGTCTGCTGTCTGCGTGCCTATAGCTTGAGCCGCATCTTCGATGATAGGGATGTTGAATTCTTCACTGAGAGCCATCAGGGCGTCCATGTCTGCTGCCTGACCGAACAAGTGCACCGGCACAATGGCCTTGGTTCGCGGTGTAATGGCCTTGCGCACAAGCTCTACGTCAATGTTGTAGGTCACGTTGTCAACGTCCACAAACACCGGTGTGGCATTGAGCCTAGCTACGCAACCGGCCGTTGCGAAGAAGCTAAACGTTGGTACGATCACTTCGTCGCCCGGACCAATGTTGAGCGCCATCATTGCCATCAAGAGGGCATCTGTTCCACTGGAGACACCGATAGCATGCTTTACGTCCAAATAGGCTGCAAGTTCTCGCTCGAGAGCATCAACTTCCGGACCTAGGATGCAGGCTTGCGACTCTGCTACGCGAATAAGCGCGGCATCGATCTCGGTCTTCAGTGCTTGGTACTGTATTTTTAGGTCCAGCAATGGAACAGGCATGATCAACTTTCGGACGGAAATGAATTCGACAAAATTACAGAGAATGGACCGACGGTCGTGGATGCGATCGATTGTTGCGTTGCTCGGTGCCGCTGGCACAGCAGTTGGACTTGAAAAATTCCTCACAACCGACAACCGCACATCGAGCAAGACCTATCGTGTTGGACCACTTGATCAGGTCTTTTCACAGGGGGCTCGCACAACCGTCCACCTTGACGGCAAGCCCGTCTTGCTGGTTCGCAGGACAGAGGATGTGATTGCTTTTGACCTAACGTGCACCCATGCCGGCTGCCCACTTGCATACAATGCCAACGGCGGACGCATCACCTGCGCCTGCCATGGCGGAGCATTCGACCTTAACGGCAAACCCGTGGCGGGTCCGCCAACGGTGCCGCTGACACGTTACGCCTGTGCGTTCGATAACGGTGACCTACTCGTGCACATCACCGGTGCAACATCATGAACGAAGCACAACAGCAACGTCTCCAACATATCGCCAACTACGCTGGCTGGTTTGTTGTGGGCTTTGTCATTATCCAAGCCGTCACCGGCATCTTGATGTCGATGTACTACGTGCCCTCGGACGCACCCGCCCGTACTGTTGATGGTAAGCCCCTTACCATCTCGCACTCGCTTCGTCTTGATACAGTTAGCACGTTCATCGACACACTCAACGTGCCGGAGCGCACGGCACTTGTTCCCGCGCGCACGGGTGAGCTGGTGCCTAGCATGGCAGCTGCCAGCCTGCATGTAGCGCTTGAGAACGCTCCATTGGGCGGCTTTATCCGAGCCATGCATCAGCACACGGCCACGGCCCTCGTGCTAACGAGTATTATCTGGGCCGCTCTTCTTGGTTTTGCCGGAGCTTATGCCAGCAACCCACGACAGTGGCTGATGTCGATCGGAGTTGCCGTGCTCTCACTAGCCATGGCATGGACGGGGCGCGTGCTCCCCGATGACGTGTATTCGATGATCTCGCGCACCATCGTAAGCAATGAACTTCGCGAAGCCCCCCTTGGAGATCTCATCACACGAATCTTGGGACTTCACTTTGGCGAACTATCGCTATCGCGCACCTTCATCATGCATGCGTTTGTGATGGGCGGCGCGCTGACTGTTGTGGCGTATCGCATGGCCAAGGCCCTGGGTTATCAGGCATCGCGGGAGCCCATGGCCAAGGCCATGGGTTATCAGGCGTCTCAGAGGCCCATGGCCAAGGCCATGGGTTATTATGGCATCGCGTTCGTCGCGGCTGTGTTGTTTGCTCTGGGTAGTCCGATCCACCAGTATCCCATTCGAGATGCCATTAGGGGAGTGTCAGGGGGCGAGCATGTCTATGCCTGGTGGACAATCATGCCAATCCACGCATGGGCGATATGGCTGGGAGCTGAATTGGCCGGCTTTGTAGCCATCGTACTGGTTCTGAAGCTTGCCACCATGCCCCTGTGGCACCGCAGTATGCGTCCGGCCTATGCAAAAACACTGATAGCCGCGGTGTCGCTGGCAATACTTCTAGCCTACATGTTCGGCAATTGACGAACGTTTCGCAGTTTTGCAGGCCTAAAAGCGAAATTCACCAACCTATTCGTTCTACAAGGAACATACTATGTTGATTGGCGTACCAAAGGAGATTAAGCCCAGTGAGAAGCGCGTTGCTCTCACCCCCGGCGGCGTAGAGACACTTCGTCATCATGGTCATGATGTGATCGTTGAAACAAATGCCGGAATCGGCAGTGGTTTTACGAATGACGATTACATCGCAGCTGGTGCCAAGATCATCGACACAGCTGCTGAGGTCTATGCTCAAGCTGACATGATCATGAAGGTCAAGGAGCCGATCGCTCCTGAGTACAATCTGATCCGCAAGGGGCAGACACTCTTTACCTACTTCCACTTCGCGGCATCACGCGAGCTCACGGAAGCAATGGTCAAGAGCGGTGCTACATGTATCGCATACGAGACAGTTCAAAAGGCAGACGGTTCACTGCCGCTGTTGATTCCGATGTCGGAGGTTGCCGGCCGCATGGCTTCGCAAGAAGGAGCAAAGTATCTTGAGCACCCAATGGGTGGACGCGGCGTGTTGCTCGGCGGTGTTCCGGGTACGCAGCCAGCCAGCGTTATCGTTCTTGGTGGTGGTGTCGTAGGCACCAATGCTGCGAAGATCGCCGCAGGCCTTGGCGCACGCGTAACGATGTTCGACACGAACCTGTATCGTTTGCGCTACCTCGATGATGTTATGCCGAAGAACGTGATAACGCAGATGTCTACTCAGACCAATATCCGTGAGGCAGTCAAGACAGCAGACCTCGTTATCGGCGGCGTACTGATCGCCGGCGCGAAGGCTCCGCACCTGGTTACGCGCGACATGCTCAAGACCATGCGCGAAGGCTCGGTAATCGTTGACGTATCAGTTGACCAAGGCGGCTGCGTTGAGACATGTAAGCCAACAACACACGCAGACCCAACGTACGTTGTCGATGGTGTTGTGCACTACGGCGTTGCGAACATGCCGGGCGCTGTGCCATACACATCCACGATTGCACTCACGAACGCAACTTTACCATACGCAGTGCAGCTTGCCAACCATGGTTGGAAGGATGCATGCAAGGCCAGCAAGGACCTTGAGCTTGGACTCAACGTTGTCGATGGCAAAGTCGTTTATGAAGCTGTTGCTGAAGCCTTTGGTATGGAGTACGTGCCAATGGAAAAGTGCTGGTAAGTCTACCTTACGATACGCAGAATGATAGGGGCCCCATGTGGGCCCCTTCTTGTTTAAGTTGCACGACGTATCCAGCTCACGCAGGACAATCATGAAAACTCTTCTCGTATGTATGTGCTTCGTATTGAGCGGCGTCTTGACATACGCACAGCAAGATGGTCTGCCGCAGCTTGGGTCCTATGTCAAGGTCACCAAGGAAGACGGTGCTGAATATCTTGGCAAGCTCGTCGCTATGGACGATCGAGAGTTGCGGCTTGACTCGACGCAGATCGGATCTGTGGTGATTCCGCGGTATCTGATCGCAGGTATTCGAACAGGATATACGTCCCTTTCAGAAGTCATCAAGCGAGCTGAACGCCAGGATAGATTCTCGACACGCTACTTCCTGACGACCAACGGATTCTCAAATTCCGAAGATGGTTCGTACATCCTCTTTAACATTTATGGTCCCGACTTCCAGTTTGCAATCTCGGATCACGTTACTGCGGGTATTCTCACAACGTGGATCGGTTCGCCAATCGTCGGATCACTTAAGTACAGTGCGTCAATCAATGAGAATCTCCACGGGGCTGTTGGTCTTCTTGCAGGCTCGAGTGGCTGGTTAGATCTGGGGCTCTATTTCGGTGTGCCGTATGCATCGGCTACATTCGGATCTCGCATCAATAACCTAACCGTATCTGCGGGATACGGAATTGTAGCTCTTAATGGTGAGTCGAATGCGCGCACACTGTTATCCGTTGCCGGCACAACGCCGGTATGGGGAAGAGTAGCGTTTATCTTTGATTCGATGATCCTGCCAGAGATCAGCGACAGCCGTGGAACGCTGATGTTCGCATCTCCCGGAATCCGTTGGTTTGCGTCAAATACGACAGCTTTCCAATTTGGCTACCCCTTCTACCTCATCAAGGACGGATCTGTCAACGAATTTGGGGCAGCCCCGTTCCCAACCTTTGGTGTATTTGTAAAGATGTAATGCCATGAAACTCACACACGTCATCATCGCAGTGTTGATTTCACTTTGCAGTGCATCAATGCTGCCGGCCCAAGAGAGACTTGCCGACACCACAACAGTTGTCGAGATCGAGAAGAATGATCGGACGATCATCGTTGGACGTATCATCTCCAACGATGCAAAGGAGGTTGTTATTCTCGTAGCGGGCGGACGCCTTTACGTGCCGAAGCACGAAATACGCAGGATAGGTGCTAGCTCTGCTGCTATAGAAGCCAGCCTTTATGAGGAGCTAGGTCAAGCCCCCTTTGGCTCGTACTATGGTTTTACCCAAGGAGCACTCCCGCACGAAGAAGATCAGGGGCATCTGCAGCTGACGCCGTTTAGTACCGACTTCGAACTCTACCTCACGGATCGTTTTTCCATCGGCATCATGTCTTCTCTTATTGCCGCGCCGATCATCGGCAGAACAAGCTATACATTTCATTCTCAAGGCAATGTGCATTTCGCAGTAGGGGGCTTCGCAGGGTGGGGAGGAAGCGTTGCGCGCGACAATGCGATCGTGATGCCAACTGTCTCTGTGACAACAGGCGATTCGCGCAACAACGTATCCCTTTCAGCTGGATATGGAGTTAGCACCTTCAGAGAGGGAGTTTATCGGTTTGAAGGAGAGTTTCAGAGGGTTGACGGGTACACTGGTGAACTCGTGACGGATACAATTACGCTGCCTGTTGACGTGCGCATAAACACACCACGCGCATGGATATCGGTGGGGTTAATCACTGAACTTTCCAACACGATCAGTTTCGTTCTTGATGCCTTTTTCATTTCGGAAGCAGGATCGGCAAAGCTCCCGTCAGATCAGACATTCCTTGTCCAAGAATCGGTGTACGATGAGCTTGGCTATTACCGCAATTGGTATCGCGTTGTCAAAGATGTCCAGACGTACTCAACGGTCATCATTTCACCATCAATTCGCTGGAAGATGAGCGCCAGGAGCTCCCTGCAGTTTGGATTCACAGGCTACAAGGGCAATTTTCTGAATCTTGAAAACAACTCGAGCTGGTCGTCGTTCCCGATTCCTATGGTACAGTGGTTTCTGAAACTGTGACCGTATCTGTTCGATCGATCATACTCATGGCCAGCGTTCCAAGTGCGATCACGATACCAGAGAGCAACAGGTGCGGTAGTGTTGGACCAAGCACGTAGAGAGCCCCCACGAGCTGCATTACGATGATTGTGTAGAGAAGTCGGGCAATCGAAAGACGGTGCCAGTGAGAGATTACCCATGCGCCTAGAGGCGCAAAGATCAAGACTACAGGGGCTGCAGCCATCCATGCGTAGTATGTCCGCTGCGAAACATCCTGCAAGACAGCGCCATGGTAGAAGAACCCAGCAACAGTGATGATGGACATCAGAACCACAGATGAAGGTGTTGCGACCTTTTCATCAAGTCCATACCATAATGTGAGCATGCAGAACGTTACCAGATCCACACCATTGCCGAAGATCGACGTAACAATGCCGCCAATAAGCCCCGTTAACAACAGTCGAAGAATGTCCGCTGGGTTCAGCGTTCCATCTATGTTGGTTCGCACGATTCTTGATGCATTTCGATTCGCGCGCCAGAGTCCGATGCCAAAGGCCATCCATAGGGAGACAAAGAAGAGCTTCGTCGTAACGGGCTCAAGCAGTGGGACGATAAGATGCGTGCCTGCAATCAGTCCTACAATCGCACCAATTGCTGGATAGGCAATACCGCGCCACTCGATATAGATACCCCTGCCGATGATGAGCAGGCTGGCAGAGACCATACCCACACTCTGTATGGCAAAGGAAAAGTTGCGTGCATCATCAGGTGGTATGTGCAGCAGCAGCGTAAAGACAGGGAAGGCTATTGCTCCGCCCCCTTCAGCACTGGCCCCGGCGATAAATGAGCCGAACATCATTGTGACTGATGCAGGCCACCAGGCAAGAACCTCGGATAGCGTGCCTGTAGACGTTACGAAGACAACAAGCCCGGCAACAACCAGAACAGCAAAAACAAGGTAATAACGAAGTCCGAACAGCTTGGACGCGTTACTCTTCAGCATTGACAAGCATTTTCAGAAATGAAATGATGGTGTTCTGGTTCCCAATGATCGCGTGCTGATTCTTTATGATTTCTTTCTGATTGCCGATGATGTTTACAAATCCGTCATGGATCGTGGACTGTGTCTCGGCGATGAAACGCTGGTTCTCAGAAAGTATGTCCTGCGATTGAGTCAGCCGTTGCTCGTTCGAAGATGCCGAACGCTGCGAATCCGCAATCAGCCGCGACAGCTCTGAGATAGACGTCGAGAGCCTGATCAATTCGTCTTCAGCGTTTGCCATGTTGATCTTTGATTCGTGAGCGAATGCGGGCAATATCGGACTTTCGCAACAATTCCTGTAGCTCTGCTCTTGCCATCGGTGGTAGTACATCCTTGCCAGACTGCGCCCGTTTCATAAGGCGTCCGACATGCTGTAATGAATAGCTGACACCAAAGACACGCTTGATTGTCGCTTGCATTAGTTTTCGATCCCAGCGATCTGCGGCTATGCCATGATCGCACGGTGCATCACGAAGAAATGCCGAGATCATCGCCATGTGCAATGTTGTAAGCCTCGAGGGGCTTCCTGTCTTGGGCCTTGCAGCCAAGCCTTCGTAACCGTTGTCGCGAAACGCTTTGAGCCATTGGCTAACCGCTGCAGGGCTTACCTGTAGTGCATGGGCTATGTCAACAACTCTCCATCCACGTTCATAAAGCTTAACTGCTCGCTGTCTGCGGCGTAGGAGGATAGTCGTGTGAACAGTCGAACTCATGATAGAAATTAAGGAATATATGTTCCTTACGATTGCAGGCCCCTTGCTCTTGCGGCCATTTTCGCAACTGTCAATAACGACATCACATCCACTTCGAGGATAACATGAAACTTCGGTACGTCGTACTCGCGCTCGCGATGCTCGCACTGGCAACTCAACAAACACACGCGCAAGGCTGTGTAGCTGTGCGCGGCGGGGGCATGTGTAGCTCTACCTCAGGGGGCTCTATCAACCTGCATAAGGGCGAATGGAACATCGTAACGGGGATCCGCCATTTTGAGTCGTTTAGGCACTTCCGCGGAGATCATGAGGAAACCAATCGCGTTGAGCAGGGGACAGAGGTGATCAACATCTCCTCGTTTCTCGACCTTGGTGTAAGCTATGGAATTACGGAGCGTCTTTTCGCTACAGCACTGCTTCCATTTGTGCATCATGACAGATCCTCGCTCTATGAGCATGGAGGTAATCCACGATTTGATTCCACAGGTGCTCTCATCGGCACATGGAAGGGAGA
>CANGZU010000072.1 GCA_947458785.1 Ignavibacteria bacterium
AAGAACATCACTGCGAAAAGCAGCACAAGAAGCGAAGCCTCTACGATGATCGCCGCAACTACGATACCCGGGGTATCGATAACCTTTGTGCGGTTCAAACCAATCGCAACAAGCAGAAAGGCTGCGCCAATGTACACGAAGGCATTTATGGCAGAGTAGAAATACCTATTAACAATCTCCTGCATCCAGAGGCTCGTGCCACCGAAGAATCCGAGTGGGTGCAGCACCGTCACATCACGATTGACTGTTTTGAACAGATCACGCTCGGTGGCACATATACGCCACATCACGATCAGTGTGGGAAGTGCTCCCATGTGCTTTTCTGACCGTAAATCTCGATAGATATCTCGCAACAGGGCGCGTCCCGGCACAGTTGCAAGTGTTTCAAACGTGAGCATAGTTCATTATGTGAGGTTGTTCCTGGCTTCAATGATACGCAATAGCTCTGGTTGTCCCTTGTCTATCCGGCTCTTGTGTCGTAATCTAGGGGACTATATTCTACAACGCCGGAGATCACCATGATCCTGTCTACGATTTCATTCGTGCTGGTTGTACTTGCATCGCTGCTGCACACAGCGCCAGCAAGTATGGCACAATCTACGCCTCGACCAGTGGCCAAAGGCGCCCCCTCTTCCGTCTGCTTCGAGCGGAACGTAGGGCAAGCCCGATACGATGGAACGATGCCCAGTAGCCCCATCGATGCTATCGTTCGGGTTAATGGCACGATGGCCTATGTTCATGCTAAGGGGCTCCATATTGCGCAGACGCGCACCTATGCAACCGAAGAACACACGCGAAACGAGCCGGATTATGCGACGGACATCTACCGTGTAGATATGGAACTCATTGGCAGCAACTCCTCCGCAAGAGCGGAGCTCGGTGGAGAGCTGCCCGGCAAGATTCGATATCTCAGCGAGTACACCGGTGTGCAAGGACTCGAGGCGTCTCGGCACCAGTCGATTACCTACCGCGAAGTCTATCCCAATATCGACCTCCGTATGTACCTGACGACCGCCGGCGTCAAGTATGATTTTGTTGTCTACCCAGGTGGTGATCCAGCTCAGATTGCCATGGCGTTCAAAGGCGGAACTGAGCCTGTCGTCAAAGGCGACGGTGGACTCGAGATTAGCACACCAATCGGTGTGATCGCTGAACAATCACCCGTGGTCTTTACAAAGACCAGTGCGGGCGACTTTGCACGTAGCATCACCTCAGCTTTCGCTGTTTCAGGCAGGACTGTCCGATTTTCGGTCGGTGCGTACGATAAGAGTCAAACACTTGTTATCGATCCGCAGCGCATTTGGGCAACCTATATCGGAGGATCTCAGAGCATCTTTAACAACAGCAGTGGTATCTCCCCAACCTCGCTGCGGACAGCCTACGACTCAACGGGCAATGTGATTTTGGCCGGAACGACCTATGCCACAAACATGCCGAATTCACCGGGTGTTTTGCAGCGTCGACTCAAGGGGCGTATGGACTGCTTCATTTCAAAGTTCAGTGAATCGGGTACATTCCAATGGCACACCTACTATGGTGGCTCGCTCGAGGACATCCTGCATGATATCGCAATCGATCCTAGCGGCAACATTTGGGCAGCTGGAGAAACCAAGTCCAGAAATCTTCCAGACTCATTCCTCGTTGGCTCGAATGACGATCTTCAACGTTGGGCAGAGATAGACTCGATCGCATGGATCGCAGGTTTTGTGCTAAAGCTTCAGCCAGATGGCAAGTGGAGCGACAGCTGGCTTGTTGATGACCGTGAGAACGACCGCATTACCGGTATTGCTGTAACGAAGGACCGCGTTGCAATTGTGGGTTCTACGAATAGCCCCTTGCTTGGCTTCATGAATGGTGACGGCGGATTCAAAAAGGACACAACGAACTTTTCGTCGACCTACGACATCTTCATGGCCACCTTTAAGCTCAATGCGCAGAATCGGTGGTCACGCAGTTACCACATCTTCTACGGTGGACGTGGCATGGATTACGGTGGGAAGATTGCCATTGATGGCGATGGGAACATCGTGTTCAACGGTCTAACGCAGTCGCCGAACTTCCCGGTAACAGATGGCTCTGTGCGCCGCGGAGACGATGACAATGTTGTCGTCAAGTTTGGCCAGACTCCTACACGAATTTGGGCTACACAGTACGGCAGTACGGGTCAGGATCAGATGTGCGACATGGCAGTAGATGGTCAAAACAATGTTGTCATCGTTGGTTATACGCTCGGCACAGATTTCCCGACCACAACCGGAGCATACAAGACTACGCTAACAGGCGTTGCAGACGGGTACATCCGCAAGCATCTTGCAAACGGCACCGTGCAGTGGTCAACCTACCTCGGTGGAGATTCCACCGATTATCTCTATGGTGTTGCCGTCGACAAAACCAATAACATTTGGTACTCCGGCAGCACCTTTGCATCTCCGAACATCCCGCTCACACCAGATGCTTTTCAAAGCACACCGTACACGGCGGGTGGCTACATCCTCAAAGACGGCTTCATTGGCAAGTTAGATTCAACAGGTAAGAAGCTTCTGTATGGCTCCTACTACGGCGCTCCACCGCAGACCACACTACCTGTTATTGACCGAGCGAACCCTGTAGTTCCGCCGCCGAATACTGACTTTGGTGCAGACGATGCCGTAGACATCGCATGCGATCGAAGCGCCTACGTCTCCATCGCAACCATTGCTGAGAGCTTCCGTATGGGCACAACACCAGGTGCTTATCAAGACTCTTCACTGCTCTACAAGGACACGACACGCGCGCACCCATTTGTCTCGTATTTCACACAGTGCAAGGACTCTGTCATTGCCATCATACCTAACGGACCGCCAACCTTGTGCGATGTCGATGCACGTCAGTTGCTAGCACCAAACGGTTTTGCCCGCTATGAATGGTCAACGGGTGAAAAAACACGCGTTATCACGGTGCGCGATACGGGCACGTATACCGTGATGTGCATGACAGCCGAAGGGTGTCGCTACCGTGATACGATCTTTATGGCACGCAATCCAAAGCCGTCTGTGAATGCCGGGCGTGATACTCTGCTGTGCAACAAGTCATCGATTCAGATCAATGCGACAGCCACGGGCGGCAAACAGCCTTACCGCTACAAATGGAATCGCATCGAGACAGGTACAGAATTCATCGATAACGATACAATTCCTAACCCGTTCGTTAATCCGGGCTCGACCTCGCGGTATGAGATTACTGTAACCGACAGTAATGGTTGCTCTGCCAAGGACACGATGCTTGTTACCGTGATTGATCCAAGGCCGATTCTCTCGCCATCATCGATTGACTTTGGAACGCTCGACGCTTGCACATCAACTGCCGAGCAGGACGTTACGGTCAACAATCCTCACGATTACCAGATCGTTGTTACTGGCATCACACCTGATGATCCTCGTCTTGCTCTTGTAACGAATCTTGGAGGGGGCATACCGATTGCGCCGAAGGGCTCTGTGAACATTCGCGTACGTGTTACGGCTGCTACCGCTGGTACAACCAACGGATTCTTCTCTGTAACCGGTACGCCATGTTCATGGTCTGCAAGAACGACATACACGGTCACAAAGGCACAGCTAACTGCTCTTGTTGTCCCGAGCACAGTATCGTTTGGAGCTGGTGTCGAATGCGAGACAACTCCTAAGACAGATTCAGTCGTGATCCGCAACCGCGGTGTTGAGCCCCTTGTGGTCAAGCCGGCAATCGTCAGTGCGCCATACAGCGTCATTGATCCCGCGACGGAGATCACAATCGACCCGGGTAAGGACTACGTTGCTCGCATCCGATACACCCCAACGTTGGGAATCTGGAGCGGAGAAGCCAAGTTCGCTTTTACGTCTGGTGCATGTAAGGACACGTTGCGTGTAAATCTCAACGCAGTTACTTCGGCTGTGACCGTCATTTCGAACGTTGCGTCCATCAATGCAGGCACGCTCTCTGGTTGTGAGAACCAGAAGGATACCGTGGTCACGATCATTAACAATTCTGATGTGGCTGTCAAGGTCACACTTCCGAACAATCCGGAGATTGTCTATACGCCAACTGGCACGATTGACATCGGTGCAAAGTCATCTTTTGAAGTACAGGTCTCGATTCGGCCTGGATCGGCAGGTGCGTTTGCCACAACCTCTGAACTGGCGATCGAGCCATGCGCAAAGAAGCTCAGCATCAACTATAGTGCTCAGAAGAACGGCGTTGCCTTTACAACACCAGCAACGGTGGACTTTGGCGAGTTCTCTGCCTGCCAGACTGCTCCAAGCACGACGCGCACAGCTTCGTTGTCGTTTGATGGAACAGGCAGTGCGTCAATCAAGAGTGTTTCAACAGGTGCAGCGATCTCAGCAACGTTGTCGCAAGGTCAGCCCCTTACTCCAGGCACACCTCTGGCTTTCAACGTAACGTGGACGCCGGCAGCAGAGGGGACGCTGATCGACAGTATCGTTGTCGTGTTCGAACCATGTGATATTCGTCGCGTCATTCGCGTTACTGGTGTTCGTACGCGTGCATCTCTCCGTGCCGACAATCCTCTGACATCGCTTGGTACGATCACTGGCTCAGCAAATGGCACCGTCCGATTCACCAACGATGGCACAGACACATTGCTTCTCGGTTTTGTTGCTTCACAGGGCACGGCTGTAACTGGCACACGTCCAGCAAACATTGCCGCGCTGCTCCCAGGTGCACAGGTAGAAGTCGACTTTGTAACAGGCTGTGATAGTCGCACAACGATCAGCGACACCATCGAGGCCGTCGTAGCTGCACCGTGCGCATCATCAGCGAAGTCTGTCATCACAGCAACATGCCAGCAAACGAAGACGGTCTCTACTTCGCTGAGTGTAGATTCGGTTGCCGTCAAGGTTGGCGAGCAATTCACCGTGCCGATCCGCATCGTAGCGTCATCTGGACTCAACGCGTCGAACGCAAAAACGTGGACGGCGAAGATCACCTATGATCCGATGGTAGTCGTTGGCCGCAGCAACACACCAGATTGTTACGTGCCTGCTTCATCGGGAACATGTACATCACAGATCAGCGGCGTGCGCGGTTCCGACACAACAGGCGTTCTGTTTGCTCTCAACTTTACTGCTGTGCTTGGAAGCTCGGCCACAACGGCACTCACCATCAGTGACTTTACCTGGGTTGAAGCCTCTGGTGCAACAATTACTGCACGAAGCGGAAATGTTACGATCACCGACATCTGTCAGGAAGGGGGCTCTCGTTTCCTCAAGCCTCGCATATCAGGTGTTCGGTTGTCCGTTTACCCAACACCAGCTGTCAATGATGTTACGATCGATGCTGCCGGCATGGGTACCGACTTACTACGCTGGACGCTCTCCTCTTCGCTTGGCCAGTCGGTTGCGGCCGGTTCGATCACCCCTGATGCCAATGGCGCTGTCAAAGAAAGAGTGGATGTACGGGCACTGCCTGCTGGGATCTACCTTCTCTCGATCGATGCCCGTGGCGAGACGACACACACACCTATTTTACTTCAACGCTAAGAGAAGAAGGAGAACCACATGAATATGCAAATGTCCCTTCGCCTTGCTGCCTGCGCAGTTGCGTTGATGGCCACATCCTATGTGACCTTCGCTCAGGAATCGCTCTCAAAGGAAAAGCCAAAGCCGAAGCCAGCACCTGAAGCGCCGAAGCCAGCAATGGCAGAAAAGCGGACGCTGTCCGTCGGCCTATCGGTTATGCTAGCACCGATGATCGGCAATGCTGTTGAGTCCGGATTCCGTTTGCCGACTGTGCCCTCCTGCTGTCCGGGATACGAGGGCACATCAGGGTCAGGGTTGATGATTGGTGCCGACCTCTTACTGCCGCTCTCGGACGGACTCGAGCTTGGTGCTCGTGTCGCGTTTCAAACGTCAACTGCTGATTTCAGCGCACAGGAGCCAATCACTGTCCGTGTAGGTAACAGTGCCGTTACCACCTCAATAGATCACTCTCTGAACACAAGCATTGCCTCGTTGTTTGTTGAGCCAACGCTCAACTATCAGATCATGAAGGGGCTCTACCTTAGCGGAGGACTCCGCTTGGGTACGATCATGAGCGGCACATATGATCAACGCGAGAAGTTTGCCGACCCAACGATTCCCTACGACTTCTCATCCGGCAGTGCTTTGAACAACGTGAGCGATGGAGACATCCCGAACCGCAGTGGCTTCCAGCTTGGCGCTGTGATTGGGGCGCGTGCAGCAATTGCGTTGGGCACAAGCTTAACGCTGATGCCAGAGGTTTCGTACGCACCGATGTTCACCAGCGTGATCTCTGATGCATCATGGAGTGCATCTCCCCTGCGTGTTGGAGCGAGCGTCTTGTTCAACCTGACAAAACTCGAGGCCGTTTCTACGCCGATTGCGCCGTAAGTTTGTTGGCTATGGCCAACAGATCTGCCGAAATACAACGTCGTCGTACAGTTGCTATCATCTCTCACCCAGATGCCGGTAAGACCACGATGACAGAAAAACTCCTTCTCTATTCCGGCGCTATTCATGCAGCTGGAGCGGTGACAGGGGGCAAGCACAGTTCGACAACGTCGGACTGGATGGAAATTGAACAGCAACGTGGGATCTCCGTCTCTTCAAGCGCTATGCGTGTTGAGTACGGAGATCTTCTGTTAAACATCCTTGATACACCGGGCCACCAAGACTTCTCCGAAGACACCTACCGCACGCTGATGGCTGTTGATTCGGCTATCATGCTTCTCGACGCGGGCCGCGGTGTCCAGGAACAAACACTTAAGCTCTTCAAGGTCTGCCGTGACCGCGGAATCCCAATCATCACGTTCATGAACAAGATGGATCGTCCGGCACGCGATCCACTTGAGCTGCTCGACGAAGTCGAACAGACCCTAGGCATCACAGCGATTCCACGCACATGGCCAATCGGCAATGGACCTGACTTTCGCGGCATCTACGATCGAGCAACCGAACAGTTCTTTGAGTTCGAGCGCACAGTTGGTAACCGATACAAGGCCCCGGTGTCTGTTGGCGACATCCGTGGCGAGGAGCTCCGAGCTGCGATTGGCGAGCTAGCTCACAATAAACTCTTGGAAGATCTCGAGTTTGTTGATCACGTGATACCGGAATTCAACCGTGATGAGTACCTCAAAGAGGCATGCACGCCAGTTTATTGGGGCTCGGCGATCACGAACTTTGGTATTGAGCACTTCTTGCAAGCGATCTTAGACCTTGCTCCCCCGCCGCAGCCATATCAAACTTCTGCTGGAACGGTAGCCCCCTCGGATGAGGAGTTTGTTGGGTTTGTGTACAAGGTACAGGCCAACATGAACAAGGCTCACAGAGACCGCATCTCGTTTGTGCGCATTGTGAGCGGATCCTTCGAGCGTGGTATGACGGCGTTACATCCTCGTTCTGGCAAAGAGACAAAGCTTACCTATCCGTTCGAGATTTTCGGACGTGAGCGCAAGATCATCGACGAGGCATTTCCCGGAGACGTGATTGGTCTTACGAATCCTGGTCTGTTTCAAGTTGGTGATACGATTACCCAACGATCCAAGGCAGCACTCCCCGACTTCCCTCGATTTGCCCCAGAGATTTTTGCAAAGGTCTGGCCCGCTACGGGTTCGTTCTCAAAGTCGTTCCGCAAAGGGATCGAGCAATTACGCGAAGAAGGTGTTATCCAGATCTTCACCGAATCGGACGGCAACCCCGTTCCCCTCGTTGGAGTTGTCGGCGAACTCCAGCTTGAACTGTTTGCCTGGCGCATGGAAAACGAATACAACGAGAAGATCAAGCTTGAGCGCATGGCCTACACCCGCACGCGCTGGCTTGGCTCTGATGTGCGTCCGGCAACTGCATCGCCGGTTGTGATCGATGATAAGGGACGTCAGGCCGTGCTCTTTAAGAGTGACTGGGAGATTGACTATACCATTCAGCGAACAGAGGGGCTCCAACTCCTTGAGAAGCCACCACATGCCTCGTAAATAGTTTTACGTGGCCTCTTGGCGGGTCAAAGTATTTCCGTAATCTGGCACCATGGTTTTGCGCTTGGCACACACACGTCTGTGGTTTTCTGCGACGATGATCGCAGTACTGATGGCGATGTGCACAATCTCGGGCAGCGCACAGTCGAACATCGGTGGCATCATTAATATCTACACACCCGTCCTACAAATCACGACGGATGCATGCGCAGCCCTTCTGCAGGTAGAAGACACAACAGGTTTTCGAGCTGGTGACCGGGTCCTACTGCACCAGACGATGGGCTGCACTGGTGCTACAGATTATACCGTTGATGCTGTTGGACTTTTTGAGTTTGCAACCATCGAGCGCGTGCGCCCCAATAAGATCATTGAGCTTAAGCGTACACTCGTGCACAGCTACCAGCGATGCAATTTCGTGCAGCTTATCCGCGTACCCTCGTACGTTGGTACAACAGCAATCACGACGACGCTGCGCGGTAAACCATGGGATGGTAAAGGTGGAGGTATCATAGCGCTCGAAGTACGGGGCGTACTGAACTTTCGAAGCGGCATTGATGCCTCGTCCATTGGATATCAGGGAGGCGCAGCGCAAAACAGCCCTAATGGCGTATGCTCCACGACCGTAGCCAATACAACGATTGCTAATCCAGATGCCGCAATGAAGGGTGCCACGTTCGTGTATCCTCGCGCCAATAATGTTGCTGGTAGCGCCGAGCTCTTTAGTGCTGGTGGAGGGGGCCTTGGGCACAACTCGGGCGGCGGAGGCGGTGGGAACGGCGGTAACGGTGGAAACGGCGGAGCTCAATGGCAAGGCTGTGGAGCAGTGTTCAACAATGGTGGCCGTGGCGGGGCAAGCCTGGCAATCCAGTTTAATGGCATGCCCTATCTACGCTTCGGCGGAGGGGGCGGAGCTGGACACTCCAACAACACCACGGGATCAGCCGGTGGTGCGGGCGGTGGCATCGTGATCATCAAAGCCGACACGATTTATGGAAATCAGAATGTAATCCTGGCTACTGGAACTACGGCCCTAACATCGGGTAATGACGGAGCTGGAGGGGGTGGTGCGGGTGGATGCGTGCTCATCTCGAGCACACTGCTTGTTGGACCCCTTCATATCAACGTCAATGGAGGTCAGGGCGGCAACATGTCCAATACTGGACTTCACGGACCGGGCGGCGGTGGCGGTGGCGGCGGTGTGCTCTACTCGGGATCTTCATTTCCATCCGGTATAACATTCAGTGCAGACGGTGGTGCATCTGGCCGCGCAACGGCATACTCGGATGCGGTGCTTGGTGCCCATCTTTCAAAACCTGGGAGTCCCGGTTCGGTGGCATTTCGAGCCATTATACCGGAGAACACCACTCCTAAGCCTGTTCTTGGAGTATCGATCCTATCCGATACGACGATATGCCCGAATCAGTCAGTTACGTTGATGCTGCGCAC
>CANGZU010000073.1 GCA_947458785.1 Ignavibacteria bacterium
CACATACCACTTCATTTGTGATTCAACGCTAACATGAAACACCTTGTTCTCCTCTTCTGCGCAGTGGTGCTCACTGCGTCAACGTTCGCCCAACGGATGGCGATCGAGCGTCTCGGAAATGCCACAAAGGTTGTCCAGAATAACCGTGGAGCAGAGATCATCGCGCCGAACGGCAGGCTGATGATCACGGTCATCAATGCATCGACTGTGCGAATCCACCTGACGAAGTCAAATGTGTACGACACACTGTCGTATGCCGTGATTTCATCGGCGTTTGAATCCACTGCCATCAACCAGAAGTACAATGATGAGGTCTACAAGTTGGCCACTGATTCACTCACGGTTGACGTGAACCTCAAGCCCCTTGCTGTGACAGTAAGCGACAGTCGCGGCAACATACTTGTCGAAGACGATGCAAAGCTTGGCATTTCGTGGGCAGGTTCGCACATCACGAACTACAAGGTGATGCACAATGATGAACGGTTTATCGGTCTTGGAGAGAAGACGGGTCCGCTCGACAGGCGCGGCAATGGCTACACACACTGGAACACAGACTTCTTCGGATATCCAAGCGGAGCAGACCCGATCTACATGTCAACGCCGTTCTATATCGGCCTGCACTCGGGCTCTGCGATGTATGGTCTGTTTCTCGACAATTCATCACGCACGCGATTCAACTTTGGTGCTTCGAACAATCGGTTCTCATCGTTTGGAGTAGAAGATGGCGACCTGCGCTATTATGTTATGGCCGGATCATCGATCCCGAGCATCATTAACTCTTACGCTAAGCTCACGGGAACTACGCCACTGCCACCGAAGTGGTCATTGGGCTTTCAGCAGTGTCGCTACTCGTACTACCCAGATACCCAGGTGCTAAATGTGGCGCGTACGTTTCGTGAGCGTAAGATTCCTGCAGATGTGATCTATTTGGACATTCATTACATGAAGGACTACAAGCTCTTCACATGGGATTCGCTTCGTTTCCCTAGTCCAAACGGGATGATCGATCAACTCAAGAAGCTAAACTTTCAGACAACTGTGATCATCGACCCAGGTATCAAGGTGGAGAAGGGCTACAAGGCCTATGATGAAGGAGTAGCCAAGGATCTGTTCCTCAAGTATTCCGATGGGTCCTTGTATCAGGGACAGGTCTGGCCAGGATGGTGTCATTTTACCGACTTCACGATGCCGAAGGCGCGTCAGTGGTGGGGTGAGCAATTCTCTGGACTTGTCAAGGACGGCGTTCGCGGGTTCTGGAACGACATGAACGAGATCGCTACGTGGGGTCAGTTCATGCCTGACAACATTCTCTTTGGTTTTGAGGGTACTGGCGCTACGCACTTGCTTGGCCGCAACGTCTATGGCATGCAAATGGCCAGGTCTACCTACGAAGGAACGCGTAAACTGCTTGGCAATGAACGTCCGTTTATCCTGACGCGCTCTGGCTATAGCGGCATTCAGCGCTACAGCGCCGTCTGGACTGGCGACAACCAGTCGAATGATGATCACATGATGGCTGGCATTCGTTTGCTCAACAGCATGGGCCTAACGGGTGTGCCGTATGTGGGCATGGATGTAGGGGGCTTTACCGGCAACCCATCGAAGGAACTATTCGCTCGTTGGACGTCGATCAGTGCCTTTACGCCGTTCTTCCGTGCGCACGTTGCTATAGACAACAAGAGCCAAGAGCCATGGTCGTTTGGTGAGCGCGTAGAGCAGATCTGTCGCAACTATATCTCGATGCGCTACATCTTGATGCCAACATTGTACTCAGCGTTCTATGAGTCGTCGAAGTCCGGCATGCCAATCATGCGAGCGATGGCCATCACGCATCCATTTGATAACAATGTCTACGATTGGCAGTTCCTGCATCAATTCACTGTAGGCTCAGATTTGATGGTGTGTCCAACACCAAGTAACGAACGCTTTACACGCGTGTACTTCCCGCCGGGGGCCACGTGGTATTCAGTCCATGATGGTGCCTCATACGCAGGCGGATCCAGCGAGATCGTTGATTCTCCTCTGGAGAAGCTGCCAATCTTCGTGCGTGATGGCGGTATTCTCTTTGCTCAATCACTCGTGCAATCAATGAACGAGAAGCCTTCCGATACGCTCCGCATTCACATCTGGCCTGGGACGTCAACGCGAACAGCAACATGGTATGATGATGACGGCAAGACCTTTGACTATGAGAAGGGGGCAAGCGTTTCCCGCGATGTCACGCATGATGCCGCTAAGCGATCGGTTACGCTGAGTGCTGCACGAGGCAACTTCCAAACATCGTTCAAGCATGTCCGCCTCGTGATCCACGGCGCCGTCGCATCAACATCGGGTACCGTGAACGGTGCTGCAACGCCCCTTTCCAATGATGCATTTGCATTCCTTGGTGGCATTCAGAAGTTTGATCCACTTGGTGGCTCATCAGACAATACTTCGTTGCCGGTACAGACTCTGACCGCCCCGTTCACAACCGGAGAGATCTCGTTCACATACTAGAATCCCGGGTTCACAGCTTCATCATTGTTGAGAACAAATGCCCCCTCTACGTTGCGCACCATCGCAACAGTAAAGGGGGCTATTGTTTATGGAGATCGACAAGTCGGAGCTCTATCGCATGATCACACGAACATTTCCGCGCACGATGTACGACGACGTACATGATGTGATCCAGGCAACGGTGGTCTATTCGTGGGAGAAGCAGCAGATGCATGAACCTCCGGATAACCAGCAGGCGTATGCAACGGTTATAGCGCGGCGCATGATGTCAAAGCTCGTGCAGCACCGGCAGCGGTTTATCTATCCTGATCGGGAAACAACGCACAGTTGGGAATCTCTGCAAGAGCAACATGGCTGTCTGCGCTACGAGCAGAACGTGGAGCAGGACATAGATGTCCATCGCGTACTAGGTGTTCTGCCGGGACACTATGCAACGATCTTGAAGAGGCATTATCTGGAGGGGGCGCCGTTGTGTGAGATTGCCGACGAGCTGCGTGTAAGCCCTCCTGCCATGCGGAAGCGCCACCAGAGAGCACTTACACTGGCCCGTGAGTTCATTGGAAAGGAGGCTATGCCCCCCGCTGAAGATCCTTGATCTTCGAGAGGTCGTGCGAGAGGTCTACGAGATTGCGCAAGACTCCTTGCGTCATGCCGAAGTAGACTTCGTCGAAGCGTTTGAGCGTCTCATCCTCGGCCGAATGCATGAGCACTGCGAGATGTTCGCGGAGGTCATTTATCTGACGAGCAAACTCTTCCTCTAGTAGCCTGTAGCCGTCGTCGCCGGGCCGCACGCGTCGCAGTGTTGAGTACACCTTCCATGCCCCTGTGCCGAGGCGCGTGACGTTGTTGAACGTGTCTGCGTCGTCGGCAGCTGCAGCAAGTTCGAGAACAACTGCTACGTCGTTGCGCTTACGCAGGCCCCCTTCGATAGCCTCATGGAGATAGTTGATAACGGCGAGCGTGTCTTCTGAGATCTGCATGGTCAGTATTGGACGGTTGCAAGGATGGAGCGGAAAATGCGCTCTTGTTCCTGCGCATCGGGCAGGTCACGGCCTGTGACATTCAGCGGAACAAGTGAGATCTCGTAATGGTTGCCAAGCGACGATGTGCATACTGCGCAGCGCGTGCGCATGCCACCACCTGTAGTGCTGAAATCAAACCCAGCAAATGTGCGTGCACCAAGCTCGGCGATGCGATAGCCGCCGACAATCTTGGCAACGCCGCCGGTCTTGCGAACATGTTTCTGGAAGGCCGATCGGGCCAGTCCAAGCAATCCTTCGCTTGCCATACGTTCACGAGATGATTCCGCCGCTGGAATCGACGAAACAACCATCGACAGGGTATAGTCAGGATTCACGGCCACAGAGATGATATCTGCAGATGCTTCGTTCTTGGTATCGAGGAACACCCATCCTTTGGGGAGAAGGGCAATCAGATCGCCCGCACGAGTGCGCACGAGATTGTCGCTCATTTCGATCTCAGGTTGCGGACTCAATGCAACGTTCTGTACTTCGATCTTGTCTTCGGGGGCCTTCACGAACAGACATGAGGGCAGAAGCATGGCTGTTGCAAGAAGCGCTGCGAGCTGGACTCTCACTTCTTCTCTCCTGCACGTATCGCTACGCTGAGGTTGTTCTCACGTGGTACCAACGGACACGAATAGTTCTCGTTGTAGGCACAGTATGGATTGTAGGCAACGTTGAAGTCGAGGACGTAGTCCTCATCTTCCTGGACGGGAACATCAAGGTAGCGTCCGGCGTAGTAGGTCTCGTGTCCGCTTGTGAGATCTGTGAACGGCACGAAGTACGAGTTCTCGTCTTGTCCACCCACAAACGTATATGCGGCAAGCTTGCAGTTCTTGCCGTTGACGGTAAACGCAAAAGTACCAATGCGCACGGCCTTGCGCAGATCGTCCTTGGAAGTTTGCATTGTGATGGTGTCTGCGCGCGAAGATTCTTTGAACTGCGCACTTACAGCATACTCCGCATTCGGTGCAAAGTATACCAGCCCCTTGAAGGATGACCGCTTTGCCGCAGGTATGGGGCTTTCATCACTGTCGCGGAACTGCGCATCTTTTTCCTGTCGAAGCGCTACGAGTTCTTGTTCGTCATATTCCCCGCTTCCTGCATCCGAAGAGCAGGAAACCAAGCACAACGTACAGCATAGAAGTGCGATGCTAAGCAGCTTCATGATTTCTGTTCTTCCGGTGGGAAGTTCTTCCACATCATCGACTCAACAGGAATCGGTGCACGAGCGTTATACTTTGCTGACGGCTTGGCGTTGTAGGGATTGATGACAGCTCCCTCGACCTTAAAGTAGATCAGCTGTCCGATAGGCATTCCGGCGTAGACGCGCACAGGCTGCTTTACGCTGATCTCAAGCGTCCAGAAATTACAGAAGCCAATATCGCCCTTACCAGCTGTTGCATGAATGTCGATACCGAGGCGTCCTACGCTGGACTTGCCCTCGAGAAACGGCACGTGCTCTAACGTCTCAGTGTACTCTTGGGTAACACCTAGATAGAACTTGTCTGGCTGCAGCACGATTCCTTCTTCTGGAATCGGGTAGAGCTCGATCTTGTTATGCTTCTTGGCATCGAGTTCGCGATCAACATACTCAGCGAGCATTCCGCCAAGGTGCACATCGTAGGAGTTTGAACCAAGACACGTACGATCAAAAGGCTCAACCTTGATGCTGCCCGTTTCCATACAGGCCAGGATTTCTGCGTCGGTAAGAATCATGTGCAAATATAGGTTTGAGCAGGTTCCGAGCTTAGGCGAGAGCCTGCTCGACATCGGACATGAGATCTTCAACGTCTTCAATGCCGCAGGAGAGTCGGATCAGGCCGTCGGTTACTCCAAGACGCTCACGTTGTTCCTTGGGTATGGAACCATGCGTCATGCTCACCGGATGGCATACAAGCGATTCTACGCCCCCTAACGACTCTGCCAGTGTGAAGAGCTTGAGTTTGTTCGTGACCTCGATGGCGCGCTCAAGCGAGCCCAGCTCGATGGAGATCATGCCACCGAAGGCCGACATTTGGCGCTTGGCGATCTCATGCTGAGGGTGTGTTGGTAGACCTGGGTAGTGTGTGGCCTTGATCTTTGGATGTTGTGCGCAGAACTGCGCAATCTGCATGGCGTTCGAGGAATGTCGATCCATGCGCACTGCCAGGGTCTTGGACGAACGCAGCAGAAGCCATGTATCAAAGGGGCCAGGCACGGCGCCGGCAGCATTTTGGATAAATCCAAGCTGTTCGGCAATGTCCTCACGACTCGTCGTAACGATGCCGCTCACAAGATCGCTGTGTCCGCCAAGGTACTTTGTTGCAGAATGAAGAACAATGTGTGCACCATGCTCAAGCGGACGCTGCAGGTATGGGGTAGCAAAGGTGTTATCAACCACCATCAGCAGGTTGTGCGCCTTGGCGAGTTGTCCAACAGCTGCGAGATCCGTGATCGTCATCATTGGGTTCGTAGGGGTCTCGGTGTACACCATCCGCGTGTTGGACTTGATGGCCGCCTCGATGTTGGCCATATCACGCATATCGACGTAGGAGAACGACAGTCCGAAGCGCGTAAGAATGCGCTCTGCAAGACGATACGTGCCGCCATACATGTCCTCGGCCATGATCACATGATCTCCGGCCGAGAGAAGACGCATCACTGCGTCAACTGCCGCTAGGCCGCTACCGAATGCGAATGCATCAACTCCGCCCTCCATGGCTGCCAGGTTCTCTTCCCAGGCAAAGCGGGTAGGATTCTGCGTCCGTGCATACTCAAACCCGGTGTGCCGGCCTATCTCATGCTGTGCATAGGTTGATGTTTGGAACAGCGGCACAGTAACGGCTCCGGTGAGCTTTTCAGGCTCTTGTCCGACGTGGATGGCTTTGGTTGCGAACTTCATAATGACCTCGAAAAAAAACGAGCCGCTCAAGGCGGCTCTGAATTTCAGTGCAAATGATTGTTTACCTGCGGAAGTAGAACTTCTCAGCTTTGCGGAAGTTGTCGCCCTGAAGGATGCAGATATAGACGCCATCTGGCAATTCCGCAACGCTCTGGGAGAAATCTTGCTGGCCGCGACCAGAAGCCCCCTTGTAGACATCCATCACGCGCTTACCGAGCATGTTGTAGATCCCTATCTCGATAAGGGGCTCATCTGTTGCCAGCTCAATACGCGTTGTGAATACGTCGCCAGAAGCACGCGAAAACACGATGCGGTTATCGCGGCCGAGCGTATCGTTACCGGCGTTCACCTTTGGCGTGTTCTTGACAAGCGCCTTCGTTCTACCTGCTACCGCCTTGATGGAAGCGTTCAGTGCGCTTGATGTCAATGGGATCGCCGATGCATTCACGGCCTTCTGCTTGGATGTTGCTACTGGACGCTTCGCATTGTCTGCCAAAGCAGCAGAGGAGAACGCCGCAAAGCAACCCACCACAAGAATGAGGCGAGAAACAAAGCTGGTGATATGGTAGCTGACGTTTTTCACGGACAGTGCAAAGGTAACCAAAAAGGAGAGCACCAACAACCATGCCAAAAACAGAAACGGCAGCCCTACTGGGCTGCCGTTTGTTGGTGCTCTTTGGAAGAGGGAAGCTTAGTTGCCGATCACCACGCGCTGTGAACCATTGAACTGGGCACTGCGCAGGCGCAGGAAGTATGTTCCCTGAGCAAGGCCTTCTGTGCTGAAGGTCATGTCGTAGGTGCCAACTTCCATCGTGTTGTTCACGAATGTGCGAACAACCTGACCCTGAGCGTTGACAAGATCGATCGTGACAGGGGCAGCGATACCAACTCCAAATTCAACGCGAGCAGATCCCGTTGTTACAGGGTTCGGGTTGATCGGCTTGATCGTTGTGGTGCCCTTAGAAACTTCAATCACGCGACGTGTGAGAGCACAGTTGAAGATCTCTGTGCCTGTGCCTGTTGTCGTTGGAATCAAGCATGGAAGCGTTGGGAACAGTACCTCGAGGTCCTGCTTGCTCTTGAAATCATCAGCCAGCAGCAACTGTGCTTCGAATGTGAAGAGCGGTCCGTTTGCTGAGATACGGTTTGTACCTGTAGCTGTGAACGTCATGCGAGCCTGTGTAGCACTGACCTGTGTAAACGTTGGATCACCAATTGTCCAACCGTTCAACGAGGCTGCCGTGCGTACAGATGAGGTGTTATACGTGATGCTCTTTGGATTGTAGATCACCGTTGCTGTGAGCGAGCGGAGGTCTGCATTTGTCCAATCAGCACACTGGCCGTCTACCGTAAACGTGACGTTCTTTCCTGGCTCACGGCTACCGCCGTTCAGGTCGTTTGTCAGGTTGTATGTCATCGGAATCGTGAAGCCAACACCTGTGACGTTGACAGTCTTTGGTGTCAGCGGCGTTGAGTTGCCACGAACGAATCCAGCGACCGTGAACTGAGCGTTGAACACGCGAACCGCATCAGGTGAGAATCGTACTTGTGCCTTGACAGGTTGACCCTTTGAGATAAGGAACGGCAGTGCAACCGGCTGTCCGTTTGCATCTGTGTAGCCAATAATGTCAAAGTATGCCTGATCTGCACCAGACTTGGTGATCGAGTTGATCTCGATTGGGTCTGCTGTGTTGGCTGATTCGACATACGTGATATCGAACGTACCCGTCGGCTGATCACAGCCAACGCGAGCGCGGCCGGCATCCCAGTTTGTGACCGCAAAGTCTGGTGTTCCACACTGTCCAACGGTGAGTGTCTGCGTGTGTGGGTTAACTGGAGTTAGCGACGTTGCATCCTTGCCGGTACCAGGTGTGGCATCGTGCACGAATTCAAGCGTCACGTTTGATCCACTTGTTTCTCCAGCTGGACGTGTGTAGCCAAGTGTCACAACAGCTGTTCCGCCGTTTGCAGCTACCGTAAGCGGTGTAGCTGGTGCCGTCACGATTGCATAGCCAGCAGTTACAGGTGCCTGAAGCTGGATAGCTGTAACCGTGAGTGGCATGGTGCCACTGTTCGTGATCGTGATGTCCTTCGTAGCCTGCGTAAACTCTGGCGTTTCTGCGCAAGAAAGGTTTACAGGTACAGAGGCGATACGCGGGATGATGCCTTCACCGGCGAGCTTCGCTGTGCGGTCTTCTTGCTTGTCAGCCCATACTGGCTTGATGTCTACAAGATATGGCTGGTTGTCTGTTGCTGGACGGAAGAACACTTCTACGCGAACGGTGTCGCCGATGAGGTCTGCCGTTGCCACAGGAACGCCATTCTTGATGATGCTTCCAATCTTGAAGACAAAGTTGTTATCGTTTGAACCAGCTGGCCAGAACTTCGATCCGTCTGCGAATGTGACATCGTTCAGGACGATCTTCTGGTTACCAGTGTTGAAGACACGAGCGAACTCCGCATGGAGCGTATTCACGCGACGTGCACCCCAGTCGTAACCTATGATGCCAGGGCCTGGTGTCTGCGTATTACCGCGCCAGTTCGAAACTGAGTCTGGGCCATCGCCGTTGTTGCTAAACGTAACGTTGATGTTATCGTCTGTGATCGTTGCGCTCTGGAAGCATACATCCTTGAGTTCAACCGTTTGTTTTGGCAGAACGATGATTGGGAGTGCCGGCGTGAACGGTGTTGACAACGAGAAGTTTGTGCCCTGGTAACCCGTGAGCGAAGTCACAACGAGTGTGTCAGAGCCTGGGTTCTCAATCGTGATTGAAGCGCAATACTTCTCATTGAGCGAGCGCGTTTGAGCATCGAAGTCCTTGACCTTGATACGTGG
>CANGZU010000074.1 GCA_947458785.1 Ignavibacteria bacterium
GCTCATCAATCAGGTGCCAGATACAGAAGGTGATGCCAAGACGGGGAAGAACCACCTTTTGGTAACATTCGGCACGCATGCTGCGCCGCTGATATACTCAATCTTCCTTCTCGGATGTTTGGGCACAACCGTGTGGCTGGCTGGTGCATTCAACAAGCCCCTTCTCTACGGCGTAGCGGCTGTTGGCGTTGCATTTGGTGGTTGGATTGTGAACTATATGCGTCAGCACATCGACAAGCGTTCGCTCGTCAAGGGTAACGTTGCAACGATTCAGCTGCAAGTTCTGTTTGCCATCCTGTTCGCGCTGGCACTCGTCAAGTGGTGAGGTGCTGATCGAGGTAGGCAACTGCCTCATCAGCAACGTGGAAACTGCCGCAGATGATTGTAGTTCCACCCGAGGCTAGAGCTCTTGATGTTGCTTCGGCAACAGACGTACAATCAACGACATCTATGTGGCCACATGTGCTTGCGCGTGTGGCCACTTCTGTATGTGGCATACTCCGCGGAATATGCGGCGCACATGCATAAATCGTGGCATTGAGTGGAAGCAGGGCAGAGAGCATGCCATCTGCATCTTTATCCGACATCACACCAAACACGATGTTGAACGGGGCTTGCATCCCTGATGATTGTAGGATGCGCACAAGTGCTGCTATCCCGCCCGGATTGTGTGACACATCGAGCACCACACGCGGCGATGACGAATAGAGTTCGCACCGTCCACGTAACCCGATGTTGCGTCGCATGTGCTGGAGTCCACTACGCACGTGGTCGTCATCGACAAAGTAGACGCTTCGAAGTGCAGGCAGCGCTGTGATGGCTGTTTGAATGTTTGCTGCTTGGTGCTCGCCAGCAAGATCGGCTACAAAATACTGGCGGATGTCGTCCTTGATGACCGCAATGCTCATTGTAAGGTCGGGATAGATTGTATCGACCTCTATACCAACCACATCTTCAGCGAAAACAATCGAGGTGCTGCATGAAGCAGCCTTGCGCTCGAACACTCCGCGAATTGATGCATCGACGTGTCCTACGATGGCAGGGGCCCCCTCCTTGATGATGCCGGCCTTCTCACCCGCGATTGCCGTAAGCGTATTGCCGAGGTACTCCATGTGGTCAAAGTCAATCGATGTGATGATCGATGCAAGGGGCATGCACACGTTTGTGGCATCGAGGCGTCCACCAAGACCTGTTTCGATCACCGCTACATCTACTCTGCGCTCTGCGAAGTACTGAAAGGCCATAGCTGTTGTGACCTCGAAGAACGTGCCGCCGACGGCCTTTGCAGATTCCATAAGGGGCACGGCCAGACGTGCAATGTCTTCGTTGGAGATAAGCTCGTTGCCAATGCGAATGCGCTCGTTGAACGCACGTATATGGGGTGACGTGTAGAGTCCAACCTTGTACCCAGCCTCGACTAGGATCGAAGCGATCATTGCGCTCGTAGACCCTTTGCCGTTTGTTCCGGCGAGATGAACAACAGGATATCGCTGATGCGGGTTGTCCAAGCCTTCGCACATATGCTCAATGCGTTCCAGTCCCGGCTTGATGCCGGCATGGAAGGTCATGGCAAACAATTCGTCGAGGATGTGATCGATGTTCATGGGGGCGCAACATAAAAAAAAGGGGCACGATGAATCGTGCCCCTTGACGTATGACGGTCACGATACATCGTGACCCTGACGATTATTCTCCAATCGGTGTGCTATCCTCGAGGTCTTCGATTGTGGTTGCAGCTGATGCTGAACCATCTGCATTGTACTTGTCAGCATTCGGAACCGGGTGGTTCGCATTGTATGCTGCAATGTCTTCTGCAGTGCGACCGCGGAGGTATTCAACGGCTGAAAGAACGATCTTCTTCTGTTCCTTGTCGAACTCAACAACCTTGAGTGGCAAGTTGTCTCCGACGTTGAAGAAGTCAGAGATCGTGCGAACAGGAGCGAACGAAAGTTGCGATACTGGAACGAAGCCGTCAACGCCTTGTGGCATTTCAACGATCACGCCCTTGTCGATCAGGCGTACGATCTTGCCTTCTGTTTCCATGCCCACTGCGAACTCATTCTCAAAGATGTCCCATGGGTTCTCTGTGATCTGCTTGTGGCCAAGAGAGATACGACGATGCTCGTTGTCGATCGCAAGAACAACAACTTGGATTTCGTCGCCCTTCTTGACGAACTCACCTGGGTGACGGATCTTCTTCGTCCATGAGAGGTCAGAGATGTGCACGAGACCATCTACACCTGGTTCGAGTTCGATGAAGACACCGAAGTTCGTGAGGTTACGAACGATACCCTTGTGCACAGAACCCATCGGGTACTTGGCCATCAGGTCGTTCCATGGATCTGGCTCGAGTTGCTTCATGCCGAGAGCAAGCTTGCGCTCGTTCTTGTCGATGTTCAGAACAACAGCTTCTACCACCTGACCAAGTGATACCACTTGCGATGGGTGCTTGACGTGCTGTGTCCATGACATTTCGCTGATGTGGATCAGACCTTCAACACCCTTTTCGATCTCGATAAAGGCGCCGTAATCTGTAAGCGAAACAACCTTGCCGCGTACGCTTGAGTTTGGCTCGTAGCGCTCGCCGATTTGATCCCATGGATGTGGCGTGAGCTGCTTCATGCCGAGCGAAATGCGCTTGCGGTTCTCATCGAAGTCGAGAACAACAACCTTGACTTGCTGATCGAGGGATACAATCTCGCTTGGGTGCGTAACACGACCCCATGAAAGGTCTGTGATGTGCACAAGACCGTCAACACCACCAAGGTCTACGAATACACCGAAGTCGGAGATAGCCTTGACTGTACCTTCGAGAACGAGACCCTTCTCGAGAAGTTCGAGGATCTTGCCTCGCTGCTCTGCGAGCTGCTCTTCGAGCAGCACCTTGTGCGAAACAACAACGTTCTCGCTCGGGTGATTGACCTTGACAACGCGAACGTCGATCGTGCGGCCAACCCATGCATCGAAGTCACGCACTGGACGAACATCGATCTGCGAACCTGGAAGGAATGCTTCGATACCAAGAAGGTCTACAACCATACCGCCCTTGATACGACGGAGGATACGAACCTGTGTAACGGTTTGTGTTTCGGCAAGCTTGAGAATCTCTTCCCATGTCTTCATGAAGTCAGCGCGACGACGGCTGAGCATCAGACGACCATCGCCATCTTCGATCTTCTCAACGAATACGTCAACGACTTCACCTGGAGCAAGCAATTCTGCACCGACAAATTCGGCGCGAGGTACTACACCAAGAGACTTGAAGCCGATGTCAACAAGGATCTCATCCTTCGTGACGGAAACGACCTTGCCATGTACCATGTCATCGGCCTTGAGGGTCGAGACTTTTTGCTCAAACAACAACCGGAAATCATCGTCACCCATCGCCGAAGGAGCAAGCTCGCCCGAGATGAGATCGGCAATTGCCGAATAGTTCTTTGTTTCTACTGAATCAGACATACAAAACTTGTTCCACTGCAAGTATGCGGCCCTCCATACATGCTGTGGAGGTGTGTTATTGTTAGACAACCCCAGGGCCCGGGAAAGACCGCAAATATAAGGAACCTATTGCATATACAGGGTGTTGGCAGGGGGCAATGTGAATTCTGTAACTGGCACGAATATTGGTTGATGTTCTTCTATGGAATGGTTCGATGCATTCGAAGAGCTCATGACATCCATTGAGCGTTACGTTGAACAGCATGGGGAGCCCCCTCACGAGGTGGCAGTTTCCCCAACGCTCTACAGTTGGCTCTCCGACATCCGCCGCGAGTCAGACGCTCTTGCCGGCACCGTACATTCAGATCCCGGAATCATTCCCACCCCATGGGGTAACGTGGCTCTCGTCATCGACGAGGCCCTTTCGGCCCACGAAATCCTGCCGAGTTGAGTGCCGAGCAGCGAACAGCGAGCAGCGAACAGCGAACAGCGAAGGCGCCAATGATCTAGTCATTGGTCATTAGTCATTAGTCATTTGTCATTAGTCATTATCCCGTCCCTACGTCCCTTTTTGGTATTTTGCGGCCTACGCGCCCATAGCTCAGTTGGATAGAGCAGCAGCCTTCTAAGCTGCGGGCCGCAGGTTCGAATCCTGCTGGGCGCGCTGATGTAGATATCTGCACAGGAAAGGACATCATCATGGGCTATATGAGCGGTTTTGGCAATGATTTTGCCACCGAAGCGCTTGCCGGGGCACTACCCGAAGGGCGAAACTCTCCACAGAAGCCGGCGTTTGGACTGTATGTAGAGCAGATTAACGGGACGGCATTTACAGCTCCACGCTCTTCTAACAAGCGATCATGGATGTACAGAATTCGTCCATCGGTTGTTCACAAGCCGTATGAGCGTATTGACAATGGCCTGATCCGTTCTACGCCATTTAATGAGGTGGATACTACACCGAATCAGCTTCGATGGAGCCCCTTGCCGATTCCTTCCAAGCCAACGACATTCATCGAGGGCATTGCAACGATGGCCGGCAGCGGCGATCTGACGACACATGTTGGATCTGCAATCCATGTGTATGCGGCCAACACCTCAATGACCGATACGTTCTTCTACAACGCCGATGGAGAGCTGCTCATCGTTCCGCAGGAAGGCTCACTGAAGATCCTTACAGAGCTCGGAATTGTTGATGTGGAGCCTTATGAAATCTGCGTGATACCGCGTGGCATCAAGTTCCGCGTTGAGGTCTCAGGGGGCGTGCGTGGATACATCCTTGAGAACTATGGTGCGCCGTTGCGTCTGCCAGACCTTGGGCCTATTGGCGCTAATGGACTTGCTTATCCGCGTGATTTCCTGACGCCGGAAGCATGCTATGAAAATGTCACAGGAGAGTTCAAGGTCGTTGCCAAGTTCCAGGGTAACCTCTGGCAGGGCATCTACAACCACTCCCCGCTCAATGTGGTCGCATGGCACGGTAACTATGCCCCGTATAAGTACGATCTGCGCAAGTTCCAGTGCATTAACACCGTAACGTTTGATCATCCTGATCCTTCGATCTACACGGTGCTTACGTCTCCAAGTGATTCGCCAGGTACGGCAAACATTGACTTTGTATGCTTTCCTCCGCGCTGGGTGGTTGCAGAAGACACGTTCCGTCCACCATGGTTCCATCGCAACTTCATGAATGAGTACATGGGGCTTATCGACGGAGTATACGACGCCAAAGAGGGTGGTGGGTTCGTGCCGGGCGGCTCATCGCTTCATAATTGCATGAGCGGACACGGTCCGGATGCTGATACGTACAAGAAAATGACGCAGGCAGAGCTCAAGCCGGTAAAGATTGAAGGAACGATGGCCTTTATGTTCGAAACACGATTTGTGTGCCGTCCAACAGCATTCGCGATGCAATCTGGAGAGCTTCAAAACGACTATTGGGAATGTTGGCAAGGACTCGTGCCGGAATTCACACAGAAGTAATGTATATTTGCGCCCCCTAACAAAGGAACACTCACGGCCAAGTCCCGTGCGATTGTGTCAGGCCCAACTCCGCCAGGTCCGGAAGGAAGCAACGGTCAGCTCGTACACAAGGCGCCACGGTCAACTTGGCCTCTTTTTTTATGCTACGTAGAATTCTCATCAACGGCACCTCGACGCATCTTCGGATCGCAATCACTGAAGACGGCAAGCTTGTTGAGTTGTTCACAGAATCTCCCGAGAATGAGCACCAGGTCGGTAACATCTATCTCGGCCGCGTAACACGCGTTGTGCAGGGCATGAATGCGGCGTTCGTCAATATTGGTCTTGAGCAAGATGGGTTCCTTCACTTCAGCGACGTCGACTCGACAATGGAGGAGGATGCCTCCGACGATGATGACGATGAACGCCCAAGTTCAAAGACCGTAGGCTCTGCCGATGTAGCCCTGCGAACAACAAAAATCGACTCGAATCGAAGGCTGCCAGTCTTCTCAACGAAGCGTAGCGGCGACATCACGATCAATATTCATCCAAAGCAGATGATCGTGGTGCAGGTTACACGCGAGGCCTACCATCAAAAGGGTGTTCGCATCACGACAAAGGTCGGTCTGACCGGACGCAACGTTGTTCTGTTGCCATTTGAGAGCAGTATCGGTATTTCCCGTAAGATCCATCAGACGAAGGAACGCAAGCGCTTACGTGCCATCGCAAAATCTGTGATACCCGAGGGCATGGGTTGTATCATCCGAACCGCTGCCGCAGGATTACCCGAAGAGGATGTTGCCCGTGATTTTGAAACACTGGTCGCAGACTGGAAGGAAATTGAGCGTGACGTGCGCGATGCCACAGAGCCAATGCTGCTGCATCAAGAGGCGGGAATTGCACACAGTGTGATCCGTGACCTGATGAAGGATGATGTGGCGCAGGTAGTAGTTGACGACCGCAAGGTCTATCGCGATCTAAAGGCGTACATGGAGAAGACGGCCCCGCATCTTCTCGGCAGACTCGAGTTCTTTGCCGACACACGCCCAATGTTTGATGTCTACGGAGTTGAGCGCGATGTCCATTTGACGCATTCACGAAGAGTGCCTCTTCAAAGCGGTGGACACCTTATCATCGATCACACGGAGGCAATGGTTGTAGTCGACGTCAACTCAGGTCGCGCGTCAAATGAACGTACGCAGGAAGCCAACGCCGTAAAGACCAATTTTGAGGCCCTCAAAGAGGTAGCACGGCAAATGCGACTGCGAGATATTGGTGGAATGATCCTGATTGATTTCATCGACATGCAGCAGGAAGAAAACCGACGCCGGTTGATTACGGAGATGAAGAAGGAAACATCCCGGGATCGTGCAAAGGTTGTGGTCTATCCACTTACACAGCTGGGAATTCTGCAAGTAACACGCCAGCGCATCCGCCAGAGCATGGCAGAGCGCACGAGCGAAGAGTGTCCGTTTTGCCTCGGTACAGGGAAGGTGCTCTCGGCTGCAAGCGTTGTTAGCGACATCGATAGATGGTTGCGCAAGTTTCGAGCTGGCACGTGGTCGGTTCGAGTTACAATCGCCACGCACCCATACATCGTGCATTACATCGAACGAAACAAACAAGAGACACTGAGAAAGTGGCTTCGGTCGTATTTTCTGCGTGTTACCTTGAAAGAGGACGACAACATTGAGGCAGGTGAGTTTCGCTGCTATCTGCCCGGCTCCTCAAAAGACATCACACGCCAATACCAATAATGCTCGACCACCAGTCCGCTTCTATTACGGTTCTCGGATCGACCGGATCGATCGGTACGCAGACACTCGATATTCTCGAGCGCTCTGGTAAGGGGCATACACTGCGCTGGATCACGTGTAACACACGCTGGCAGGACCTAGCCGAGCAGGTACGACGATTGTCTCCATATGGCGTTGCTATTCGTGACGAACGAGCATGGAAGGCGTTCAAGGATGCCATGCCTGAGTTCAAGGGGCCTGTGCTCTGCGGCGATGAGGGCATTTGTCAGGCAGCGGCCGATCAAGCCAATGCAGTAGTCCTTTCTGCTATGGTTGGGTTCAGTGGTGTGCTGCCAACGATGGCTGCCATCAAAGCTGGACACACCATTGGATTGGCCAATAAGGAATCTCTTGTCAGCGCAGGCTCGATCTTGATGCCGGCAGTTGACACCTATGGCGCAACACTTTTGGCAGTTGACTCAGAACACAGCGCGATTCTGCAGTGTGTTATAGGCGAACACAGAGATGATCTTGAGAAGGTCATCATCACGGCCTCGGGTGGCCCCTTTCGCACCCACTCCAAAGACCAACTTCAGTCAGTGACTGCGGCGCAGGCGCTGAAACATCCCAATTGGGATATGGGGGCCAAGATCACGATCGATTCGGCTACGCTGATGAACAAAGGGTTCGAAGTGATCGAGGCTTTTTGGCTCTTTGGTCTTCGTCCGGATCAGATCGATGTTGTCGTTCACCCACAGTCGATCATCCATTCAATGGTCCAGTTCATCGACGGCTCCGTCAAGGCGCAGATGGGCGTTCCCACGATGCTGGTCCCGATACAATATGCGCTGACCTATCCGCGCAGACATCAGCTTGACATTCCTCGCATGGATCTTGCGTCGATGGGCCAGCTAACCTTTGAATCGCCGGATATCGAGAGGTTCCCATGCCTTGCCATTGCCTATGAAGTGATGCGCCGAGGGGGCTCAAGCGGAGCTGCGGTGAACGCTGCAAACGAGATCGCTGTTGCTGCGTTTTTGCAGGGGCGTTTGCGGTTTCTTGATATCCCGGCAACGATAGAGCACGTCCTTGGTCACATGGAATACGTCTCTCAACCGTCGTTAGAAGACATCGTACACGTCGACGAGGCCTCGCGCTCACTGGCACTTGACTTTACACAACGTCACCAACTGTAACCGACATGGATTTCTTTCAGAATCTCGTTTCATTCATCATTGTCATCGGTGTCCTTGTCTTCGTGCACGAACTGGGGCACTTCCTCGCAGCTCTCTGGACAGGTATGCGTGCTGATGTGTTCGCACTCGGCATGGGGCCTCGTGTGTTGGGATGGAACAAGATCAATGGGTTCTCGTTTGGTAAGCTTTCCGAAGATGTGCAGTCTCAGCTTGGTGTCCATACGGACTACCGACTCTGCGCGTTTCCAATCGGTGGATATGTCAAGATCCTTGGAATGGTCGACGAATCCATGGATAACGATTTTGTCTCCAAAGAACCCCAGCCCTATGAGTTCCGCTCTAAGGGCGCACTTGCTCGAGCGTTTGTGCTTTCAGCTGGTGTGATCATGAATCTGCTTCTTGCTCTCGTCTTCTTTTGGACGATTCTGGTTGGGTACGGACGTGAGGATGTTGCAACAACAACGATTGGCTATGTTCAGCGCGGTTCACTTGCCGATTCACTCGGATTCATGTCCGGAGATCGCATTGCCAGCATCAATGGCGTGAGCCATGCCGAGTGGGGCAGCATGTATGAAGGTCTTGTTAGTCTTGAAGAGACCGCTGACCGCAAGGTTGTCGTCAACCGTAATGGTTCGCAGATTCTTTTAGCGGTTCCTGCAAATAGGATCGTTGGGGCAATCGCCGAGCAGCGCGACATCGGAATCTATCCCTATGGCGTTATCGTCAAGATCGAAGGGGTGATGGCGAACACCCCGGCAGCAAAGGGTAAGATGCAGGGCGGTGATGTTGTGATCGACGCCAATGGCGAGCGGATCATGGCCGTCACGCAGCTACAAAAAATCATCAAAGCTCGTGCGGGA
>CANGZU010000075.1 GCA_947458785.1 Ignavibacteria bacterium
AGCTCAACGGTGTTGGCAAGTACGTTGTGGATAGCTCGATCACATCTTCCTGTCACGTTTCCCTGCTGAAATCGCACATTGCCATAGAAGGTGCGAACCGAAGACTCGAACACCCCGGAACCAACGATCGAGTCGGCATGCTCCAGAACGATCGGTATCTCGGGTCCTGCACCCTGCTGCGCCGCTACAAGAGCGGGAAAGATGGAGAGGAGAATGATGAGCACCGTAAACATTGCCCCAAAACTAACTCTCAGCGAGCCATGGATGCTGTTGGACGTAAATTTGCACACACATTACTTGGAAGATCAATCTGTGCATGATGTTGGATTAAAGCCCCGAGAGAAGGCGCTCATTGCAGCTGTCTTAAAAAAGGGGGCCGACCCCGATGTTGTCGAAGAACACCTCGAGGAACTTACCCTGCTACTTGACACAGCAGGGGCAGATGTTTGCGGCCGCATCACACAGGAGAGAGAACGACCTGATCTTTCGACAGCACTTGGCAAGGGCAAAGTCCAAGAGCTTAAGGAACTGGTTGAGACCACGGCACCAGCCATGGTTGTCTTCGACGACGAGCTCTCACCGGCACAGGTGCGCAATCTTGAAGAGGAGCTCAACATCAAGGTGCTCGACCGAAGTGGCGTGATTCTGGACATCTTCGCCGCGCATGCACGAACGGTCGAGGCGCGAACGCAGGTCGAGCTTGCCCAACTCGAGTATTTGTTGCCACGTCTTACCAGGATGTGGACGCACCTTTCAAAGCAGTTCGGGGGTGTTGGTACCAAAGGACCAGGCGAAACACAGATCGAAACAGACCGCCGAATGTACCGCGGACGCATGCAGCGGCTGCGTGAGAAACTGCTCGATATCGATAAGCAGCGGATCGTTCAGCGTAAAGGACGCGAAGGGTTGCCGCGCTTTGCCCTGGTTGGCTATACCAACGCTGGTAAATCATCGCTTCTAAAGGTGCTGACAAGCGCCGAGGTGTACATCAAAGACCAGTTGTTTGCAACCCTCGACACCACTGTTCGGTCATTCTCCCTGCCAAGCGGACAACGCGCCTTGATATCCGACACCGTTGGCTTTATTCGAAAGCTCCCTACGCAGCTAGTTGCCTCGTTTCGGTCGACGCTCTCCGAGACATTGGAAGCAGACGTCATTCTTCATGTTGTTGATTTGGCAAACCCGCACTACCGAGACCATATCGCCGTTGTCGAAGAAACTCTAGCCAAGCTTGGTGCCTCCGAGACCCCGACGATCATCGTGTTCAACAAGATTGATGCCGTATCTGATCCCCATGCGCTGCTCGATGCCGAAGCCGAGAACCCGATGTGTGTGTTTGTCAGTGCTCACCGCGGAGTAAATCTTCTCAAGCTTCTCGAGACAATGCAGGCGGCCTACGAGGAATCCTCTATCGTACGCCTTCTGCATGTGCCCTACGACAGTATGCAGCTCATCGCGCGTCTCTATGCCGACGTAGAAATTCTCAACAGGGCCGATCTCGAGGATGGCGTAGAGTTAACCGTGCGTGTTCCCGGTGAGAAACTCGAGGCATTCTCTGCGCGCTACGCGCAGTATATTGCCACCGCAACTACCCTACAGGACAATTCACAGGAATAGCAATGGCAGCACTCTGGATACTTCTCCTCGTGCTTGTTACCTACATCTTGACGATCTCCATCGTCGTTGTTGGACAACAGGTGCACCTGATCGCAGGGATAGCGCTGTTTGCCGCCGCCCTTTTTGGCGCCTACAAACTCTTTCAAACCCGACTAACACGATTGTAAATCCTTAACGTGCTGCGTAGACTGACGATTCAGGCATTTGCTCTTGTAGACCATGTCGACCTTGAATTCGGCAAGGGGCTTACCGTTTTCCTCGGTGAGACGGGCGCAGGCAAGTCGATCATCATTGATGCATTATCGATCGCGCTTGGCGAACGGTCCTCGGGCGACATTGTGCGCAAGGGTCAAAAGAAGGCCATCGTAGAGGCATGCTTTTCTGATGCATCAGTCTCGTTACATGAGTTTTTGCGGACGCATGAACTCGAATGGGAGTACCCAGAGATCGTCATCAGACGCGAAATCAGTGCAACAGGAACCTCACGGTGTTTTGTCAACGACACGCCAACACAGCTTCCTGTAGTTCGTGAGTTGGCTGCTTTTCTCATCGATTTCCACGGCCAGCACGATACGCATGGACTACTTGCCAGCAAGTCACACCGTGAGATATTGGACCGATTTGCCGGCATTCATGTAGAGCTTCGTACCAGCATGAAACAGCGTTGGGATGAACTCAAGCGCTGCGAAGAACTGCTTGTCGACATAACGCGTAGAGCTCATGATGCCGATGCAGATCGAGCTCGGCTCTCGTTTCTGAGGGACGAGATCGCAAGCGTCAATCCCCTCCCTGATGAAGATGTTCAGATCTCCCAGGAGTTGCGCAGAGCCGAATCTCAGGAACATGTAGTGTCGGCGGCCATGCGCGTTCGCGACGCGCTCTATGCGTCCGAACGCTCTGCGTATGACCTTCTTCGCGAATCTCGAGATCTTCTAAACGATCTGGCCTCCTACGACAGTTCATTAACCCCTGTCATACGTGATGTTGAGTCGGCGTTAATCATCTGTAAAGAGGTCGCCGGCGCAGTTGCTCCACTGGCCGATCCAGACGCTGCAAGCCCTGAGCGAATCGAAGAGCTGCGTCAGCGCGTTGCACTTCTGCAGAGGCTTGTTCGAAAGTACGGATCCCTCGAAGCTGCACTTGAACAGCAAGACCGCGTTCAGGCCGAGCTTTCCCTGCTCGAGCATCTCGAAGAAGCAATCGAACAGGCCCACAAGGCCAAGAATCATGCTGAAGCTCGAGCCGAGGAGGTTGCACGTCAGATTCGGTATGAGCGCACATCACATGCAGACGCTCTTTCTCAGTCCGTACAGTCGAGCCTTCGCGACATGGGCATGCCGTCTTCCACGTTTGCCATTTCGCTGCAGTCCACTTCGCTCGGACCTCAGGGTGCAGACACCGTCGAGTTCCTCTTTAGCAGCAATCCAGGTGAGCCCCCTCGCCAGCTCTCGAAAGTTGCATCCGGTGGCGAGCTCTCGCGATTGATGCTTTCGATGAAACGAGCATTGAGCGCATCAGCGTCATATGGGACGATGGTGTTCGATGAGATCGACACCGGTATCAGCGGACGCATCGCGCGTATCGTCGGTGATATAATGAAGTCGATCTCAGCGTCTCAGCAGATCGTCTGCATCACCCACCTACCGCAGATCGCATCATTAGCAGACCAGTTCGTGCGCATCACGAAGGATACGAACGGTGAGACCACGACCGTGCGCGCTCAAAATATCACGGACGACGAGGCACTCGTCGAAGTAGCAAAACTTCTCAGCGGCGATGACGTATCTGATGTCTCACTCTCGGGCGCGCGTGAGCTCATGAATCCAAAATCACGAGCAGCATCGAAGTAAGGGGGCGTTATGATCGATCCAAACGGCACACCATACAATCGCAGATCACTCACGCCATCAGAGCTTGAAGAACGCATCGTTACATATGGTGATCCAATCCATGTGAACAGAATCATTGATGCCTATGAGATGGCGCGCTCTGTGCACGCTGGACAAGTTCGCAATGACGACACTCCATTTTTTGACCACATCGCTCGCACGGTGCGCATCATCATGGACGAACTGCGGGTCTATGATACGGACCTGATAACGGCTGCTTTCTTGCACGATGTTCTCGAGGATTCACAGAAGATCACTCGTGAGGTGCTTGAATACAACTTCGGCTCATACGTAGCATACGTTGTTGAAACTCTAACCAAGGATTTGGCCAAGGCTAAGATCGATCCCGACAATATCGATTTGCAGTACGTTGCTCGACTCAAGAAGTCGAGTCATGACTGCATCCTGATCAAACTTGCAGCACGCCTCGACAACGTTCGTTGCATATCCTTCAACCTGAAGCGAAATCCTATGGTGTACCTTTCAAACACATTCGATAGGTACCTGCCGATCGCTGAGGCATCAAACAATCCAAGACTCCACGCGCTATCTACGATGATTCGCATGGAAGCCAATACGATACTTGGATGAACAACTACGACAACTCTGCTCTGTTGCAGGCCGCTGAGATTGCTGCTCGCTGTGCCGGAGACATCCTCCGAGATGGATTTGGCAAGCCCCTTGACACGCGCAATAAGGAAGGCATGCACAATCTCGTGACGCAGTTCGATCTTCTGGCCGAGGAGGCCATCGTCGAATGCCTACGCCGTGCTACACCAGATGCATCCATCGTGGCCGAGGAATCGGGCAGTAATAAGGGGGCCAGCGAGCTGACGTGGGTGATCGACCCACTCGACGGGACGGTCAACTTTGCTCACAAGATCCCCATCTTCTGCGTATCGATCGCAGCCGTGCAACATGGAGAGATCTTGTGCGGCGTTATCTACAATCCGCTCACTGATGAGTGTTTTACTGTTGCACGCGGACAGGGTGCGCACTTGAATGGAAATGCACTTCGTGTGTCTGAGACTACAATGCTGCATGACGCCATTCTCGTTACGGGCTTCCCCTACAACGTTGCCGAGAATCCACTTCGATGCATCGATCAGTTTGCGGCAGTCGTTGGCAAGGGGCTGCCTGTTCGCCGCCTTGGAAGCGCGGCTCTTGATCTTGCCTACACTGCAGCTGGACGCTTCGACGCCTATTGGGAGTCGATTCTGCTACCCTGGGACATGGCTGCTGGTGTGCTACTTGTTCAGGAGGCCGGTGGGCGTGTTACGCGCTATGGTAGCGCTGAATTCGAGTTGTCAACGGGAAGCATTATTGCATCAAATGGACACATTCACGATGAGCTCACGCAACTTCTGGAGCTGCGATGATCTCATTTGTTCACATGAGTGGGGCTGGCAACTGCTTCCTGGTAGCCGATGCCCAAGAAAAGCAGTTTCAGCCAGATGCCCACGACATCGTCACATGCATCGCGGCAAATCCACGGGCAGACGGACGAACCATCGAAGGCGTACTTCTGCTGCGGCAGTGCACTCAACACCATGTGCATGCTGACTTCTACAATCCCGACGGCTCTCATGGTATGATGTGCGGCAATGGTGCTCGCTGTATCATTCGATTTGCGGCAGATCATGGCTTGATGGCTCGCCAAAACATTGAGCTGCATCTCAACAGCATGACTTTCCTGTGCGATATCATTGAGCACAACATGGTCGCGGTGACCTTCCCGCCGCCACAGCAGGTGCAGCATCTGCCGACAGGAACCCTCGATGGCATCGCAGAGGATGTTTGGTATGTAAATGTTGGAAGTGATCATGTTGTTGTTGGCGAACCGCTCGACGCCGGGCGCTCTATTGTATCTGCCTTGCGTCACCACGTGGCTTTTCCTCGTGGCGTCAATGTAAATATGGTTACAACAAGCGATCCACGTCGCATCGCAACATTTGAACGTGGTGTCGAGTCTGTCACGGGAGCCTGCGGAACCGGCGCGCTCAGTTGCGCGGTTGTTACCTGGGTGCAGCACCATCAGCAAACCTCATTTACGTTTATCCCGCCAAGTGGACGTCCTCTTAGGGTAGATCTTGCTATTCTTGATGACCACATTACAAACATGACGCTTACTGGAGATGCGATGTATGACAACAATTGAGCACGCAACCTCGATCTACGATTGGATGGTCGAAACGCGCAGACATATCCATCGAAACCCAGAGCTTTCATTCCAAGAACACGAAACGTGTGCATTCATCTGCCGCGAACTCACATCAATGGGGATTGAACACAAGGTTGTTGCAACCACGGGTGTGGTAGCGCACATTGGTAGTGGCGATCGCTGTGTAGCTCTGCGGGCAGATATTGATGCTCTTCCCATTCTCGAGGAAACAAATCTGGATTATGCATCAACCAATCCAGGTGTGATGCATGCATGCGGACATGACACGCATACAACGATGCTCCTTGCTGCTGCGCGCATTCTGAAACAACGCGAGTCGGAGCTTAAGGGTATTGTCAAGCTGGTCTTTCAGCCTGGCGAAGAAAAGACGCCGGGTGGTGCCAGCATCATGATTGCCGAGGGTGCGCTCAACGACCCCACGCCGGAGATCATCTTTGGACAGCACATCTACCCAGATGCACCATGTGGACAGGTCCAGTTCGTTGCAGGACCCACACTTGCATCGTGCGATGAGCTCTTTTGGACCATTCGTGGGTACGGGGCTCATGCAGCTCAGCCGCATAAAGGCAAAGACCCGATTCTTGCTGCCACTGGACTTGTGCAGCATCTGCAGGCACTCGTCACCAAGCATCGCAATCCACTGATAGCAGGCCTACTCAACGTCACAAGCATTCACGGGGGCACAGCAACGAACATCATTCCCGATGTCGTCGAGATGAAGGGCACGCTGCGCTCGTTCGACAACACCTGGCGAGAGTTCGCGTGGCAGTACTTAGAGGAACAGACTGCCGCGTATTGCGCTCTCCATGGTTGTCAAGGCGAGATCACAATCGTTAAGGGCTATCCCCCACTGATAAACGATCACAATGCCGTTGGATTTGCTCGCAGCGTTGCAGAGTCCGTTGCAGGCGCGGAAATGGTCACTGACTTTGAACCGAAGATGTGGGCCGAGGATTTTGCCTACTACTCGCAGATCATGCCTGCATGCTTTTGGATGCTTGGTGGAAGGCCGCATGACCTTGATTCTATGCCGGGATTACATAACGCGAAGTTTGCCCCAGATGAACAGGCAATGATCACGGGCACATCGCTTCTGGTAGAGTCGGCTATTTCCTACCTGCAATAGCGTTACTACTCACGCCATATTCCGGCCTACGCCGGGGGCACGAAGCGTAAAGAGTGTGATCTCTGGCGGTATGCCTATGCGTAGCGGTGGCCCGACGGTACCAATACCGCGATTGACATACAGCTGTTGTTCGCCGTTGCGGTAGAGTCCAGACCACTGCTTGTAGACCATCTGCGCAGGCGACCATTCAAAACCCAGAACCTGAACGCCGAACTGACCTCCGTGTGTGTGACCAGACAGCATGACGTCTACTCGTTTTTCGGGGACTACTTGTTTATCCCAGAACGTCGGGTCGTGCGCCAGCAGGATCACAGGTTCGTCGTCCATGACACCATCAAGAGCTTGGTCGAGGCGTGCGAATGACTGACGGAACCCCGTGTTATCGGTCCCTGCGATGATGAGGGCACCGCTACTATCACCCAGCCGCTTGTGCTGGTTGATGAGCAATTCCGCACCCAGATCGCGAATTGTAGTAACCAGCCTTGCATGCTCCTGTGGGGTGTTGTAATGATCATGGTTGCCAAGCGAAGCGTAGACACCGTAAGGGGCTCGAAGCTTCGCAAACTCGCGCGCGATCACCGCCATCTCTTCAGGCTTCTGATTCACGAAATCGCCCGTGATGACGATTGCGTCGGGTTTGATTGTCTCGAGGATGTAGCGAACTTCTTGAAACGGCGTGTGATCGGGGAACGAACCAGCATGCACATCCGAAAGCTGAGCAATGCGCATCCCGTCGAATGCACGTGGAAGCTTATCCATCACCAGATCAATGTTGACGACTTGAAAATCATAGAGGGTGCTCCACATGCCCCTTCCCACCATTAGGTATGGGACAGCCGAAACTCCCCACGCAGCAGTTCCTAGGAACTCCCGTCTTGTCGGCGAAGGAGCGCTCGGTGATGGAGCAGCCGCCTGTTGTTCCGCCGAACGGTCTGATCTACCGCGACGAAAAAGCCACGTCAGGCCGCGCCATGCATCCTGAGGTAAGAGCACAAGTGCAATTCCGATCTTGGGCAGATACCAAAGTGTAACGAAGCCCATGAGGGTGGCATCGAGTCCATCAAGGCGGAAGAAGTGACGTCGGAACGTCACATAGCAGAACACCAATATCATGACGGCCGAGATCGACCACAAACTTCGATACCAAGCTGGATGCAGCGAACGTCGCTTGGCATGCAGCGTCCAGCGTCGCAGCACGTAGACATCGAGAAGCAGAAATGTCAGCCCGAGTATCGTGCTGAACAGAAGAATATTCGGTTGGTGGCTCATCCCTAGTGGGGTTGTTGGATCTCAAGAAACAAGGCACTGGCCTCGGCGACCAGAACATCCGGGTCGTGCGCCATGCGCACCTCGCCTTTGACGAATTTCTTACGGCCTTGTTGCGATTCGATCCATGAGCGCAGCTCATACTCCTGCCCAAGAACCATTGGCTTGCGGAAGTTGACGAGTAACTGGGCTGTTGGAGCTTTGATTCCTCGCACACTGAGTGACTTGCCCATCACCTCATCAAGCAGCAGCGATATGAAACCACCATGCGTTGTTCCCATTGCCCCCTGCATACGCTGATCTGGGCGGATCCATGATTGCACAAGACCATCGCTGCGTCGACGTATAAACGTCTGCCTCAGCGACCAAGGATTGGCCTGACCGCACCCAACGCAGCCGTTGTCAGGCTTAGGGCGTAAGTACTGCAACTCTTCCTGCAAACCAAGCGGCAGCAGCGGTATCACATGCTGAGCGCCTTCGGGCCGGTATGCATAGTAAGGTCCCCATGGCTCAATACGCTGGGCAATTTCAACAGCGACATGGGGCACCAACCTACCCTGCTCGCCCACCGGTGCGGAGTGATACAGAACGCCATCAGCTGAATAGGCTAAGCGCTCGGGCTCGAAGTGCACTGAAAGCGAGTGTGCGAAGAGCAATCTCTCGCCATGCAGTCCGGTAAAGACGATTGGAGTATCACTGGGACGCAGATAGTTCATCTCGTCACCGCATCGACACACGAACGGATACTCGGGATACTCTGGGTTGGCATTTGTTGCCAGACGCCGGAAGAAAAAGTCAAGGAACCACGGATCGTCTTGAACGACACCATCAAGAGACAGTGTACCACGTTCATCCAGATCGTAGTAGTAGTCCCTCATCACATACGCTCTGGCGTTCCAACTCCCAACAGCATCAGGCCGTTGCGCATGGCCCTTCGCGTAACATCTGCAAGCCGCAAACGTGCACTTTCAAGGGGCTCCTCGGCTCCGAGGATTCGACAATCATGATAGAAGTTATGATAGGCGCCAGCCAGATCGCGTAGATACTCTGCGATCGTGTGTGGCTCGAGGTTCTCGCATGAGCGCTCAACGTTTGCCTTCATCCG
>CANGZU010000076.1 GCA_947458785.1 Ignavibacteria bacterium
GAAGCGATCTGCTACGACCAGGGTGATCAAGGATACTATACAACCTCTGAACGTGAGAATGGCGGAGACGCAGCCCCCTTGTTCTACTACCCTCTCAAGTCGTCAACCAATAATGCGCTAGGTCGTGATGTAAAACTACCGCAGATGGATGTTTCTCCAGTTGCAGGCAGGACAGGAGTGTATCGTCTGCGTTACACGATTCCTGAGCTCCAGCGGGTAGAGATTCACCTCTACAACGAGGGGATGTTCAAGATGATGACAATTGCAGAGGACAGTGCAGAGTCGGGCGTTCAAGAACGCGAGCTTGATCTGCGCAAGTATCCATCCGGCAGTTACGCCATTCTCCTAAAGACCTCTCAATCACAGGCATCCTGTCTGCTCGAACATGTTTTTCGCTAAGCAATTGCAGAGAAAGGTGAACATGCAGTTTGTACTTCTGATCGCAGTCATGCTCACATCGGCAAGTGTTGCGCTGTCTCAGCCCCATATCACGATGAGGCTCAACGACGTTTGCGCAATCTTCGGTGGGAAGACTGTACAGTTTGATACAATTTTTACCGCACAGTTTCTTGAGAAAGTACCACCGGCACAGTTAAAGATGATCGTCGCGCAAGTAACGGAGGAATCGGGTCCTTGCAGCAACATTCGTATAACAAACCAGCGTTCATCGTATCAGGTGCTTGCAGAAGGAACGACAACCACTGGGTGGTTGCTTCCGTTTATTCTTACCGTTGAGACGGCACCACCGCATAAGATTGCGGGCTTGTTTGTTCGTCCAGCGGTGAAGCCCACAGTGAACATCAATAGCGTTGTCGAAGAGTTCAAAGCTCTGCCTGGCAAGACATCCCTGATGGTCGTTGACCTTAGTTCAAGCATCACAATCGCACTACACGCATCAAGCGACCGGCTTCCGATCGGTTCAACGTTCAAGTTGTATGTCTTAGGCGAGCTTGTTACTTCGATGCATAAGTGGGATGAAGTCACGCACATCGATTCATCGCTGAATTCGCTACCATCCGGCGTGCTGCAGACATGGCCTCATGGTTCACCAATCACACTTCATACGTTGGCATGCCAGATGATATCCGTGAGCGACAATACGGCCACAGACCATCTACTGCATGTACTCGGCCGCGATGCCGTCCAACGCAGGCAAGCACTCATGGGGCATAGCGCTCCGGAGGTCAATGATCCGTTCTTGTCGACTCGTGAGATGTTCCTTCTCAAGTTCTGTGATAATGGCTCACAGGCCCAGTCCTACGCAGCCGCAGACCCTACTGATCGACGCGCAATACTACGTCAGGTGACGGACTCATTCAGTCTCGCGGATGTTTCTCTCACAGGTAGTCCAGTGCTCCCCGACTCGGTCGAGTGGTTCGCATCTACATCAGAGATCGTTAGTGCATTGGATTGGTTCCGGATGGCCTCAACTACGAAAGAGGGGAAAACAGCACTAGATATCCTCGAGATCACCCCTGGCCTGCAACTCGACCGTACCAAATGGAAACGCATCTGCTATAAGGGAGGCTCTGAGACAGGGGTCATTAACATGTCATATCTCTTGCAGAGCAACGAAGGTAAATGGTATGCACTATCAGCGACATGGCTCAACACAAAGGCACCGGTTGACGATGTGAAGTTTGCCAGCCTTGTAGAACGCACTATACGGATGCTTGCCCCCTAACTTTGTCACTATGCTTTGCCTACAATCCGAAACAAATCCCGAATGGGTCGATGTTGCCTGCACTAACACAGACAGCATTCTGATTGATCATGCCCTCTGCGAGAAAAAGGCAGCCGCATTCGCACTTGCCCTCATCACGAGGTATCCCAAGCGTATGCGCCTTATACGCGATATGATCGCACTTGCTCAAGAGGAACTCGAGCATTTCGACATGGTGATGCAAGAGCTCGAGAAGCGCAACCTTACACTTAGTAAAGATGTTGGCAATCCTTACGCGAATGCATTGCACAAGTTTGTCCGTCAGGGAGAGCCGAAGCGTCTGCTGGATTCGTTGATCGTGGGAGCATTTATCGAAGCACGCTCGTGTGAACGTTTTTCGCTTCTTGCCAAGCATGCCCCGACCGATGAGCTGCGTCAGATGTATGGCTCGCTGCTTGCCAGCGAGGCCGGACACTACCGAGCCTACACCGACATTGCACGCGAGTACTTCCCTGTCGAAGAAGTTCGTGCACGCATCAAAGAGTTTGCCGATTACGAAGCAGATGTTGTCAAGGGGCTTGCAAACACGCCAACGGTGCACGGCTGATGAGCAATATCATCTTCATGGGAACACCCGAGTTTGCCGTACCCGCTCTGCAGGCACTTCACGCTGAGTTTGGCGTTAGCACAGTGGTAACCATTCCCGACAAGCCCCGTGGAAGAGGCCTTACGGTCTCTCCATCAGCAGTTAAGCAGGCAGCACTTGATCTCGGGATCACCGACATTCTGCAGCCGGAGAAACTCAAGGATCCATCGTTTGCAGCTGAGATCGAAGCACGGAGTCCAGACGTAATCTGTGTGATTGCCTTTAAGATCTTACCACGGGCCGTGTTCTCGCTGTCGAGCAATGGTACGTTTAATGTCCATGCTTCCTTGCTGCCGCGCTTTCGCGGGGCTGCACCGATCAACCATGCCATCATCGAAGGTGATAGCGTCACGGGTGTTACTTCGTTTTTACTCGATGACGTAGTCGATACTGGAACGATTCTGCTGCAGCACTCATGTCCTGTTCCCGATGGAACCACTGCCGGCGAACTCTACGCCATGCTTATGCCCATGGCAGCCGAGTGCGCTCGAGAGACAACGCGCGGACTTCTCGCAGGCACATTGCATCGGCAACCACAAGACGACAGCCTAGCAACACCAGCGCCAAAGGTCTTCCGCGAGCATGCATCCATCAACTGGCAACAACCAGTACATCGCGTGCGAAACTTCATTCACGGGTACTCGCCATCTCCTTGCGCCTGGACCACATGGAATGGTGATGTCCTCAAGGTTTACCGGGCTACACTGTCGGATCTACAGTTGCCTGCAGGATCGTGGCGCATCACCGAAACCGCCTTCATCGTTGCGTGCAGTGATGGTTCGCTTTCACTCGATGAATTGCAGTTACCTGGAAAACGACGAATGACAATTGCTGAGATGCTGCCTGGCTATCGTGGACCGCGCGAGGGCGTATTCGCATGATGCCGCTTCGTGAACGCATGCAAGATGATCGACTGCTCATCTGTGTGCACAGCGGAGCATCAAACAGTGCGCCGGAGAATGCGATGTCTGATCTCCGCAAGACACTCGACGCTGTCGCTCATATGGTCGAGATCGATGCGCAGATACCAACGTTCCATCAGGCTATAGAGCTTCTGCATGGCAAGAAGTATCTCAATATCGAGATCAAGCCTCAGCGTGCCAGTCACGAGTCTGCTCGTGACATTGCATCAATAATCAAGACCATTGACGACTATGGCATGATTCCCTACACGGTGTTTTCCTCGTTTGATCACTCGGCACTCGTATTCGTAAAGTCTTTGGGCATACCGGCGCTGACACTGGCCCTGAATGTTCCGGGTGACGAGCGTATGCCGAGCCGCGTCGTCAAGACCTGCGGAGCAGATGCCTTTGGATGCTCTCTTGCAGAGCTTACCTCACTCCGCGCGCAAAACTGTCACCACAACAAGATCCCGCTTGGTGTCTACACGGTCAATACACCAGAGGAACTCGAGTATGCCGTGAACTTCGGCGTGAATGCTGTGGTCTCGAATATGCCGGAGATCATCGTTAACCACTACAACACCATCTCAAACATCTTCTGAGAAGTACCTTCGTATGGTCGACCCCACATCCGCACTTGGACTTATTGCTGGCACATGCACAACATTCGCTTTGGCACCACAGGCCTATAAGGTATGGAAGTCAGGAAGGGTCGATCAGCTCAGCCTTGGCATGCTGTCGCTGATGAGCTTCGGCACCGTCCTTTGGTTGATCTACGGAGTTCTGCGCTCAGACATCAGCATCATCTGGGCCAACATGATTGCGATTCTGTTTCTTTCATACATGCTGACGGTCAAGATCAAAGATGTTCGTTCAAATCAGCAACGTTTATAACCGCGCATGGCAACACCGAATCATCTGGCCCCATTGATCTTTCCTTCGTTTGAAATGAAGCTTTCACATGAAGGGTCAACCACGAAGATCTATGATGTCGTGCGCAAAACATACGTTGTTCTAACGCCCGAGGAATGGGTCAGGCAACACTGCCTGCATTGGCTTCTATCATTAGGATACCCTCTGGGTCGCTGCAGTATAGAACGTATGCTCAAACGCGGCAGCATGCGCTATGATCTGCTCTGGCACGACGCACATCTACACCCCTATCTTCTGGTGGAATGCAAGGCACCAACTGTGCGCATCACGCAGGATACGCTGCGCCAAACAACGTGGTATAACATGCAGCTCAAAGCACCGTATGTTCTGCTGACCAATGGGTCTGTTGCATATTGCGCGCACGCCGCCGAAGATGGCTCTCTAACACAACTTGATGACGTACCAACCTACACTTCGCTATGACGGAAATCACGCTACACTCGCCCCTTGACATGCATATCCACTTTCGGCAGGATGATATGCTGAAAGTTGTCGCGCCTCTTTCGGCCAATCATTTTGCCGGTGGCGTGATCATGCCAAATCTGCTGCCTCCGGTAGACAATCTCGATCGATTGCTCTGGTATACAGAAGAGGTCCGACAGGCCTGCCAGCCCCATGCCTTTGATCCGTACATGACGCTCTTCTTCCGCAATTACACATTTGCTGAACTCGAGGCAGCTAAGCCTCATATCATCGGCATCAAGCTCTATCCTGCTGGTGCAACTACCAACAGCGACGGCGGAGTGCAGGAGATCATGGCGATGTCGGCTGTTTTTGAGGCTATGCAGGAACTCGACATCCCCCTTCTCGTGCACGGCGAGACGCACGGGTTTGTGATGGATCGCGAGGCAGAGTTCTGCGAAGTCTATCGTGCGCTGGCCACGAAGTTCCCACGCCTGCGTATCACGATGGAGCACATCACGACGGAAAAGGCTGTAGGCCTGCTTGATGAGTTCGAGAACCTGCGTGCGACTGTCACACCACACCACTTGATTCTCACACTTGATGATGTGGCTGGTGGACTCTTACAGCCGCATCTCTTCTGCAAGCCGATTGCCAAACGTCCGGAAGATCGCGAGGCCCTGCTGCAGGCAGCTCTGAGAGCCCATCCAAAGCTGATGATGGGTAGTGACTCTGCACCTCATCCGCGTGATAAAAAGGAATGCCCTGGTTGTGCTGCAGGCATTTTTACCGCGCCGATCCTACTGCCGATGCTGGCAGAACTCTTTGAACGTCATGGCGCTCTTGCGAATCTCCAGACCTTTGTTTCCGACACTGCACAGAGACTCTATCGCGTTACGCCACCGGCCAAGTCGGTAACGCTGGCGAAGACAACGATGACGATCCCCGCACAATATGGTGGCGTTGTTCCAATGTGGGCAGGAAGAGAGTTAGCATGGTCTGTAACATCCGTTCAATGATCCAAGTGTTGGTAGCCGTCGTTCTGGCGACGGCCTCACTTGCTGGACAATCGATCCTCGACACCTGCGGTATGGAGGGGTCTGCCGTGCGCAGTGATGTGCGGCTTTTGAATATCAAGAAGAACCGCTACGATCTTCCAACAGATGGACAAATCAACCGGCGCGTTGATTTTGTAACGATGTTGACTGCTGGTGAGAACCCCTCTACGTTTCGGGAAGGTGATGCGGTAGAGCTGGTCGCCTATATCGAAGAGGTCAAGATCGGCGCTGTTGAATCCGTCAATTGCAAGGCCAAGGACCAGTGGCATCGTGACACCCACATCGAGTTAACGATCAACCCGATGCAGACTGGTGTCAAAGAACATCTGCTCGTTGCAGAGGTAACGCCGCGCCTACGTCAGATCATGCGGGACCGTGGGATTGACTGGTCTCATCGTGCATTGGTTGATTCCTTTAAGGGGCGATGGGTCCGCATACGCGGATGGGCGTTCTACGATGCCATGCACGACGACGAATCGGCGGGCTCGGGCGGATCACATATCTGGCGGGGATCTCCATGGGAGATCCATCCCGTGACGAGCATTGAGGTCACGTCCCGTCCGGCTAATCTTCCTGCTTTGCCGCCTGTTCAGGGCGCTTCAACATCCAACCGTGAGGTGAAGCAGGAGCAACAACCCTCATCGCGTCAATGCGAGGGTGTCACGCGCACAGGCAACAGGTGTAAGCGCACAGTGAAGGCCCCCTCTCGATACTGCTATCAACATCAGCCGTAAGACAATCTCGGCGGTGGTTATCTTCGCCGTCTATGAAGCAATCACAACGGTCCGTCTGGACACCACCCACCGAGCTTGTGCTATCGAATGGCATCCGACTTGTCTCGGATCATGTTGCAACGGTAGATTCATGCGCTCTGGGTATTTGGGTTAAAGCCGGTACCCGCGATGAACCCAAAGGGAAATCAGGCGTTGCTCATTTCGTTGAGCACACATCGTTTCGGCGAACTGCAACACGAACTACATCCAAGATCTCGCGTGATTTCGAGAATCGAGGAGCGTATGCCAATGCCTACACTACAAAGGAAGAGACATGCTATTATGTCCGCACGCTCCGCGAACATCTCGATGAGGTAGCCGCGACGTTGACAGACGTCGTTGCAAACCCTGTGTTCCTCGAGGCTGACGTAGAGAAGGAACGTACCATCATCGTCGAAGAAATCCGCTCCTACGAAGATGAACCCGAAGAGCACATCTTTGACCTTGGCGAGCAGCAACTCTATCCTTCACACGCCATAGGCTCGTCTATTGTAGGGACTGTAAGCGACGTTGAACGGCTGCGACGATCTGATATCGCTCGCTTTCATCAGCGCAACTATACGGCTGACAACATCATTGTGGCCATTAGTGGTAATCATGATCTTGACGCATTTGCTGCTCACATAGAGCGTTGCACCAAGGGCATGACAAAGAAGCGCGCCCGTCCTGAACGTCAGGCACCGACAGCGGCCAAGGCTACGCACACGGAGCATCACAAGCAGATGCAGCAGGCACACGTTCTTTGGCAGGTACCGACGTGTGGATACTACCATGCAGACCGCTACGCGCTACAGATTCTCAACGTTGTGTTAGGAGACGGCATGTCATCACGTCTCAATGTCAAGCTCCGAGAGTCGCGCGGGCTTGCCTATTCAGTCTATTCGCAACTGCAACTCTTCATGGACTGTGGCATCATGGCCATTTATGCAGGGATCGACGACACCCAACGCGCGCGAGTCGAGCACGAAGTTGGCGCGATCTTGTCGACACTCGCAACAGATGGCATCACGGCTACTGAGCGCAAGCGGGCTATAGCTCAATTGCGTGCTAGTAAATTGATGTCGTTGGAGTCGCTTACATCGCGGATGACCCTGCTTGGCAAGGGAATAATGGAAGAGGGATATCCGGAAGATCCTCGTTACACGATCGAAGCACTCGAATCTGTATCGCTTGCAGATGTTCATCGTGTAGCCGCCAGGTATTGTAAGCCTGGTAACTGGAGCACGACATGCCTATTGCCTATGGGTGAGTAGTATGGGCCATCCGCTCAATGAACAGCAGCTCGCAGCATTAGACCGGCACCTCCATTGTGCCGTTCTGGCAAATGCTGGATCCGGCAAGACACGTATTCTTATCGAACGGTTCATTCGAGCGATCGTGCTTGATGGCGTGCAGATGGATTCGATCGTTGCGATCACGTTCACCAAGGCGGCAGCAGCCGAGATGCGCGAACGGATCTATGAGCGCGTGGAAGAACTCCTTCATGATGCAAAAGAGCGTGAGCCGTATGTCCAACACCTGCCTGAACGCGAGTTGATCGGACGACTTCGCGCAATTGGACGGACCTTAGCTCTGGCTAGAATTAGCACGTTCCACAGCTTTTGTGCTGGACTGACACGTCAGTATGCCGATGCTGTGGGGCTGCCGTTTGATGTGCGCGATGCTGATGAGCGCGAAGCCTCCTACCTGGCAAACATGGCCATATCAACCACTCTGCGCCGCGTTGCTGATCCGTCACACTCCCTGCATCGAGGGTTTGTCGACCTCATCCAACACCTCTCTCTCAACAGCATCGAAGGCGTTGTCACCAAGATTGCCCGCTCCCGCACAAAGGTTCAACTTGCACAATCGCTTGTGCAGCGCACACACGAAGAGATCGTTGATGAGCGTCGTGAACATATTCAGAGCATTCAGCGTGAGATTGCAGACCAGGCCCTGACAACGATCATCCATGGCTTGGCTGAATACACGCATCTGTCGCACTATGACCGTTTACAGCAGGAATGCCGGCGCATCCAGGGGCTGCTCCAGACCAAAGGGTTCAGCACCGATGTGAAGACAGAATTGGGAGTCCTGCGAGACACGTTTCTCAAGAAGGATCTTACGATCAATCTGGTCAAGCGCGACAAGCAGGCAAAGCAGGCAGACGGCGTGCCCGAGCTGCTGGCCATTGAGAATGAGGTGAAAGACATCCTCTTCAATTCATGGGAGCAAGCATCTGAGCATCAACTTCTTGACCTTACAAAGGTCATCGCAGAGATTGCTGTTTGCGCTTCCGAAGAGTATCATCGTTTGAAGCGAGATCGTAATGTCATCGATTTCGACGATATGATTCACGGGGCTATCACGCTGCTTGAGATTCCAGAGATACAGAATGCGGTGCGCTCCAGTATCACGCACATCATGATCGATGAGTTTCAGGATACGGACCCAAGTCAGTTCTACATCCTTGAGTTGCTCGCTCCAGATCTTGTGGAACCTTCACCTCGCGGGCCGATTGTGTTTGTTGTCGGTGACGACAAGCAGAGCATCTATCAGTTTCGTGATGCCGACGTGCGTCTGTTCCGCAAGGCACGAGAGGTTATCTCTGCTACCAACCTGCATTACGGTGCGGACAGCGGCATGCGTAAGCTCACGAAGTCATTCCGGATGCATCCAGACCTATGTGATGCAGTAAATGCTCTCTGCATGGGTTTCTTTGCCAATCCTTCGTCGTCAGCGTCTGCGGTATCTGGTTACGATGTGGACTATGAGCCCCTTATCGCAGGACTGACTCTTGC
>CANGZU010000077.1 GCA_947458785.1 Ignavibacteria bacterium
GAGCAGCGAACAGCGAGCAGCGAGCAGCGAACAGCGAACAGCGAACAGCGAACAGCGAACGCGGGAAACCAGATTGAACGCAATAACCCGAGGTCCCTCGTCGCTCCGCGACTCGGGATGACGCAGCCTACGCTTCTTTTTTTCAAAGGGCATCGAGCGCGCCTTCGGCGCGCTCGATGCCCAAGCCATAACACAACGCACGATGCGTCATCCCGAGCTGCGCCAGCAGCGAGGGACCTCGCGGAATTGTGATGAGGACTGCTGCGCCGCAGCGAGGGACCTCGCTTTATCGTGATGACAAGCGGGCGAGCCATCGGCTCGCCCCTACATGCTGGGCACCCGCTTTCGCGGGTGCGACGGTCCGTCCCTCCTCAACATTGTCACATTCTCCTGCTCCCGCGCCTCTTACCTACGATGCGCCTTTCTCATGTTCCACTTCTGCTGCCAACGATCTGGATCTGCTGCTCGTGCGTGCTGCTTGCGAGGCTCGATCAAGGGCTATTGCTGGCAGGGGGCTGTGCATGCGCCCTTGTCATTGTGGCTGTTCTTCTGCTGCGCAGGGGACGCTACGGCTATGCGTCGTTCTTGGCTTGCCTAGCCATTGGCTCGCTCTTGAGTTGTGAGGTGCAACAGTATAGCGTTGTGTCAACATTTAGGATGGGCGTAGTTGCACCAGCATCGCAGAGGGCTCGTGTGGAGGGGGAGGTAGACTTCGTGCGGGTGCGCGGACGTCGTGTGACGCTTGTGGTAAACGGACATGTCGATTGTGCCGAGTATGATTGCGCTCATATGCGGGTCATGATTACCTTTTTTAGGCAGGATACCCTGATTGCCGAGCCAAGGGTTGGGGAGTATGTGATCGCTGATGCACGAGTGCGGCTGCCGCTAGAGAAGTCACTGCCAACAGACATTGATGAACCGTCTATGCTGCGGCGTTATCGCGCGCAGCTTATGGCAACTGCCAAGCACGTGCATGTTGTGGCCGGGGCAGGGATGATACAACGGACATTGCACGAGATGCGCGCGTGGGTTCGTAATCGACTACGGCAGGTGCAACCTAACGATGTATACCCGGTGGCGTTGGCGATTCTCATTGGTGATCGTTCAGCCATCGAACCGGACGATGCCAAGGCCTACTCCTTGAGCGGGACGGCACATATGTTCTCCGTGAGCGGTTCGCATGTTGCCATTGTTGTTGCCGTGCTGATGATCTTCTCAGGGGGCAGGGCAAGGCTCTGGAGTTTGTTGCTCTGGTGCGTTGTGCTGTCGGCATACATTTTCTTGACTGGCGCAGAGCCACCTGCCGTGCGCGCTGGAATCATGGGAGTGACGGCGCTCATCGGACGCTACATGCAGCGCGATGTGTATGCACTCAATCTACTGTGTGCATCCGTTATCGTGATGGTATGCATCAGCCCCTTACAGATCTATGATGTGGGATTTCAGTTGTCAGTGTTGGCAACAGCATCGTTGATCGTTCTGCCGCCGCTGTATCTCGAACTCTGGATGCGCATCACCAGTAAGCGGATTGGTAGGTCGTGGCTTCGTACGGTGTATCAGACGCTTTCGTTCAGTGCAGCGGCCACCGTGGGCACGGCGTTGCCGTCGATGGTTGCCTTTTCCTCGGTTGCAGTTGCCGGCGTGCTCATCAACCCTGTGGTGATACCACTGCTTAGTCTTGCCGTGTTAACAAGTGCTGCTGTGCTACTACCATTGCCGAGCATTTTCATTGATCCATTTGTGTGGGTTACTTCTATGTTGGTGCGAAGCTCCGACGCATTGGCGCATTGGGCGGCCGGTGCCGGAATCGAGCAGGTGCCGACGAGTTATCGCGTGGCGCTAACGTTGATCATCTGCACGACGCTGCTGTGGCCGATTACCTCAGCAACGGCGCTCCGTGCGCTCATGCGACTGATCATTGGGGTTGTTGCCACAGCAGCGCTGCTCGTGATGCGTCCACCACCTTCGGCAGCGCCTCCGGAGGGCGTCCACCTGCGCGAGCATGGTATTGCGATCTATGCGCGCCATCCGCCCCCTGGCAGGCTAATCATCATTGGGCGTGACAACGCACCACGAGATGCTGCACTCTTGCGGTGGACTGCTCAGATGCAGCCACCACCCAAAGTGATTGGCATCGGCACATGGGGCAGAAAAATGGCTGGTGCAATACGCGCGCAAGTGGTAGGTTCGGGTCATGATAGCATTCGACACAGTGGACATGGGGCAGGGCGTGATCGCAGGGGTTACCCGCGTTGACACCTCGGTGCTCCCGTGGCCTGGTGCGTCGTTTGGGATCACGCCGAGCGCCGACGCCGGACATGTGGAGCGCTCCTACGAAATGCTTGCCGAAACGCTCGGCGTGAAGCGCAACAGCATCGTCACCGCGCAGCAGGTGCACGGCAAGACCGTTGTTGACGTGTCGGCACGTGTTTCGTCTTCTGCCGACGCTCTTGTAACGTCAACCCCAGGCGTAATCGTCGGCGTCAAGCTTGCCGACTGCTGTGGAGTGCTCCTGCACGACCCAATCCACCGCGTTGTGGCAGCTGTCCACAGCGGCTGGCGGGGCACAGCGCAGAACATTGTGGCTGCAACCATCGAGCACATGCAGGGGGCGTATGGCACCAATCCTGCGAGTTTGCGCGCTCACATGAGTGCGTGTGCGTCTGGAAGCATGTACGAGGTAGGACAAGACGTCTACGACGTGCTGTCGGCGCATTGCAAGCCCCTTCCCAATGGCAAATGGACGTTTGACAATCACGAGGCCATCCATCAACAGATGCTTGCCTGCGGCATTGCCGAGAGCAACATCAGCAGCGATAGTGGATGCACGATGTCTGACTCAACGTATCACTCATTCCGACGTGACAAAGAACGTTCAGGAAGGATGCTTGCCTTCATTGGTTTTCAGTAGTTTTGCATCGCAGTATTACGAATTCTGAAAGCCGCTCGACCATGATGTCGATGAACAGTGCCTACGTCGATGAGTTGTATTTCGAGTACCTCAAAGACCCTTCTTCCGTGTCGGCCGATTGGCAGACATTTTTTGCCAGCTATACTCCGGAAAACCCGCCGCAAAACGGTGTGAGCGCACCGCCCGTAGCAGCACCTGCTCCAACAGCAAAGGCCCAGCAGGCTGTGACATCAGCAGCCCCGGTATCGAACAACGGCACGCGCATTCCAGCGCTGCTCGAGGGCGATGCGGTAACGCCGCTTTCGTCGATCGGCGGCAAGATTGCGCAGAACATGGAAGCCTCGCTTAATGTACCAACGGCTACGAGCGTGCGCAGTGTGCCGGTAAAGGCGCTGGAAGAGAACCGTCGAATGGCCAACATTTACTTGGCCCGTAAGCAACGCAACAAACTGTCGTTTACGCACATCTTGGCGTGGGCAGTTGTAAAGGCCGCCGAGAAATACTCGAACATGAAGAACAGCTACGGCGTCCAGAATGGAGCGCCGGTCAAGATCGAACGCGGTGGCGTGAATCTTGGTCTTGCTGTTGACACCACGCGCAAGGATGGATCGCGTATCCTGCTTGTGCCGAGCATTAAAAACGTTGAACGTTTGACCTTCGATCAGTTCGCCGATGCGTATGACGATGTGATCAAGCGCGCGCGCACAAACAAGCTCACACCTGAAGAACTCTCGGGTGCCAATATTACCCTGACGAATCCCGGTGGCATCGGAACGGTGATGTCCGTTCCGCGTCTGATGGAGGGTCAGGGCACGATCGTTGCAGCCGGCGCTATCGAATACCCGGCAGAGTTTCAGGCAATGATGCCTGACGTGCTCTCAACGCTGGCCATCTCTAAGGTTGTCACGATAACCTCCACGTATGACCACCGGGTTATCCAGGGAGCTGAATCGGGCGAGTTCCTGCAGTACATCCACAAGCTGCTCCTTGGTGAGAACCGTTTCTACGATCAGATCTTTGCCGCCATCGGCATTCCTTTTGAGCCCCTTCGGTGGACAACGGAAAGGGGCATAAGCCCATTCCACTTGCAGGATCAACGCGAGCAGATCGACAAAGAAGGCCGAGTTGTTCAGATGATCAACGCCTACCGCGTTAGAGGGCACCTCCTGGCCGATGTAAACCCGCTCGGACTCGAGGCGTATTATTACCCTGAGCTCGACCCAGGACATTACGACTTCACGATTTGGGATCTTGACCGAGAATTCGATACCGGAGGCCTAGGGGGCGTCAAGCGCGCCACACTGCGCGACATTATCGATATGCTCCGCGATACCTATTGCGACCATATCGGCATCGAATACATGTACATCCAGGATCCAGAGAAGAAGAACTGGATTCGCGAATACGTTGAAAACACACACCTTAAGGGTAAGTTTGGTGTCGAGCAAAAGCTCAACACCTACCGCAAGCTCTCTCGTGCTGAGACCCTCGAGAACTTCCTTCACACGAAGTTTTTGGGTGCAAAGCGCTTTTCCCTTGAAGGGGGCGAAAGCACGCTGATCATTCTCGACCAAATGCTTGAGAATGCCGCGCGAAATGGTTCGGGTGCGGCAGTGCTTGGCATGGCCCACCGCGGACGCCTCAATGTGCTTGTGAACATGATGGGTAAGCCCCTTGAAAAGCTCTTCAAGGAGTTTGAAGGAAAGATCGATCCGGACTCTTACCAAGGTTCAGGTGATGTAAAGTATCACCTTGGTGCAAAAGGCACATACGTGACTGACGATGGCAAGCAGCTCCCAATGCTTCTAGCCCCCAATCCGAGTCATCTCGAGGCCGTAAACCCTGTTGTAGAAGGTATGGCTCGCGCCCTTGATGATGAGTCGGGCGACACGACATACAGCTCTGTAATGCCAATTTTGATCCACGGAGACGCCGCATTTGCAGGACAGGGCGTTGTGCCCGAGACCCTGAACATGGCACGTCTGGGTGGCTACTCAACGGGTGGCACGATGCACATCGTGATCAACAACCAGATCGGATTTACGACTTCTCCAGAAGATTCGCGCTCCTCGCCGTATTGCACGGGTGTAGCCAAGCTTCTGCAGGTACCGATCCTGCATGTTGACGGAGACAATCCTGAGGCATGTCGCGTGGCTGCAAATTTTGCCTCGGCCTACCGCGAGCGTTTCAAGGACGATGTTGTCATCGACATGCTCTGTTACCGCAAGTACGGACACAACGAGCAGGACGATCCAACGGCTACCCAGCCGCTGCAGTACAAGAAGATCCGCAACATGATGCCGGTTCGTAAGAAATACGAAAAGCAGTTGATCGGTGAAGGCGTGGCCGACGAGGCAACACTGAAGCAGATCTATGATGCCGAACTAGCTGTGCTAGCCCAGGCCTATGACAATCGTGCCAATGCTCCAAAGGTTGTCGCCGAGATCGTCAACGCCAGCATGTTCGCACCGGTGGCAACATCGATATCACGTGGGGAGCTCGACCACATTGCCAACGTGATCTGTTCGGTGCCAGAAGGCTTTAACATGCACTCCAAGGTCAAGGGCGAGATCGAAAAGCGCAAGGCGGCATTCGAGCAGGGGAATGTCCAATGGGGTATGGCCGAAGCGCTTGCCTATGGGTCGCTCCTGCGTGAAGGTCACAGCGTGCGTATCACGGGTCAGGACTCTGGACGCGGCACATTCAACCACCGTCAGGCCGTCCACCGCGACAACCTCACCGACGAGCGTCACATCCCCCTCAACGAAATCGGTGCGCCGCAGAAGCTGCACATCCATGATTCGCCCCTTTCCGAGTATGCGGTTTTGGGCTTTGAGTATGGGTACTCAACGATTGCCAAGAACGGCATTACGCTGTGGGAAGCCCAGTTTGGCGACTTTGCCAATGGCGCACAGATCATGTATGACCAGTTCATTTCGAGTGCCGAAGAAAAGTGGATGCAGCGCAGCAATCTCACATGCTTGCTGCCACACGGCTATGACGGACAGGGTCCGGAGCACAGCAGTGCCCGACTCGAGCGCTTCCTGCAGTTGTGCGCGCAGGACAACATGATCGTCTGCAACTTCACATCACCAGCCAACTTCTTCCACGCAATTCGCAGGCAAGTAAAAGCGCCGTGGCGCAAGCCCCTTATCGTGATGTCACCGAAGGGCTACCTGCGCGTGTTCCAGTCAACCGTTCAAGAGCTTGAGCAGGGGGCTTACCAGGAAATCATCGACGACGCATCGATCGACGCATCGAACGTGCGTCGCGTGGTAATCTGCACAGGCAAGGTCTACAACGAGCTACTCAAGAAGCGCACCGACTCGGGCAAGACCGACGTAGCGCTTGTGCGTCTCGAGCAGATCTATCCGTTCCATGCATCACTCATGACGAGCATTCTTGCCCGTTACAGCAACGCCAAGGAAATTGTCTGGTGTCAGGAAGAGCCCAAGAACATGGGCGCATGGTTCTTTGTGCAGCCTCTGCTCCAAGAACTCCTTCAAAACGGACAAACCCTTCGTTACGTTGGCCGCGCCGCCGCAGCAAGCCCAGCAACGGGCTCGCCATCCGTGCACGAACAACAGCAAAACGCCCTCCTCGAAGAAGCAGTGAGTTAAGTGCCGAGTGCCGAGTAGCGAGTGCCGTGTAGGGGCGAGCCGGTGGCTCGCCCGAAACAGAGCCGGTGGCTCGCCCGAATCCGAGCCGGTGGCTCGCCCGAATCCGACCCTATGTGGTCGCCCGCATGTACGTGGTCGCCCGCATCGTTCCCATTAACCATCACCCCTCGAAACCGGAGGTGGAAAACCAAGCATGCTCACAAGAATCAACCCATCAAGCATTCGTGGAGGCATTGGGCGGAGCAGGTTCTTCGAGGGATGGTTCCAGAAGTTGTATTCGAGAGAGCATCGCACGTCGTTTGTTATCATCTACGGGTATGCCACGGGGAACGCCCACGACATGTTTGGGTTCATCCAGGTGCTCATACCGGGACAGGAGCCAGCCTTGGTCTATTTTCCAAAGGGGCAGGTAGTACTTGATAGACAGCAGCACATTGTCCGCATGGGTGATAACGTGCTCAGCACCAACACAATAGACATACACCTGCATGAGCTCTCTATCAATCTGCAGCTCATGAACAATCAGCGCATCGAAACACTGAACAACTCAATGGGGTATGCCTATTACGTGCCCACACTACCATGCTACCATTCAGTGTTGAACACATCGCATGGTGTATCAGGCAGTATCGTGCACAGATCTAATGAGTATGCAGTCAACAACGAGATGGGATACCTCGAGAAGAACTGGGGAACGTCCTTTCCCGACCGATACACCTGGCTTCACGCTGTAGATCCGAATAATGCAGAGACAAGTTTGTTATTCTCCCGCGCAGATATTCAATGGCTTGGACGCACATTCACAAGACACGTAGGACATATTCGATTTGATGGTAAACACATTGATCTTAGGTCGTTGAGTAGCGTAGTCATTTCAACGCACAGCGACGGCACCGACGTACACATCTATCGAATCAAGAGTGCATCACTGCAGTTGGACATCACAGTTACCGTAGGACACAAGGTTCTGCTCAAGGCACCTGAGAAGGGCAGTTTATCAAGAGAGATCCCACATCACATCGACGCACTGATCGAAGCTCGTGTAACTCACGATGGGGTTACACGGGCATTCAATCTCGTGGGCAACTATGAGAATGTGGGGTAGGGGGCTTGTGAACTGTCCTTGGCCGAGCGCTGCGGATGATGCGGATCACCCAATTGTGATAACTTGCTCCATTCATGACCACTCCTATCGCTTACGACTTCACTGCTGAGCTCTGGCTGTCGCCTGGTAAAGGTGGCTGGTGGTTTGTTTCACTGCCGGCAGAGATGTCCGAAGAGATACGCTCAGCGATGCAGCACCTCGAAGGGGGCTGGGGAAGACTTCATGTCTCTGCGCAAGTGGGCGATACAGCGTGGCGTACGGCCATCTGGTACGATACGAAACGTGGGACGTATCTGCTGCCTATAAAGGCCCACGTACGAAAACAGCAAGGCATTGAAAGCGGGCAGCTTGTTCACATCGTGTTCTGGATCTAGAGCCATGTATCAAATCACACTTGATAAACTAATCGACAACCGTAAGGTGCACGGAGCAGCGGTGTCTGTCTGCCGGGTGACGTCTTCTGCACGTACGGTGCAGGATGAATGGATCGGCGCGTCGGGTAATCTCGAGCCAGGGTCTCAGTTCTTCATTGCCAGCACAACGAAGCTCATGATCACGGCCCTGTTGCGTCAGCTCCGACACGAGGGACGTCTTGGAATTGATGATTCGATCGGTCAGTATCTCGGTGCTGAACTGCTGCGGGACCTGCTGATCATCGATGGGGTGCAGCAAGCCCCTTCGCTGACGATCAGGCAGCTAATGTCGCACACGAGCGGACTTCCGGATTACTTCCAGCGAAAGGTACGTGGTAGCAGCCTGCAGGATGAGCTGTTTGCCGGCGGTGACAGATCGTGGACGCTAGAGGATGTTCTGGAGCGTGCGCGTGGCATGCGCCCTGCATTCAGGCCCGGGCAGGAGGGTCGGGCCGAATACTCCGACACCAACTACCAGCTGTTGGGACGCATCATCGAGGTATTGGAGGGGGCTCCCATTGCCGAGGTTCTGCAGCAGCGATTGTTCGTGCCACTCGGTATGGCGTCGACGTATATGTATACCGACCCTTCAGATACACGGCCCATGGCGCTGTACTATAAGCAGAAGCCGCTGCCCATCCCCAAGGCCATGACGTCATTTGGTCCCGATGGCGGCGTCGTGTCGACGTCCTCCGACATGATGATCTTTCTACGTGCATTCTTCGGCGACGCAATCGCCCCCTCGACAGATCTTGACGAGCTTACGCGCACATGGAACAGCATCTGGTTCCCATTTGCCTATGCAACAGGCATCATGCGCTTCCGGCTTCCGCGGATCTTCTCGCCCTTCAAAGCCCAGCCCGAACTCATAGGCCACTCAGGCTTGTCAGGCGCGTTCGCTTTCTACGCCCCATCAAAAGGTACATTCATCACCGGAACAGTTAACCAGCTTGCCTATCCTGATACGTCGTTTCGTCTGATGCTGAAGATGCTGGGTGACGAATGA
>CANGZU010000078.1 GCA_947458785.1 Ignavibacteria bacterium
CTCGGCTCGCATCATCAAGCGAATGCGTGAGGCTGGTTCGACCCGCGTGTTGCAGTATCCCAAGCACCGCCTCGAGAAGCTTGCGCTTGTGTACTGCAAGCGTAAACCCAAGAATGTGACGCACATTGTCCAACGCTACGCAGAACCGCTGCGTGAGTTGGGTTTGAGTATCGACAGTGGTGGACTCGAGCTTTGGCCGCAACCAGCAGAGCCACTAGCGCAAGAAGAGCACACAGATCAGCAACGCCGGCTGCGCATTGGAATTGCACCAGGCGCGCAGCACGAGACGAAGCGGTACCCGGCAGTGCTGATGGCCAAAGTTGTACGTCATCTTGTTGTCAATCACGGTGCAGAGGTAGTGCTTCTTGGCGGCAAAGCCGATGTTGCGCTATGCGATGAGATCGGCACTGCATCTGGCCTGCCGGTAACTCGAGCAGACGGGGCAACCACCATTGAAGCGACGGTACGCGTGCTCGACACGCTGGACGCTGTCGTTTCATGTGATTCGGCGATCGTTCATATGTCTGCCGCACGATCTCTTCCTGTCGTGGTCGTCTATGGGTCAACTGCGCCAGAGTTCGGATTTACTCCCTACGGTGTTCCGCACATGATTGTGCAGGCAGAGGATGTCGCGTGCCGCCCTTGCACACATATCGGTAGGTCGAGCTGTCCAAAGGGACATTTCCATTGCATGAACACGATTAGCCCCCTGCAGCTTGCCAACGAGGCAATGACCCTCGCAATGAAAAACGTTGGATCGTGACGGCACGATTGTTGCTTGCAGAATCGGTATGGTTGGTATCATTCTTGTCGGCGCGGGGAACATCGCGCAAAGCATTCATCTGCCGCTGTTGTCGGCAATGTCTGGTGTAAAGATTTTAGCTATCTGCGATAGGCAGGTTTCTAAAGCCCGCATTCTTGCGGAGAGATACAAGGTGCCGCACGCGTATAGGTCGGTCGAAGAAGCGTTGAATCTTCCGGGCGCCACAACCGTGTTTGTCACAACGAGTACTGATGGGCACGCCTCGGTTGCCAAAACTGCTATTGCTGCCGGCAAACATGTGTTTATTGAGCGTCCGGCCGCGCGCACGCTGCAAGAGGCCATGGAGATCCGTGCGTTGGCACAGGAGCATGGCGTCAATGTTATGATCGGCATGAACCACCGCTTCCGTCAGGATGTCGTGAACATGAAGAATGCCATCGACCGTGGCGAGATCGGCCCCGTGTTTTACGTCAAGGCAGGATGGGTAAAACAACGATCAACCGATGCCCGCTGGCTGGCAAATGCCGAAATGTCGGGAGGGGGCGTACTGGTCGATCTTGGTATCACCGTTATCGACATGATCATGCACGTACTTGATTTCGGACGTGTCCGAAGTGTCACGGGCTCAACATTCCATCAGGCCACGAAGTCCGTTGAGGACGGTGTTGTTGCGATGCTCCAGTTTGAGAGTGGTGCAGTGGCCACAGTCGAAACGAGTTGGTCGATCATTCGCGCAGAAGATCTCTACTACTGCAATGTCTTCGGGAAAAAGGGAAGTGCCTATATCAATCCATATCGATTGGTACGTCGAACAGGAAACACCATCCAGAGCTCTACCTCACCCCAGCGCAAGACCCAACTTGAGATCTATATGAAGTCCTACGAGACCGAACTCAAGCATTTCATCAACGCCGTCAAGGGCGTTGTCCCGATGGTCAGCACCATCGATGATGCCATCGAACGCATGCGCATCGTTGAAGCCATCTACGCAAGCGCAGAGCACCAGCGCGAGATCATTATTCCTTAGAAGAGTGCCGAGTGCCGAGTACCGAGTACCGAGTACCGAGTGCCGAGTGCCGAGTGCCGAGTGCCAAGTTTATTGGATGTCCGCTTTCGCGAGCATGACGATCACGTCATTAGTAATTAGTAATTGGTCATTAGTGATTGGTCATTAGTCCTCTTTCCCCATCCTTTGTGTAAAACCTTAGAATAATTCCGGCAAAAGTGGAAATTCAGAATCCATAGTTTGCCGTCATGGCCAGTTCAATGCAGACGCGGGTTACACCCCTTCATAATGATGATCCCATAGGCAATGTCCCCCCGCATTCCACTGATGCAGAGGTTGCTGTTCTTGGTGCTATGCTCCTTGATAAGGAGGCAGTTCCCAAGGTTGTAGAAATCTTGGATGCTGAGTGTTTTTACCATGACAAGCATGTGCGCATCTACAATGCGATGATGGCCATGTTTGAACGTGGCGTAACGATCGATTTGGTGTCTCTTACTGATCAGCTCCAGCGTGATGCTGCACTCGAGTTGGTAGGGGGCATGTATGCGCTTACCGAGCTTACCGTGCGAACGGTATCTGCAGCGAATGTTGAGCACCATGCGCGCATTGTGTTGGAGCGCTTCCTGAAGCGTCAGCTGATACGTGTTGCAAGCGAGATCGTGCGGGATTGCTATGATGAGACTACTGATGCGCTAGATGAGGTTGACCGAGCAGAACAGCGGATCTTTGACGTAGCTGAGAAGCGTCTTCGCAGATCCTACTCAGGCATGAAGAAGCTTACCAAGGATGCCATTGAGCGGATTTTCTCGATGGCCTCAAAGGAACATGATGGTATCACGGGTGTGCCAACGGGGTTCCGGGATCTGGATCAATTGCTAAGCGGACTCCAACCTTCCGACCTTGTGATTGTTGCTGCGCGCCCATCGATGGGTAAGACGGCCTTTGCGCTCTCAATCGCTCGAGAGGCATCACGTCGCGGTAAATCCGTTGGCGTGTTTTCCCTTGAAATGTCGGCGCACCAGCTTGTGCTTCGTTTGATCTCGGCAGACGCACAGATTGGACTTCAGGCACTCCGGAGTGGCAGGTTGTCGCAGCCGGAGATGCACGGGCTGGTCACTCGCATCGACGATCTGATGAACGCCAATATCTTCATCGATGACTCTGCAGGCCTGTCTCCCGTTGAATTCCGCGCGAAGTGTCGCCGAATGAAGATCGAACACAAGATTGATCTGATTATCGTGGACTACCTCCAGCTGATGCATGCCCCGCGAGCTGAGAGCCGTGAACGTGAAATCTCGATGATCTCTCATGCACTCAAGGCCGTTGCCAAGGAACTTCAGGTACCAGTGATGGCACTCTCGCAGTTGAACCGTACCCTTGAATCACGGGCTGATAAACGACCAATGCTCTCGGATCTTCGCGAATCCGGCTCGATTGAGCAGGATGCCGACGTCGTGATGTTCATCCACAGGCCCGAGTACTATAAGATCGCGACGTTTGAAGACGGACGCTCGACAGAGAATATCGCAGAGGTTATTGTCGGTAAACAGCGAAACGGTCCAACCGGTGATATCCGCCTGTTCTATCACAAGGAATTGGCAGCATTCCACGATCTGACCTATCACCGCGACGCCTTTGATGTGCCCCCTGACGTTGGGCTCATCGGAGATGGCCCCGCCCCGTTTTAAGAGCTTGCCATACGTATTCTTTCGTCGTAGTTTATCCCTACGTTTACGAATAATGGAGTACGCAACATGCGCGTAATGTACGTTGTTGCCTTGTTGATGTTTAGCGTGGTCTTAGCACACGCGCAGAGCACGGTTCTTAGTTTGGTAGCGCCGCTTGGTGGCGTAACCTACTACACGACTCGTGACACGGTTGTGACGATTCGCTGGGAGGGCGTCGACGATACGATTGCTGTTCAGCTTGACTACACCGTTGATAACGGACGTAACTGGACTCGCATTCAAGACAGTGCCAAGGGGCTGCAATACGACTGGAACATCAAGTCGTTGTCGCCGTCGACCAACTACCGCGTTCGCGTCGTTCAGCTTCGTCCGCCAGGGGCCAATGACAACGTGATATACAGCGGACACTCGAGTCCCGTCGAAGATGCATACTGGGCACCGAAGAACGACCGAGTAGTGAGTGTAGCCGGCGAGGCGCACGTTTGGGATTCGCGCGTAAGTGCGAACACAGCGCTCATTGCGCTGCCAACTGGCAGGGCCGTGTATTATGGCGTACGCTGGAGCCCAGACTCGAGCAAGATCATTACGGCATCAGATGACAATGCGGCAAAGATCGTCGACGTTACCACAAACACTGTTGTTACGTCGATCTCGCACCCTGATGTCGTGACAAAGATCGAACTCGATCCTACTGGATCATGGCTCTTTACACGATGCGATGATAACCGCACACGCGTGTACAACCTTCCAGGCACGGTTCCGCAGGCAGTGCACAATGCCGGTTCTACAATGGACGACATGGTCATCAATTCTGACGGAACCCGTGTAGTTCTCTGTGCTGGCGAAGCACGCGTCTATGGACGCCGGACAGGACTTCCCAACACGTTCAACAAGCATGCCGTAGGTGTGCTCAGTGCAGCATTCTCGCCCGACGGTACAAAAATCTGTTCAATAGGGGGCGATGCAACCATCCGCTTGTGGAATCAGTCCACTGCCGTTGAGGAATGGGATTCCGAAGACACCCTCAACCGCGAGGGTGTTCGCAGTGTCGCATACTCACCCGATGGAACTACGATTGCTGTTGGCATGTCTGACTCGACGATCACGATGTGGGATGCTGCAAACGGCACTCTCAAAGGAAAACTCAGTGGTTACCGAGGCGCTGTCCGTATGGTTGCCTTCTCACCCGATGGATCGATGATCGCTGGAGCATCAGACGATCGTTTTGCTCGCATTCACGACGTTGCGACGTGTGTACTTCGCACCAGTTATCAGCATGGTAACGATGTGAATATTGTTCGCTGGTCTGAACGCGGCGATAGGCTTCTGACCACATCTCGTGATGGTACAGCGCGCATTTGGCAAGTTCTTCCGGTTGTGCTACAGGCCGATACTAGTGATCCGTTTGCCATTGCACCACCACCGCCGGCATTCGTGCGTTTCACGGCCACGGGTGATACGATCGAGATCGGAGAGTCAACAACAATACAGTTTGCAACAGAAGGTACACAGTTCCTCGCTCTAGCCGATATCGATAGTGTGGAGCTTCGTATCTCCTACGATGCCTCTGCGCTACGATGGGTGTCAAGCTCTGTGCAGCCAACATCACGTATTCCTGAAGAAATCACTGATGCCAACGGAATCCGTCGTCTGCGTGAAGCGGCATTCTTCCGTGTTCCGCTCGACACGGTAGATCGGAGTCTGTTTACGATAACGCTTCAAGCAACACTCGGACAGGACAGCATCACGGCAATGACATACGATCGAATAACGCAAATCGGGAACGGTCCCGGCACGCGCGTTGACAAACGAAGCGAGCCAATTCTTATTCGCGGCATCTGCCGTGTGGGTGAGGGGCCACGGCTGTTCAACCCGTTGGGAGAGCCCCTTACCGTGCGCGGCATTGTGCGTCCGCAAGGGATTGTGATCGAGGGAACACTTGCAGAGACGGCTCCGGCTTCAATTCAGATCTACGACATTACGGGACTTCTACTCTGGTCGGACCGAACAACTTCTGCAGAGGAAGCGCAGCGAAGATACGAGCGCACAATTCCACGTGAATTGATTAGTGGCGTAGCCATTGTCGTTGTCCGTACAGAACGTCAGCAAGCCTCAACGACTATCTCGGAGGCATCACGATGATTCGTAGACTTCTCTCTGCTTTGCTTGTAGTTACAGTTATTCCCGCCATTTCTCTGCAGGCACAGTGGTGGAAGGTTACCCTTCCCGAAGATGTCTGGCTCTCACAGATAGGTTTTAGTGCCAACGTTGGATTCCTGCAGCATCAGGGGATGTTCACTATTCCCGCCTCTCCTATCTGCTGCCAGCCCTACGAGGGCGGAAGCGGCAGCACGTTTGCGCTGTCGGTGTTTGCGCGGCACGAGATCACCAAGCACATGCGATTGATTCTTCGCGGAACGTTTGTGCCGATGAATGGGTCGTTTACGCAGGATCAGAGTATCCTGGTCTCTGGCGGAGGTCAGGCCCTCTCACGCACTTACCTGGATACCAAAATGAATTGGGTAGGGGGCGAGTTTCTCGTGGACTTCCGTGTAATCAATCCGTTGCGCATCATGGGTGGTATGTCTTTCGGCAGCTACCTAAGCCCAACATTTTCACAGAAGGAGATCTTGATCGAGCCGGCAACAGGAACATTTGAAAACGGACGCCGCGAGCGAAACGAAACATCGAACAGAGAGCTTACAGGCGTCCCATCGCCAGCGTTGGGAGCGGTTATCGGGATTGGCTATGATGTGCCGATGACGGAGAATCACTCTGTCGTCCTTACGCCTGAGATTCTCTATACGATTCCACTTGCCAACACGGTCGAAGGACTAGACTGGAAGACAAATCTCCTGCGTGCAGGCGTAAGCGTAGCATTCACCATGAATGCCCCAGAGCCGCCTACACCGGTTGAGCGTCGCAGAGAGGAATTTGTTGATTCGCTCCTCGTGGAAGTGGCTCCAGATGCCGACGATGCCCGTGTTCGAGGCATCGATCGTATTGTCCTCGATACTGTTGTGGGCACAGATCTGGTGACGATTACCGAGCGGGCCTACCGCACCGACACGGTCTACTATCCCAAGCCCCCTGAACTTGCTGCGGCCATCAAAGCGCGCGCAGTCGAGGCATCAGGCGCACTCAAGGATGTGTTCACGATCAATGTCTCAACGCAGTATGTGACCGAGGCACTTCCTGTCTTGCCTGCACTCTTCTTTGAATCACAAACGATCACGATCTCACCGCGGTACCATCAAGTCGAAAAGGGCACTGATTTCAAACTCAGCGATGTAGCGCCTCGCACAACGGCTGTGCACCGCGACATCCTGAACATCCTCGGCGAGCGGATGCAGAAGAACCCAAGTTCTACGGTTCGTCTGCGCGGAACGGCAGATCCAACGACCGAAAGTGCTGACTGCGACCTTGCGCAAAAACGCGCGGCCTCGGTCAAAGACTATTTGATCCGTGTCTGGGGCATTGCCGACTCTCGTATCACGATTCAAACAGGCGGTGCATGTGCACCTGACAGGCCAACACGACGACTCTCAGAGGAAGGCTATGCAGAGAACCGACGCGTTGAGATTGCCTCGGACAACCTAGACCTGCTAGCATCTGTTGCAAAGCGTCGATTTAATGAAGCCCGCACGATCGACCCGCCACGGTTGCAGTTCGATCCAACGGGCACGAGCACCAAGTTCGTGACGGATTGGGAACTCGAGGCCACCACAGGCGCGCAACAATTGTTTGCTCAAAGTGGCAAGGGGCTCCCGAGCGTTACGATGCAGGATTTATCGATCGCAGTGGCGGACAAAATGCGTTCCGGTGAACCGGTGAACGTCCGTCTCAAAATCAATGGCATTCGCCGGTCAACGGCCTCGGCATCGACGCAGCTAACGATCAAAAAGGATACGATGAACGTTGAGCTGGAGCGATTGACACTTACACTCTTTGAAGTTGCTTCGGATGAGATTTCTGCCATTGCCGAGGAACAGATCAAGACCTTTGTTGAAAATGTCCCAGCCGGTTCCTCCGTTATCGTGCGCGGTTTTGCCGACATGCTCGGCAATGCGGAGTTCAACAAGAAGCTGTCGCAGAAACGCGCAGATGCTGTGTGCGAGACGATCAAGAAGTACCTTCGTAAGAAGGTCGATGTTCAGTGCAATGACATCACGACAGATAAGTTCCCTCCAGGAATCGAATCGTACAACACTCCGGAAGAACGCTTCTTGAGTCGAACTGTTCAGATCGAGGTCAAGAAGACGCGGAAGTAATCAGCACCTAACGAACGTTATCGAATCACGAGCTCGGAGCCGCAGGGTTTTCCGAGCTCGTCTCGTTTTACAACCAGCACAGCGCCAGACAGACCTTCCAATAGGCTTGATCGCTGATCTACTGGCCCCTTGGCGAGCAGCTTACCTCGCACGTCGAAACACTCGATTGTTGTTGGTGTGCAGACCGGTTGTTCAACATCCTGCACGGATGTTGTACCTGCCGTAGTGAATGTTGCGCCACCACTCCAGAATCCATTGCCGGCAAGGTTATTGCCTCGCGCGCGCCAGTAATAACGGCGCCCCGCTTTGAGAGGGGGCGTCCACGTGATTGACGTATCACTTGCTCGCTTGAGCGTAGCTGTTGCAAACGATGGCAGCGTGTCTACCTCGAGCTCAAATCCTTTATCAACTGCACGTGGGCGCGACCACTGAAACCGTGGACGTGTTGTAACAGACTCTGCGTTGTTGGCTGGAAAGATCGTGGAAGGGGCTGCTGGGATATCGTATGTCCTGAATCGCGAAACAGTGCTGTCGCCACGAACATGCAACGATGGGTCCACAGGATTAATCGGCGTTACTTGGCATACGAGAGGTGTGTTGGAGGGCAAATCAAACACATCGAGCGCGCGCTCTGTCACCATTGTATCGACATAGACAGCGCTCTGTGAGCCCGTTTCCTGGTTGGCTACAATAACATGATACACAACAGGGAATGTTGCGCCTTGCATCTTATATGTTGCCTCAGTCCACCAAAAATTGGGAGAAGTAGGAATCTCTACGGATCCATTGACAGGGTTAAGCAGCAGAACTGATGAAGGCTTTGGAGCACCCACAGAAAACGTCCAGTATGGCGTCCACTGACTATTCGGTTGTGTCGACTTGATACGCCATGAGTATACCTGCCCATCCTTGGGAAGGTTGTGCTTGTATGAAGTACCAGAAACACTGCCGGTGTGAACGACCGTCTGCGTTGAGTCTTCCCGTCGAATCTCGATCTCTGTGGTTGGTGTCGGTGATTCCCATGTGAATAGCTCGTCCTGATACATGATCGCGCCGTGTGAAGGATAGATCTGTGCAGGTTTCAGACTTGCTATGATTGCTGCTGACTTACCGTCGCTTGACAGTTCTGTATACGAGTGTGGCTTCAGGCCTGTATGTCGGGTGCTAAGATTTCCTGGCCAATGCACGACGATACTGTCGATCGTTGTTGCTGGGAAACCCACATGTAAATCCTCAGTCATTTGCGACATGCGTCCGCCACTTACTGTGCCTGGCAGCCAACGCACGTAGCTTTCGCCACCAGCGTACAAGATGATGCGTGC
>CANGZU010000079.1 GCA_947458785.1 Ignavibacteria bacterium
ACGCCAACACAACTGCAGGTAGAGATGCTATTTAAGTAGGATTCGATATCACGTTAAATGTGATAATAGTAGTATTCTCGGTGGTGTTGATAAGTAATCACAACTCCGGTCGACCTGCTCGAGATCATAATGGTGATTGTTTGGGTAGAGATGGGCGCACTATGGAATCAACGAACACTATTCAAAGACATACCCCTGCCTACAATCACATATTCCCACAAACAATGTCATAGGCTTCCGATAGGATTTTGTCGTTCAATGTGTCAATAACAACCAAAGACTTTCTCGCCCTAGTTATGGCAGTGTAAATAAGCTCTTGATTGAGGTCATGGCTGTTGTCGTGAATGTAGATTACATTGTCTACTTGTTGACCTTTCAGGCTGTGCACTGTACAGACGATATTGGGACCATGAGAAGAGTGGAAACTGTTCTTTAGTTCCTTGTCAAGCCATTCGACCCTATCTCGATAACCTTCGAGAATTCTTCCTTCCAGGAGGTCGTCAACTAACTCCTCCGGCCGTTTTCGCTGAATGCGGAGTTGTTCATAAGTGCTGTACCGCACATCAATTGTGCTCTGAATCTGCCTGTAGGTTTCTAGGTCACGAGCGAGTTGTTCATAAGATGTTGAAGGCGACAAATGACCCAGTTGATCCTGAGCTCGTTTAATAAGGCTTGAAACAACGATGATAAGCTGTTCCCTTCGCTCTCTCTCAGTTTCAACCATGCGATTGACCTCAATTGAGTGCTCTTGGAGATTCTCAACAATTCGCGAAAGTAGTCGTCTGGTGTTAGCAACGATTGCAATTGAACCCTCGCAATCAATGCTGCGGTGATCATGAAATCGATTGATTGCCATTTGCACTGGCTGAGTGACATTAGATAGATACTCTACTTTTTCGTCGTCATACTGCAATTCAGCATGAACACCCCTCCTAATGCTTGATGGCGCAATCAAATCGCGATAAGCAATGCAAAATCGACTGACTACACCCCTATGACGATGAATCTCATGAAGGCCGTACCATTCCCCTGATATGTTGGTGGAAACCTTTCCATCGTTTTCTTTGACGCGGCCAAACACATTTTGTGCTTCGTCGGCTAATACGAGATAGTCGCCATTTTGTTCCTTAGCGATTCTCTCTGCTGCTGTCAGCCAATCACGCTTAAAATCCTGGGCTTCGTCAACGATGAGACAGTCATAGGTATTCGAAGGCTTGAAGACTCCTAGTGTAAAAATCAGATCAACAGCGTCATCTATCGAGGATTGATTCTCCAGTGAACTTTCCTTGCCATTTGCAATTGATATCAGGCGAGAATAAATATCTGGATCTGATATCAGGCCACTGTCGACGACATGGTGTATGGATTCCCGTATCCACCTTGAGTATGTCATTACGTGAACTAGGCTTCGATCAAAATCGCCCTTGACATGATCTAACAAATATCGGTAGTGGTTCCGCATAGCAATGGTAAAGACAAGTATCAACACACTCTTAGATTCCTGTGCCCAATGTCTGCAGGCTGCGAGTGCAATTGTAGTCTTGCCTGATCCAGCAGGGCCCATGATCTTTCTCCGTCGATTAGCGGGTAGCACAAGAGCACTTTTCTGCCTTTCGGTTGCACTAATCTCAAACGAAGGCGTCTTTGGATAAAAACGCGCTTGAACCGCCTCAAAAATCGAAGTATGAATCTCATCGGTGTATCGGGTTCGCCGCTTGTCAAGTTTGAGCCTGTGCACGAGCTCTTCATTCACGCGTGATATATCACTTCGCCCAAGAACAGTGGTATGTTTCGAATGACACTTCTTGATGTTCAAATAGTTTGTGTAGACTACAACTGTGGCAACTATGCCGTATATCGAAGGATCATGTAGCGTTTTAATGGCAAGGTCAGTAGCGTGAAATAGATCATCCTTGTATTCTCTCACCTGATCAACGGGATCGCGCAGTATGCTGCCAGTTGACTTTACAACAATCTTATGGCCATTAGCAGCATCTACTGAAGGGCCGTGCACATATAGGTCTTCATTCCAATCTTTGACTTCTATCAGTGTTGCACCATAACCACGGCGCTGTACCAAGAAGTCCGCCCTTCTGCCATGAAAAGTGTAGGGCTGGAAATGAATGATGCAATCTTTGGGGAGTGCTCGTTTTAGTATACCAAATAGGTAAAGTTCTCCTATCTGAGCGATTGGATTACTGTGTGTTGCCAGTTGTTCGAACGAATCAGGTATCATATCTAACTTATTCTTGCCCCCCTACTTCCGTATCTCTGGGAATCCCGCAAAGAATTCGGGATTGCGTGGTGTTTTCTTTGTGTTAGAGGGGGCGCGTGAGAATGTGGCTTGTTTTCCTCTAAGACGTTTGAGTTGCCTTAAGGCTGGTGAATCACAAACCTCACTGTCGCCGAGGCGGACCTCGTATCCGACGATGGTGTTGTCTCCACTAATAAGTGGTGTGAGAATGAGCTGGTCAGTTTCGGAGTTATTGACACGGATCTCTGGGATGCGATACGGGTTGTACCAGTTCACAATCTTGCAGTGCTTGTCGATGGTAATCGATGGCATGCACGATTCAACAAGGGTTAGCTCAAAGGACTTCTGCCCAGCTGTTACGGCGTCGCTTTCCTTGACCTGCAAGGCATAGAGTGCCATGTCGATCGTGTTGGGTATTGAGAGGATAAACGAATTGTCGGAGTAGACGCTTGCTGATTGTCCAACCTTCTCAAAGACAATCGTTGTGTCGGCTTCGGATGCCGTGCCTCGAACAAGTGTGCCATGCTTGGTTACCTGAACCGCTGCCTGACCCTGTACATACAATGGTGGCACGGGTAAACATGTCGAGCATCCAGCACTGATGAGGACTGCTGAAATAAACATGATTGCAGTGTTTACAACTGATTTCATAGCTGGTGTTCCTCGGGGCGTAGGATAGTGCTTGATTTGATCATAATGTTATTTACGTAGGCACGTTCTACTTGATGCGTTTGCCCACTATAGATCCACAATGGCGATGAGTACTTCCGAGTATTCCAAGTGGAAATGAGTTTGTCGATCATTGATGGCTGCCAACCGGACTTCTTGAGTTCCTCATTCCTCTCTTGCGTGATTTCCGGCAAGTGACCCACCATGATCATGCGTGGGTTTCGGCTGTGATCATACATCTTGTTCATCGCAAGGAACGCAGCATCAAAGGATGTAGCAAACTCAGTGATATCAGTCATGGATTTTGCCGTTAGGCGCATCTGCTTAACAAATGCTTCCAGTGAATCACGCTGCGTTGATTGAATGGGCTTGCTCCAAAGGAGACCCGAACCAGTGACTACATCGACGGATATAACCTTCTCTTGTTCGCACTGCTTCGACACTTCATTGAGCAATTGCTGGTTGCTAATCTGCTCTAGCCCGTTACAGGCTATAAACACCAAACCCTTCTTCGGTTTGGGCTCAGGGTCGGGAACAGTGATGCGAGCTGGTCTGGTGACGAGATACACAACGCTAAGCACAACAACTGCAGCGATTGACGCCGCGGCTACGAGCACACGTCGACTCTGCACAAGAAGCCTCAGTTTTAGTTTTCGAAGGTACTCTACAAACTCTCGATTCGCCTGTATGGTCTGCTCACTGAAGAGTGCAGGCTGCTGTTCGATGACAACCAGGATCTCATGGGCAAACACGTCGAGGAAGTTTGATACGAGGATCTCAAGGTAGTGTTTCCTATTGCGCTCGTTACGATCGTGCTCTGACGTGTTACGCTTGTCCCTGAGGACGAATATCTTGTTTCGAACAGTCTTGCTAAACGGATATCTGGAAGTCAAACTCGGATACCATTGACTGTCCTGACTAGGCTTCTGCACATGCATGGTTGCAAAGGCAAAGAACTGCAACAAGAAGAGAAGGTCAAACTCCTCAAGAGAGGTCCGTCGCATGCCTCGGCTGTCGAAAACATCCACAACACCTTTATACAGTTGGTCGTTTTTATCCCTATTCTCTTTCGTCTTGATAAACCGCTCTACAACCGTGTCCATGTAGTGTGGATCGATTGCATTCATGCAATCGTGGAGAAAACTCGCCAGCGGCACAATGGCCCTATCCTCGATTGTCTTTGCTTCTATTGAATTCATGTAGATATCCTATATTCGACCCGAGAGAAAAACCTGATTGATATCAATCGCAAATATGTAAAGGATGGGATAACTATGGGGAATCATTGGTATGGTCTTGTTTTCGTTTGTTGGTGTAACCGACATTAATCTGGTCGATGAACTGCGGGGACCAGCCCTTTCTGCCATACGCGGACTCAAACCCAAGAACATTATCCTGATCGCCACCGTTGGCGATGGTATCCGTTATAACATTCTCTCTGGCGCAGAACGCCTGCAAAAGGCCATCAAACGGGTGTTGCCGGGCGTTAAGATTTCCATCGTGACTATGGATATCGAGGATCCAACGGATCATAATGATATCTACCCTCGTCTCAAAGAGATCGTCCACGGCTATTCGCATCTGAAGCAGCCCCTTGCTGCTTCGATTTCATCGGGCACACCGTCGATGCAGGTGTGTTGGATTCTCCTGGCAGAATCAGGCGAAGCCAAGCTGTCGTTGTATCGCACGGTAGAGGCAGAGCTGTCAAGCAAGCCGGTGCGCGAGGTGCGCCTTGATGCTACACTGCCGCGCATACAAGCGCTGGAACGGGAGAATCAAGAGCTCAAGAATATCGCGATACCAATGGTCGAGATGTCGATTGGTAAGGGGCATGTGAAGATCAATGGCTCCATCATCGATTTCTCACCAATGCAGTTTGCCTACTACCGGTTCTTTCTCGAGCGCGTCAAGGCAAGTAAGAATGGCAGCGACCCGCGGTACCGCGTGAGTACAATGGTGCTCGATGAGTCGTTTAAGATCAAGCTGATGGCCTATCGCATGGAGAGTTTCCCGAATTATGCTGACTCCGACGGGACGTATAAGCGCAACAAGGACGATAACACAACGCCCGTTGAGCAGTTCCGTTCGCACCTTTCAAAGCTGAACACAAAGATCACTGAAGTGATCGACGAGAACCTTGCCCATTACTATATCGTCGAGGGCCTGGGACCACGTCAGGCCAAGAGTTACGGACTCAAGATCGACCATTCAAAGGTCCGCATTCGCTAATTCCTAGCGGCGAACATTTCCACAACGTTGCCAATGTTTTGGGTCTTCGTTTGCCCCGGATGTTGCGTTCGTTGAGCACGAGAGAAGCTCAGCGATTACACAACATGTGAGGGTACTATGGAAATCGTTCGTATGACAATTGCACTGATCGCAGTTGTTCTCATGGCTGGCACTACACTGCATGCGCAGTTCCCAGTCACACTTCAATTGAATGCTCGCTCTGGCAGTGTCCTTGCAACACCACCCACGAAGAGCAATGCTCGCTACCGCATCACGGTTACGGGCACATACTCGCAGTGGCCGCAATTCACTGATTGTCATGGCGTCGACGCCGCATGGGTCTACGACGTGCCCAAGGAAGAAATTGATGCCTACCGCTGGCCCCCAGCAACAATCCTGGGAACGCCGTTTGTAACGATCCCCCATTGGGTTGGTGACTCCACAGTCTATGCCTTTCCTCCTAAGGGGCTGGGCATGAACCCGCTCTTCGAAATCAGCTTTCGGAAGTACCTCGGGTTTCGGATCAATAATGAGCCGCTGCCGCCGATGCAGCTGGACCAGACATTCCACCGATATCAGCACACGATGGCTGGCACGGGCGAGCCCCTTGCATTTCAAATTCTCGACTCAACATACAACGTCGCCTTGGGCGCTGTGATCCCACGCTACGAGGATAACTGCGGCTCACTGACAGTTGTTGTCGAGGAGATTCTTGCCAAGGACATCAACATCTGCAGCGCAACGCCTATCAAGGTTGGCAGCGATGTTGTTGGGATTCGTGTTGATGCATCGATTGTGCAGATCGACTCGACAAGTCTTACAGGCACGCGCAACGAGCTGGTCTCGAAAGAACAACTTGGCATCGTAGCCGACGGAAAGTTCATCTGTCCCGATTCGCTGATCTGCGACACAGCACGCACAGAGCCAGTATCGATTGGCTTGGTCGTGGATGTCTCCGGCAGTATGAATGAAGAGATTGTCTACAACGGGGCCAACGTTACCCGCATCGACGCGCTGAAATCATCGATCCATTCGTTTATGCGCAAACTCAAGCCAGGAGACAGCCTGAGTCTGATACAGTTCAACACGAGCGTCGTGCTATCGCAAAACTGGACAACAGATACGTCGAAGATTGGTCAGGCAATCGACAGGTTGTTTGCCAACGGCTATACTGCGTTCTATCGTGCACTTATACTTGGCCTAGAGAAGCTCGCAACGCATGCACGTCCGCGCAAGGCGCTGGTTGCACTTACTGATGGGCTAAACAATCAGTCACCAGGTGATATCGCTCCCGTGATCAGTGCCATTCGTCAAGCCAACGTGCCGCTCTATCTCATTGCGCTCGGCTTCACGGGCACAATAGATGAGCGCCTCGCACTTGATACGATGAAGCTCTTTGTTGCATCAGCCCCCTCGGGTAAGGTCTACCAGATCACAACCGGGCAAGAGCTTGAAGCAGTCTATACGGAGTTCGCCGAGAACTTTGCCAAGGACGATTGCTGCCGATTGTACTTCCGCATCCCACCCTGTGATAAGGGGCAAACCAAGCGCACCCTGCGTCTGGTGTTTGTTGATGGCGAAAGCACGCTATCGAAGAAGCTTGTCGTTGATTGTGATCTCAAGACAACGTCCGTTGCACCGGGTCACGGAGACATTGACCATCCCGACGCTCTCGAGGCAATTCCAACGCCGTCGCACGACGTGGCAAACTTCGATGTGGTCACGATTATTCCTGGCAACATCCGATCAGAAGTCTATTCCATCGACGGCGTGCTGCTGCGTCAGACAGACCATGGCTTTGCCGACATCGGCGTAAAGCGCCTCACCATCCCAACCGATACACTTGCAGCGGGCGTCTACGTATGCCGCATTGTGCAAGGGGCCTCTGTTCGCACGGCACAGTTCATCGTGCAGCATTAAACAACTACCAACGAGTAACCGAAAGTAAACTTTATGAAGATCATCCTTTGTTTCGCGCTGATATGCGCCAGTGTTGCCTCTGCGATCGCACAGTGCAACCAGAGCACAACTAGTACGTTTCGCATCAATATCACCGGCACCACCGCGGTGGCGGGTCAGCCCCTTACACTCGTGCCCCCGCAAGGCGAAGCATTTGCGCGTGTATCGCCTGCGCGGATGACGGCGTATGTGGACGGCACCGCGAGCACGATCCTGCAGAGCTCCGACCAAGCCATCATCGTGCGCACGCCAGCAAGTCTTGCTACTGGCCGACATCAGATAGCGATCTGTGTTGCCGATGGACCCTATGCAGTAGACTCGTTTAGCATCACATCATACGTAGACACGCTGGACTCGAAGATCGACAAGACGGATCCAGATCCAGGCACGCAGAATGGTCCACGTCTCGATCTTTCCGATGCCTCGCGGCGTCCGATGGACTTCCCTGTTACCACCTATCCCAACGGTGGACACGGCGGCACGCTCTCCTGCGTCGAGCGTCACAAGATCGACGGACGCTTTACGCGTCTCAGAGATGGGTCGCGCGAATGGGAAGGCATCGTCCCCATGATCGGACGCTTTTCGCACTTGTATCTTGATTACTGCGCAGAGCGCAAGGCAATGTATCTGATGAACGACTGGCTCATCGGATCATCCGACTACAACAAGAGCTGTTACAACTTGTTCGACTTTACAACCGGCAACGGACGCGAACACTGGCGCATCAAGGTAACCCACGACAGCACCAACCCCGTGATCGTTGTCCTGAACGGCGTAGATGTAACAAAGGATACAAACCTTGTCATCGGTGGCGGCTTTGGCTATGGTCCTTCTCCAAGCGACACAACGCCCCATACCATCTATGAATTCTCGGTTGTGGTGTCCGATGGGCTCTTCATCATCCCAACAGGAAGCGATCCTGTGCAGTATGTGCCATCAACAAGCACATCACTCGAGTGCGATCAAAACGGCGTCGAGGGGTATGGTCTTATCCGCGAGCCCAACATGCGCACGGCCATCTTTAGCTCTTCGGGCGTAACCACCCAACAGTATGAGCGCTACATCCCTCAAGGGGGCGTTGTGGGACTCGAGAAAGAACCCAACGACATCGCCGGTGACATGTCAGGTAACACCATCACCTATCGCTCCGGATCGCAGTCAACTGTTACCAACACCTGCACCGGTGTTGGCACGATCGACGGGGCCTTCACCCCCGGCGAGTGGACCGGTGCTCAGCCCGCAAGCGGCATGTTCTCGGATCTCTATGCGCAGTATTGCAGCGGCACCGTGCACATCCTGAACGACTGGATCTATGCAACGCAGGTGCCTAACAGCGCAAGCTGCTACAACCTCTTTGAGCTCTACACCGGCAACGGACGCGAGCATTGGGGCATCTGGGTATGGCAAGATCCCGAGCGCAAGCCAACTGTTATCCGCAATGGTGTGGACGTATCATCCGACACCACAATCGTAGAAAACGGCAAGGCTGGTTGGGGCAGTTCTTCGCGGAAGGAAGAGCCCCATGCCATCTATGAGTTTCGCATCAAGGCCATGGAAGGGGGCTTTGCCCTGCAATATGCGGACCCGGGTCCGGCAAGTTTCTGCACGCTCGCAACGAGCGTAACCCAAGAAAAGGCAACGTCTTCCATGTACGTATACCCCAACATCGTCTCGCGTTCTGAGAGCAAGATAACCCTGCACGGAGTAGAGGAACGGTCAACCATTCACATCATGGATCTACAAGGCAGAATCGTGATCTCAACACAAAC
>CANGZU010000080.1 GCA_947458785.1 Ignavibacteria bacterium
GTATGCACCTGATTCTGATTCCCTCAGGAGAGTTTCGCCTATCAAAGGATTTATTGGACTCTCTATGGAAGGTAGCCGAGCACACACTTAAGGGGCGGAATGCCACCTTGCATGCAACTGCGGTGCAGCACGACCACGTGCATATCCTTGTTTCGGTAGCCACTGTTAAGAATCTTCACGAGCTCATCGATGCCTTGGTCTCGAACCTGCAGCAGACGGTGATCACGAGCGATGCTGCGATGAAACGGTTCACGTGGGAGAATGGCGTGCATGTAACGCTATTGCCGCCATGGCATATCGAGATCATGGCAAGCTTCGTGCGCGACCAAGACCGCTATCATGGATCACGCACACTTGAGCAGGAGTTGGAGCAAGTGTTTCGCCCCAACGCAGTATCACTCGACGAAGACGATGAAGAGTTCGAGGAAGAATCAGCCCTTTGCGTCAACTAGCACGGCCGAACCCGCTTCGCCACGGGCGATGATGGACATTGCTTGCGCAAATCGCTCCATCTCGGCTACAGTGGTGTATACGGAGGGGGCTACACGGAGCCCCTTGAAGTCTTCGTGTCCGATAGAAACAGTGAAGATCCTGTGCTTGTCGAGTAGGTAGGCCGACACTTTACCCGGATCTGTTCCCTCGACATGTACGAGGCGAAGTCCGCATTGGTTCTCGTCGTCCTTGATATTCGTCAAGAACTTTACGTTCTCGAATCGCTCCAGTTGATCTGTCCATACCGTATGCAGGTATCGCAAGCGTGCGGCCTTGCGATCACTGCCAAGCGCACGGTGGAAGTGTACCGATTCCATCAGTGCATTGTGCATCGCAGCAGGATGGGTTCCAATTTCCTCAAACTTGCGGATGTTGGAATCCATCTCTTTCGGTGCTGCCATGAGGGGCCAGATATCGGCGATGCGGTCCTTTTTGACGTACAGCATTCCTGTGCCAATAGGACCAAGGAACCACTTATGCAGGGCTGTGCCGTAATACTCACATTCGAGATCCTTCTGCGTATGCGGAAAGTGCGAGAATGCGTGGGCACCATCGACAAAGCACCGAATGCCTCGTGATGCGGCCAGACGACATATCTCACGCACCGGAAGAATCTGTCCGGTCAGAAAGACAACATGGGATATGTGGATCACCTTTGTTCGTGGTGTAATCGCGCGCTCGATAGCGTCGACCACATCGCGTCGATTCATCAGGGGCGTCGGAATAGGCACCTTCTTGAGTATGATGCCATCGCGCCGTACGCGCTGATCCCACGTGGTTAGCATGCGCGGGTAATCGTGCGTCGTCGTCAGAACTTCGTCGCCCTTCTCGAGCGGCACCCCAAGCTGCAACGTCTGCAAAGCCTCGCTGGCATTGCGGGTGATCGCGATCTCCTCTGGGCTTACAGCAAAGATCTCTGCCAGGCCCTCACGGATCGTTTCGACCTGAGGCTCTTGGTGACGCCACATCTCGTAGGCAGGCATATTGTTAGCCTGTTCGGTGTAACGCCTAAACGCCTGCTGAACGGTACGGGGCGAGGGGGACACGCCGCCGTTATTCAGATTGATGATCGAGCGGTCAACATCGAATGCCTGCTGCACCGTCATCCAGAAGTCCTCGTCCCGCGCAACATCGGACGCCGGCGCTGGGAACGTGGTAGGAAGCCACTGCGTTACTGCATGCAGTGCATCAGACGCAAAGAGCGCCGTTGGTCCGATCGCAGCTAGCGACCGAAGTAAAGATCGACGTGACGTCATACAAGCCCCCTGTATGGTTTGCGTGCTGGTTATATTCGCAGCTCACTCCACGAAAGTACTACAATGAAGACGACAAATTTCCACGCAATACACGTTGCCGCTGGCGCAAAGATGGTTTCATTCGCTGGATTCGAAATGCCGATCCAATACCCAACCGGTATCCTGGAAGAGCATCGCATCGTGCGCACTGGCGTTGGAGTGTTCGACGTCTCTCACATGGGTGAGTTTTTCGTGAAGGGGGCTGATGCTCTGGCATTCATCCAAAAGATCACGGTGAACGACGCATCGAAGCTCTCCCCTGGCAAGGCGCAGTACTCTGCGTTGCCAAGACCCGATGGCGGACTCGTAGATGACCTGCTTGTATACATGCGTGGCGAGAACGACTACATGCTCGTTGTAAACGGCGCTAACATCGACAAGGACTGGGCATGGGTGAGCGAGAATGCTGTAGGCTTTACAAATCTTGAGCTCACAGACCACAGCGACGAGATCAACCTCCTTGCTGTGCAGGGTCCGAAGAGCATAGAGGTTCTCCAAACCCTTACAGATGCAAATCTTGGTGAAGTTGCCTACTACAGTTTTGTCGAAGGACAACTTGCAGGCGTGGATATGATCCTCTCACGCACGGGCTACACAGGCGAGATCGGCTTTGAGCTGTACTTCCGCGGAGATGCCTCGGTGTGTGCGCACGTTATCGAAATGCTCTTTGCGGCAGGCAAGAGCGACGGCATCGCATGGATCGGTCTTGGAGCCCGCGATACGCTGCGTCTTGAAAAGGGATATTGTCTCTACGGGAACGATATCACAGACGAGACAAACCCAATCGAAGCTGGCCTAGGGTGGATCACAAAGCTTGCGAAGGGTCCATTCAACGGCAGCGACGTCATTGCCAGGGTCAAGGAAGAGGGTCCAACCCGCAAGCTCGTGGGCTTTGTGATGCGCACAGAGAAACTCATTCCGCGTCATGGCTATGCTATCGTAGCCAATGGAGAGACAATCGGGCAGGTAACAAGCGGTAACACTTCGCCGGGCTTGGGCACTGGTATCGGTCTTGGCTATGTGCCAACATCATTGAGCACACCGGGGTCGATGATCGAGATCGCTGCTCGCGGAACAACGTTCCCTGCCGAAGTGGTCAAGATTCCGTTCTGCTAAGCTCTCCTGGCTTACTCTGAATCGTCGGCTGATTCCTCGTCCTTTGAGGGCGGATCAACAACTTCAATAGCTACACGAGCCGTTCCTGCGCGAATCATATCAAGCTCCTTTGCGGCTTGTTTTGATACGTCAATGAGGCGCGTGTGTTTCCATGGTCCTCGGTCGGTAACACGAACTACAACCTCTTTGCCATTGGCAAGATTGGTAACCTTGACCATCGTGTTGAAGGGCAGCCATCGGTGTGCGCACGTGCGGTCGTGCATGTTAAAGGTCTCACCACTCGACGTTTTCTTTCCATGAAACTGTTCGGCATAGTATGAAGCGGTGCCGGTGTCGGGCTTTACCTTCATAACGATTGCCGTGACTGAATCACTGAGCGTTCTGCCCGAAGATACTTTAGGCTTTCGCACTGCCTGCGCCGCCGAACGAATCGTGTTGACAACTGCGCTGTCAACGATCACATCCATTGTGCTGGTGGTATCAAGCATTGCCTGTTCAAGCGAAGCAACGCGGCCCAGCTGTGTCTGCACAACACGTTTCAGAGAGTCTGAACGCATACGAAGGAACATCGACTCGATGCGTAGGCTATCACTCTGCTTCCACTGTACATCCCAGGCGCTCCGTAGCGAGTCGGATACACGCAGAGCCTTTGCTGCCTCACGACGCAGACTATCGATTGACGATCTGCCTTGTTGCGCCATGCCAGCCCCCTTGCAAATCAGCAAAAGAGCTATAAGGATCACGGCTATCTTGAATGGGGCTTGCATAACATTAAAAGTGTTTAGCAATATGCCGTCGGCGCAACTGATCTACAAGTTCCCGGACATCCTCTGTCTGACCGCGATTACAGATCAATATCGATGATTCTGTTTCGACCACGACCAGATTATCGGCATTGATCATGGCAATGAGTCGGCCTGTTGATCCACTAACCAGGCTATTGGTTGTATTCACGGCCAGTACGTTGCCCTCTAGGACGTTGTTCTTGCCGTCTTTCATGGACATCCGATAGAGTTCGTCCCATGTTCCTACGTCGCTCCAGCCGAATGCCCCCTCGACAACACCGAGGCTTCGATCATGTTCCAGCACGCCAACATCAAAGGACACCGATCGCATTTGCCTGTAGACAGTTTCGAGTACAAGATCTTCATCAGGAGTACCGATGGCACGCTCGTACTGTGCAAGAAGTGGTGCATGGTCTGGCAGATACTCGTCGATGCGATCGAGAACCGTCCCTACCGTTCCAACAACAATGCCACTATTCCAGACAAAGTCGCCCGCGTCAATGAATCGTTGTGCAGTAGATACATCGGGCTTCTCCGCAAATGTCTCTACCGACTTTACATCGCCACGAAGCACGGGGTTGTCTGTCGCGATCTCGTCTCCAACCTGGATGTATCCATACCCTGTCTCAGCTCGCGTGGGCATCACGCCGATTGTGATGATTCGACCAAGCGCGATTGCTGCCGAACATGCCTTATCGAGGATCACATGGAACTCACGCACGTTAGAGATCAGGTGATCACTCGGAAGAACCACCATTACGGCATCTTCACCAACTGTTGCGCGAAGTTTTGTTGCAGCAAATCCAATTGCAGGGCCAGTATTTCGTCCAAACGGCTCCAACAAGATGTGTTGGTCTTGTATGCTTGGGAGTTGATCCCGTACAAGGTCATGTAGTTCTGGCGTAGACACAACATAGACATCATTCGCGTCTATGAAAGGGGCTAACCGTGACACGGTGTTTTGGATGAGTGTTCCCTCTCCCAACACGTGTACGAACTGCTTCGGTTTACGCTCTGTGCTGCGTGGCCAGAGTCTTACTCCCAAGCCGCCGCCCAGCACCACTGCAACAATCTTCATGCGACGAAACTACGGAGCCCCGTATCTTCGTGGCACACTATTCGGGAGAATTTTATGCTTCGTCAGTTTGTATACGTGTTGGCGCTCATCATTACATCGTTCTCAGCCATTGCGCAGGATGATCGGCTGAACTCGTTGAATTTCGACGAAGAGCCCCTTCCAGAGGAATCAACCCCTTACTCAGCGATTGGTGTTGGCCCTGTGATGAACCTGTTCATGCCAGATGTAACAGATGTAAATGCCAAGGCTACGGCTCTAGGACTTGGCAACATGAATTCTCCATTGTTGCTCTTTGGTGTAGAGTTCTACACGGCCATAGGGATCGTACCCAACGTACGGATTGGTTTTTCCTGGTTAACGGGTTCTGTTGCATCCTCGGGTGACGTAACTCTTCCAAATCAGTCTGTTGTGCATCGAAGCGTTGATTACGCCGTTTCCACAAAGACTGTCCACATTGACTATGCGCTGCCATTGTCTCAGTCATTTACGGTGCTCCCGGGTATCGGACTATGCTGGGGCACGACGCAGATCGATGTTCGACAAAACGGATCAAGCGTTGACTGGATGAACATCAACAGGTCTGAGCCGTCAGGCGACAACACACGACTGCTACAAAGCGCCCTTGTTGCTCTGCCGCGATTGAGTTTCGAGTATGTACTAACGCCGTTCCTTGCCATCCGAGGTCAGGGTTCGTATGCGGTGCAGTTTTCAACGTCAGATTGGCAGGCCAACGGTTACGCAACGGTTACCAACATGCCAAATTCAATCTCTATGAACGGTTTTTCTGCGCAACTCGGCGTTTTTCTGGGACTGTTCAATTAAGTTTGTGCGCTCTTGAAAGGGGCTCGTAGCTCAATGGTTAGAGCAGCGGACTCATAATCCGTTGGTTGCTGGTTCAAATCCGGCCGGGCCCACACATAGCGTCTGATCATGTTCGCATGGTCAGACGTTTCTGTTTTCCATCTAAACCAATGCCTCTTACTCTGCGTCTTTAGCCTACATGTTACTCATCATAACATTGTTGTGTTTCGGTTGCTGTTTACAGCCACTGATAGCACAACAAGCTCAAATGCCCCCGCTACGTGTTGTCGAAAACAACGCGTTTGGGTTCGGCGAGCGCCTTGAGTACAACGTCGGCTATAAGTTTATTACTGCCGGTACGGCTGTCTTCTCAATAGGTAAGGAGGCTGTCCAGCGTGCCGGACGCCCGTGTTACGATGTCCGCTTCGAGGTCAATTCTCTAAAGTCGCTTGACTTTCTCTACCGAGTGCGCGATCGCTATCGGACGCTCGTCGATATCGACGGAATCTTTCCGTGGGCATTCCAGCAGTCCATTCGAGAAGGCGGATTTAGCAAGGACTTTTCAGCTACGTTTGATCACGCATCAAAGACCGCAAAGACTACTGAGGGCACGTTTGCAATTCCACAGTTCGTGCACGACATTGTATCTGCGTTCTATTTCGTACGATCTGTTGACCTTCGATCGTATAAGGCCGGTCAGATCCTGTATCTGCAGAATTTCTTTGATCGCGCCACGCATGATTTGGCCGTCAAAGTGCACGGACGTCAGCAGGTAGAGGTCGATGCAGGTGTGTTCAACTGTATCGTAGTGGAACCCGTTATCAAATCGGGCACCCTCTTCAAGTACGAGGGAAAGCTCTTGTTGTGGTTGTCTGATGATGATCGACGCATCCCTGTAAAGGTATCAACGAAGGTTGCCATTGGATCCATAGATGCCGCGTTGACAGGTTATTCCGGACTTCGAGGTCCACTTACATCACTAATACGAAAGTCGGAGTGACAACATGAAAATCGTTCGACATGCCGCACTTATCGCATGCTCTGTGCTGTCCCTGCAGGCTGCTGAAGATCCTCTGCAACGTTTTCACAGATCGTACCGTGGTTTATCTGCCGTTTCGTTTTCATTTCGCGACAAGGGCGGTCATTCTGGCCACATACTTGCCAAGCGTGGAGGTGCCTATCGCATAACCTTGGGTGACAGGTCGGTGGTTAGTGATGGCAGAACAGTCTGGAATGCGACAGCATCTACCAAGACTGTGGTTATCAATGACTACAAGCCACAGTCTACAGACGTGTCAATTGAACGTGTATTCTTCGACGTAATGTCCGTGTACCGGAGCTCCATAGCCCGGCAGCTATCCACTGGTATCGTTGTTCGTCTTGAGGCACCGAACCCTCAAGCACAGATTGCCAACATTAGTACCGTCGAGATCTCATGCACACCAGCAATGGCTGTTACGAACGTGCGCATTACGTCGAGCGGCTCTACGAGCGATTACAGCATATCGAAGTTCAAATCAAATCCTCCCACAATGCAGAAGTCGTTTCAATACGTTGTACCTAAGGGTTGGCAGACCGTAGACATACGCTGATTCCCAGACTGACTTTCAACGAGGTGGGTAGACTCACTACAAACAGAAAGGCCCGGTAACCAATGGTTACCGGGCCTTATTCGTTTTCAGGACTATCGTTTTACTTCACAACAACAATCTGCTGTGTAGCTACAAAGCCACCTGCATTCATCGTTACGTTGTAAGCACCCGCTGTGAGGTTGAACTCACTTGCGCGGAACTTGATAACGTGTGAACCGCTCTCAACGACTTCGTTGACAAGTACACCGAGTTCACGACCCATAAGATCGCTAACTGTTACGCGTACTTGCTGAGCAGCTGGTACTGCAAATGTGACGTTTGAGGCATCGAATGTAGGGTTCGGGAATGCTGTTGAAAGCAAGTATCCACCAGCAACAACATCTTCTGTAACACCAGTTGTGATCGAAGCAACCGCGTTGCGTGTCTTAACTGCACCGCAGAGGTTTGTTACTTCACAGTAGTACTCGCCAGCATTTGCTGTCGTAGCGTTCTTGATCTCAAGTGTAGCATTTGTAGCACCTGGGATTGCAACACCATTTACATACCACTGGTAGTTGTAGATGTTGCGTCCAGCTGCAACCACTGACATCGTAACCGTTCCACCTTGCGTGAACTGAACATCAGCTGGCTGAGTCGAGATCTTTGCAAGTGGATCAACTACTACATCAACAGCTGTCGATGTCTTTGTTCCACATGTATTTGTGATAACGACTGCGTATGAACCACCATCTGCATCAGTTGCGATGCGCGACAGCGTTGAAGCATTCTCATTTGCAAGAACTTCAGTACCCTTCATCCACTGATACTGCACATTGTCGCCAGCAGCTGCGGCTGAAAGTGTGACAACCTTGCCTTCGCAAACTGTAACGCCTTCTGGCTGACGCGTGAATTCTGGAGCTGTACCAGCTGTGACAGAAACTGCATTTGATGCAAATGTGAGTTCCTTCGTTCCAAATGTCATCTCACATGTATATGTGCCGTTGTCTGACTTTGCGAAGTTCTTGACGACAAGAGCTGGGACTGTCTGTCCGGCAAGCTTTACGCCATCCTTATACCATTGGAATGAGGCATTGCCTTCTGGAAGTGTTGTTGGGTTTGCACGAAGATCAAGTTCAAGCGTACCACCTTCGCAGAGGTTTGGCGTCATGTTAGAAACAGCAACAAGCGGGATGAATACGCGGGCAGACTTTGACTTGACAGTTCCGCAATAGCCCGTTACTTCACAAACGTATGTGCCAGCTGTGTCAGCAGCACCAGCGTTGCGTACTGTGAGCATTGATGACTGTGAGCCTGTGACGCGACCATCGTCATTTACAGGTGTGTCTTCGTATGTGAGCGTTGCGGCATTCCATGCGCGCTTCATCCACTGATATCCTGGGATGAAATTCGTTGGTGCACCAACAGCTTCCGCAGCGATTGTGAGATTAAATGTACCACCATCTGCTACAGGCTGAGACATTGGCTGCTCGGTGATCTGTGTTGGGCGAACAACCATAACAGTTGCGCCTTCTGACTGAAGCTGAACGAAGTTTGTTCCATCGTTTGCCTTTACCATGCATGTATACACACCAGATGTCGTGTACTGTGCATTTCTAAGCTCAATGATGTTGCCTGTTTGGCCTGTGAGTTCAACACCATCCTTGAACCACTGATACGTTGTAGTTGCACCAGCTGTTACGTCAGCAATCGCGATAAGTGTATCAATTCCACCAACGCA
>CANGZU010000081.1 GCA_947458785.1 Ignavibacteria bacterium
GAATCCGCACTTGCGCATCTGCGCGAGTATCTGGCATCGCGCCGTGTCGACACGTACAAAGCAACACGAAATGGACTAATAGGCACTGAGTTCTCGAGTAAGTTCTCTCCATGGCTGGCACATGGTAACATCACGGCACGAACGATCACTACGGCTCTCTGGGACTATGAGGACGAGCATGGTGCCAACGATGGCACTTATTGGCTTTGGTTTGAACTTGTATGGCGCGACTTCTTTGCATTTCGTGCTAAGCAGCGAGGGCTAACACCGTGTGATACCATGGAACGTGCAAGAACGAATCCACAATTCTTGGCCTGGACCTCTGGAACAACTGGCGCTGCGTTTGTTGATGCTGCGATGAAGGAGCTTCGTGTAACAGGCTGGCTTAGCAACCGTATGCGTCAGATCGTAGCGAGTTATCTGATCAATGAGCTGCGTCTACCCTGGCAATGGGGCGAGGCTTGGTTTGCTATGCAGCTCATTGATTATGATCCAGCGTCGAATGAGGGTAACTGGCGCTATATCGCCGGACAAGGGGCTGATCCACGTGGTGGACGTCACTTCTCGATTGAACATCAGCAGAAGATGTACGATCCATCTGGGTCCTACGCCAGCTACTGGACATAGATTTCAGTCCACTCCATAAATTGAACGATGAAAACAATCCTCCTTCTCGGCTCTGGAGAGCTCGGTAAAGAATTCGTTATTGCAGCTAAGCGCTACGGACACCGCGTTGTTGCTGTTGATTCGTATGAGAATGCACCAGCAATGCAGGTCGCTGATGATTGTCGCGTGATATCAATGCTCGACGCTGCGCAGCTTGATGCTGTAGTTGCAGAGATCAAACCCGACATCATCGTTCCCGAGGTCGAGGCCATTCGCACAGAGCGTCTGTTTGCATACGAAGAGCAGGGAATACATGTTGTTCCGAGTGCGCGTGCTGCGAACATGACCATGAACCGCAAAGCAATTCGTGACCTAGCTGCTAAGGAGTTAGGACTCAAGACAGCGAACTACCGCTATGCTACAACGCATGAAGAGTTTGTCGCTGCTGTTGAGGCAGTTGGCATTCCTTGTGTTGTAAAGCCCCTTATGTCATCAAGTGGCAAGGGGCAAAGCACGGTTAAGTCTGCAGAGGATATTGATCGTGCATGGACGTATGCACTGGAAGGGTCGCGCGGCGATCTGATGGAAGTGATCGTTGAGGCCTTCGTATGCTTCGAAAGTGAGATTACGCTTCTTACTGTGACGCAGAACAATGGTCCAACACTGTTTTGTCCGCCCATCGGACACCGTCAAGAGCGTGGTGATTATCAAGAGTCATGGATGCCGCATTTCGTAAAGCCCGAGCTCTTGATAGAAGCTCAACGCATGGCTAGTCTGGTTACGGCGTCGCTCTCAGGTGCAGGTATCTGGGGTGTAGAGTTCTTCCTAACCGAAACCGAAGTGTATTTCAGTGAGCTGTCGCCACGTCCGCATGATACGGGCATGGTTACACTCACGGGAGCAACAACACTGAGCGAGTTTGAACTGCATGCTCGAGCAGTGTTGGGATATCCTATTCCACGTTTGGACTTGGAACACGCTGCCGCGTCGGCGGTTGTGCTTGCAACAGAGGAATCGGTGCGCGCCCCCTCATACATCGGCGTTGAGGATGCTCTAGCGCAGCCAGGAATCGAAGTCCGTGTGTTCGGCAAACCATCCACGCGTCCGTACAGGCGTATGGCTGTAGTTGTTGCCTCAGCCTTGAACACGGAGGAAACGATCGATCAGCTGCGAGCGCGTGCGATGCATGCGGCAAATGGAATACGAGTTGTTTGTTAGTAACTACGAAAGAGAAAGAAAGACCATATCATGAAACAGAATTACATGAGACATTTCCTGGCGATTGTCTTGGTGGCTGCAGCAATGGTGCCTCTGAAAGCCCAACCATCCGAGCCAACGTTAGCGCAACAAGGAATGGTGAAGTACCATTCTCGGGTAATGCAGGACTTCATTGACGACGTTAACAATTATTGCAATGATGAAGTCAGAAATGTCCACGACATCTTCAGATACGCATACGTGCCGAATGGTTCGGATCCGGGCAAGACGACAGCACTTACCATGATGTCGTTGTTCTTCCGTGCTCTCGGCGCGGCAGATGTGCCTGGTGCCATGATCCTAGGTAATGTTCTAGCAGGAATCAACACGCAGGTTGAGTATCGTCCGCCCCCATACCTTGACACACCATTCTCAGACATCAGTGAACGGCTGAAAAAGACATCGTTGGTGCTGAAAGACAGTCTCGGTGCTATCTATGATGATCCGAAGCGGTACTGGAATGACACGCTTCATTTGTCATATGAATTTGCAAGACCTGATGGTTCGAAGACGTCGTACATTCTTGTAAAGGAACTTGGCCAAGACACGTTGATATCGAGATACACGAAGACATACAACCAGTTTGTTGAGAAGTCGTACACGGCCTTCAAACAAATGGTAGCTCGTCGAGAGCTTCAGACACGATTTCGGGTGGTTGTCTCAAAGAATTCGCGCGACCCTTGGGGAGGTGGCTCAAATACGTTTATCGATCCAAACGAATGGCATCGCGACTATAACAAAGTAGACAATCGGGTTCAGAACAAGTTTACAGGACAAGACATCTTTCCGATGCTTGGATACTGCACACGGGCAAACGGCGTCGACCCTCAGGGCGGATCAGGAAGCGACTGGGAACGCTTCAGACGCATTGCAGCAGACTTTATGAGTAAGAATCCTGGATCATATGTTCTTGGAAATAGACAGATCACATGGGTCCAGTTCTTCCTCGTACTTAACGACGTATCCATGTACTCGCGCACATGCAAGGAGTGCCCGCTCGCAGCAGAAAAGAACTACACTTCTGCAAAAGCCCTCGACAATTTCCTCTTTCATGATAACGGAGATGGATTTCCGCGCAACAACGGTGGACTAGCTCATCACTACGAGGTATTCTCCCAGTGGGATATTCCAGGTGGAAATGGTACATGGCTTCCAGAGATGTTTGCAACAGATGTGGACGAAGAACCGACAGCTGCAGATGCCAACAGCCCTTTGAGAGTCCTCACACGAACCTCAGGTTCAGAATACACAGCCGAAATCAATGGTCTTACCGGCAAGCTCAGTGTTATGGTTTCTGACGCTTCGGGACGCATTGTAGCAAAACTGTACGACGATGTGAATACAAATGAACAGCTCATCATACCGATAGAGATTCAAGACAGAGCCTCCGGCTTGTACTTCCTTAACGTTGTATCACCCGCCGGTGCTTTCACCAAGAGTCTTGTGATTTATTGACAGCAAACCCTACGTCCAATTGATCTGAATCAAAACAACAACGAGCACTGTGCATTAACTGCACAGTGCTCGTTTACGTTAGAACGTATGTCGAGTAATTTGCTTACTTCTTCTCAAGGACTACGTTGACGTTGTTCTGATCTAGCGACTTCCAGTCACCAGTTACAGCATCAACAATCAGCGGAAGAAGGCCACATACAAGATCTACTACAATCCATCCCGCCCCTACTGAACTTGCTACCAGGATCGACCGTGTTTCATATCCTTCCTTACGTACCTGAATCATCTGATCGTTTGTGCCGTGAACGCGTGTTGTGAGCGGTGTATTGCCAAGATCGACACCGTTGATCTGCACCTTTGCACCAGCAGGTTCTGATACGATTGTCAGCGACTCTCTACTTCCCTTCAGAATCGTTGCACAACCTGTTGATAGCGCAATTGTGCTTGCTGCCAGGAGAATGATACCAAGTTTCATACTTGTCGTTGTTTGTTAAAAGAATGAGTGTCGTAGTAAGGCCGTAAAGATAACAGAACTCAGTAAGCTATGCTCAGAAACAAAAGCCCCCTGACGAACGGATCGCCAGGGGGCTTCGATTCTTGTTTTGCTTGGTGTTACTTCGACGCTATCGACGTTGTGTGCTTTGCAGCAACTTTCTCGTTTGTTAGCGACTTCAGGAAAATCTCGATTGAGGCTACTTCTTTATCGGACAGCTTCTGTCCAATCTGATGCCACCCCATCAACCGAATGGCTTCCTTGAGCGTGCCGACCGTGCCATCGTGGAAATACGGCCATGTGACGGCAACATTGCGAAGCGACGGGACCTTGAACATGAGGCTATCTGCTGGATCCTTTGTGGCCTCGTAGCGTCCTGCATCTTTGGAAGGATAGGCATTGACCAATCCCAACTTCTGGTACATGGCACCACCAAACAACGACCCTGAGTGACATGCGATACAGCCCGCATTGATAAACGTGTGAAGTCCGCGCTGCTCTTGAGCCGTAAGAGCATTCTTATCGCCACTGATCCACTTGTCATAGCGAGATGGGCTTACGAGCGTACGCTCAAATGCAGCAATGGCCTTTGCCACATTGTTGAAGGATAACGCGCGCTTGTCGCTTGGAAACGCTGCTGCGAATTGTGCCTTGTAGGATTCGACCCCACTCAACTTGGCCTCGACGGCCTTCGGACTTTCCATGCCCATTTCGATTGGATTAACCACTGGCCCCTTAGCCTGAGCTTCGAGGTCTTCTGCACGACCATCCCAGAACTGTACAAAGTGGAAGCCTGCGTTTAATGCTGATGGAGTGTTGCGTCCACCACGCTTGCCAAGCGCACCGGGCGAGGTTGGTTCATTGTCCACGCCGGCTCCGCCATTGTCGACGTTGTGGCACGTATTACAGGACTGCTTGTCATTGACCGACAAACGTACGTCGTGATACAGATTCTTACCAAGAGCAATCAACTCTGGTGAGTCCGCTTCGCTGCCAGGCATCGTGCTTGGAAGGGCTGGGAATAGGGCCGATGCCTGTTCGTACAATTCCTTCTGCTCAGCATCCGTGAGCAGCGGCATAACATCAGCCGTTTGCGCAGGCTCATTTTTACTGTTTGCGCAGCTTGCAAGCATTGCTGCTGCGAGTATGCCAAGTAGTTGTGTCTTCATAATCTCGAATGCGCTATGATGTGACTTTGCTGTTCCCAGTCGGGAACACTCTAAGCGCGTAAAAAGTTCATCAACAAGAAGTTGAACCACACGAAGGATCCCTGGCCATGAACCGGAAAGAGTTGTTTCAACAGTCGTTTGTTGGACTTACACTACTGGCCACGGGTATGGGGCTGGCACAGTGTGTGGGAGGGTGCTCGGCGAGAAACAAGCTAGCAACATATACGACGACGCTCAATGGCACGTCGCTGAGGATCACGTCTTAAGCGGCTTACAATCGGCCCACAAGGCTGAGTGTGATATTGGGAAGGACCCGCAGATATTCTCGGTCGGTGAGATCACGAATTTGATCCGCAACGGGATTCATTATGGGGCCAGCGTCTATCAGCAATAGCCAGTTTTTACGCTCACTGAGAGCAATCGAAGCGCCAACTTCCAAGCTGAACAGTCCAACAGTTGCACCAGGATCTTCAACGAGTGGTGTGCTGAGACTATGGTACTTGCCACCGACATACAAGACGTTGCCAAATGGATACACACCACCGCCAATACTTGCGGTGCTGATGAGTATCGAGGTTGCAAGATCACCGTCTACGTAGAATACGGGACCCTCATCGTTTGCCGCAACGTAACGCCCCCTTAGACCCAAGACAAATGGGATTCCCAATCGCGGTCCGAGATAGAAACCACCATGATTGATCGGTTCCGCATATTGCGCTGAAAGTGTCTGCGCACTCATTGCAACAATGAGTGCTACCAGAATAGTTGCTGTAAGTGTCAATGGAGATCTCATGTCCATACTGCGAGTGCTCATAGTCGTTGTGATTTCTGGTGTTCTGATCAGTTGCGGAACATCATCCCGCAGTGCTGCCGGCACATCGTCAGGATCATCGATGACGGGTGCCTATTCACCCACAGACACAAACGAGAACGATGTTCTGTCCTGCGCAAAGTACGCAGTCGACAATCGTGAACCCAAAGGAACAGTATCTCTCGTGAAGATTCTCTCGGCCGAGAAACAAGTTGTTGCCGGTATGAATTACAAGATGCAACTGTCGATCATGAGCAATGGGGTACCACAGGTTGTCAATGTTGTGGTATGGTCAAAGCTCGATGGCACGAAGGAAGTGATTAGTTACGAATGACGAGTTACGACTTACGAATTACGAGTTACCAATTACTAATGACGAGTTACTAATGACGAGTTACGAGTTACTAGTTACTGATTACGAATGGCGAGCCATGAGGAGCATGTCACTAGTAACTCGTAACTCGTCATTAGTAATTGGTAATTAGTGATTAGAATCTAATCCCATACCACACCACATTCGGGCTGATCTGTACGGCTGGTGCGGGAAGGTGATACAGGTGCAGTGTTCGCATGATGTCGCGTAGCCAAGGAGGTAGGCCTTCGATGCGTGAGAGGTTCCAATCGAGTGAAACAAAGACTCTATGCTGGCCCCCTCCCATGCCATCGAGGTTTTGTACAGAGTGTCCGATGGCAAGTCCGAGCCAAGCCGGAACATCCTTAAACGTTGATGTTGGTGCTAGGTCGTGGATGTTGACGGAGAGCCAGTGCGTGGTGGATGTGTAGTCGTCGATGATGGCGTTGTAGTATCCGTTGCGAAAGTCTTGAGACGGCCAGAACGAGACCTGCAGATCAAAGGGGCGAAGGGAAGGATAGTAGTGCTTAAGGACAGGGAGAGAGATACCGACCATGTTCGCTGCGATATCGCCCCATGAAAAGCCATACTTCTCGCTGAATCCATCGCGTACTTCGATATAGGTTTGATAAGCCGTTGCAACACCAGCGGCAGACCATACTGCTTGTGCAGAATCCATGCCAGTCCAACGAAAGAGATCGGCATACGTTGTCGTGGCTATGTATGCAAACGTCGCATGACCGAGCTTGTCGGCGTTTAGAGCGTATCGATAATCCTGATCGGTGTTGATGTGGAAGTCCGTACGGCTGCCTTTCCACCAGAGGTCATTAAGGACTGCATGGCCAACAACGAAGCCCCCTATCGTGGCACCTCCCACGATGCTGAGTCGTGTGACTGATACGGCGCTATCGCGCTCTTGCGAACGCAATGCTACAAAGCAAAGAAGCAGCAACAATAGTGCTGTACGCAAGACACTCATTGTGTCTGTCGTTTGTTGCGAGTTGCAAGAATCACCAATACCGCGCTCACGAACGTAAAGCATGCAAGCACAATGAAGGGGGCATCAGGATGATAGTTCGAGCCCCGTAGTCTTCCGATGATCTCTGGACCTATCTGTCCTCCGAGGTTGGTAATGGAATTGATCATGGCGATCCCTGCCACGGCCGCTGTGCCGCGCAGGAGAGTCGTTGGCAAACTCCAGAACAATCCACTGTAGGATAGTGTACCACAGGTAACGATCGTAAGAGCTAAAATGGAAGGTACAGGCGATGGATCTACCGCTGCAAACATGAGCAGGCCCACGCTGCAGGCAAGAAGAGATCCTGCAATGTGCCATCTGCGTTCCTGCGTCCGGTCGGAGTTGCGTGCCATGAGCATCATCGAAAGGCCGCCTATGCCCCATGGAATTAGCGAGACAAGGCCGACCGTGAGGTAATCCTGCTTTCCGACGCCAATCTCCGTCAGAATAGTTGGTAGCCAAAAGTTGATGGCATACGTGATCGTGATACCCAGCATGTTGGCAAATGTTAGCATCCATACGCGGCTATCTGAGAAGGCTTGACGGAATGAGTCATTCGACGTGTTACTTACGTGTTCATCTGACGATGCGACCGCATCAAGCACATCCTTGCGCTGTGATTCTGAAAGCCAAGCAGCATCGTGTGGACCATTCGGCAACCTGAGAAACAAAACAACGCCCATTATGATCGCTGGTATTGCCTCGATGATGAACAGCCATCGCCATCCTTGCCATGCACCATAACCATGCAGATACTCCATGAGAAAACCCGAAAGCGGCCCGCCAATGATGTTCGCAACAGCAATGCCAAACATGAATGACGCAATAGTACGCCCCCTCATCGAGGCAGGATACCAGTAGGTTAGATATAGGATAATCCCAGGAAAGAAACCCGCCTCGCTTAATCCTAAGAGGAATCGCAAGGCATAGAGTCCAAACTCATGATCTGGTAGTCCAAACATCTCTGGTAGTGGACCCCACGGTATAACGTCGACATAGGCAAACATCCCGGACACAATGCCCCACGTGATCATGATGCGTGAGATCCATACACGAGCGCCAAGTCGGTGTAGCAAGATGTTGCTTGGTACCTCGAACAGGAAATACCCTAAAAAGAAGATCCCTGCTCCAAAACCGTATACAACATCCGAGTATCCCAAATCCGTTGCCATTTGCAGCTTAGCATAGCCGATGTTCACGCGATCAAGGAACGAGATTACATAGCTGATGAATAGGATTGGTATTAGTCGTCGCGAGACGAGACGGTACGTTTCTACAGTGGTGCTCATGGCGCACAAAATAGTAAGCGTGTGTAGTTTACTGCCCTATGAAATCACGGCTGATTTGTCATGGAAGACTGCGTGATCATGCACTCGTGCGACATGTGGTGCGTGAGTACGGGACAGACCTTTTGTTCACTACTGCGCCACGTCATGCACGGGAGCTTGCCATGAACATCGACGCTGAGATCGATGTGCTTATGGTGGCAGGGGGCGATGGTACACTTCATGAGGTAGTGGATGGACTTATGCAGCTGCCCCAAGAGGCGCGCCCACCAATTCTCCTTCTGCCCCTTGGCTCCGGTAATGATACAGCACGAATGATTGGGGTAA
>CANGZU010000082.1 GCA_947458785.1 Ignavibacteria bacterium
CCGCATAAACGGAGCCCTGTGATCTACGATGGACACATCGAAGAGGGAATCGTAACCTGCCCCTTACATGGTTGGCGGTACGACGTCCGTACAGGCCGGCGTGATAGTGGTAACAGTTCGATCAAGACGTACGATGTCTCAGAGTTTGACGGATGGGTTCACGTCATTTTGCAAGAATGAGTGTTACAGGGGCTCCAGCAGGTGCCGCACTGTCTGCTTTGGGAGTCTGACCTATAACCGTTCCAGGCTCGAAAGCAGCCGATGAGCGTTGCACAGTTGATGCTACTGTGAACCCGCTTGACCGTAACACCTGTTCAGCTTCGGACAATGAAAGTCCAACGACATCTGGAACCGGCGCTCCATTTCCGGACGAAACAACAATGTCAACAATCGACTCACGCTGTGCTCTGCTGCCTTCAGGAATACTCTGAGCTGTAATGACACCAGTGGGATACAATGAATCTGAGCGAAAGGATATCGTGCCGAGCATAAGCCCAGTTCGCAAAAGCGACAGGCGAGCATCACGTTGCGATGATCCGACAAGACGAGGAACCCGAATCTGCTCAATACCTTTGCTTACCGTGAGATACGCGCGCCTGCCTTCCTTGACGATGGCATCAGCATAGGGGAGTTGCGACATGGTCGTTCCTGCCGGGGTATCTTCACTGTATTGTTCACGGATCTGCGCGACTTGTAATCCTGCACTCTGCATGATGGTGCGTCCTTCTTCTGCCTTGAGTCCGACGACATTGGGAACAGTGATCGTGGGTGTCATGGAAACGATCCACGGTAGAATCACCTGATCCACAATCGCTGCGATAACAACGACTGATGATATCGTAACTGCTGCTGCAAGTCCTATTTTGCGCCATGTCCACATCGCACGAAAATATCGGTTCATCGCCGACTGGCAACATTATTCTCTCGATTTCCAATCGGCTCCTTTCCTCCGATTCAATCGTCATTACGACACATCTTAATCCTGACGGTGACGCATTGGGATCTGCGCTTGGATTATGGCATTGGCTGCAAAGCAACGGACGGAAGGCGACGGTGATACTACCCAATGCCGCCCCGTCAAATCTGCAGTGGTTGCCAGGATGGTCGGATGCTCGGATTTGGCATCAGGATCTCCAGCCAGTTCTTGCTGAGGCAGACACAATAGTTGTTCTTGACCTCAATGCCGTATCTCGGCTAGGCGAACTTGGTACGGCCATTACCGAGTCGCATGCGATGGTTATAAACATCGACCATCATACGCACCCGGAGAACTTCGCACGACTTGCATGGATTGATACTGAAGCCTGCTCAACGTGTGTCATGATCGCTGGAATGATAGACGCCTCGGGTGCAACGAATTCAATGCCAGAAGCAGCAGCAACGTGCCTTTACACAGGCATCATGACGGATACGGGTTCGTTCAGGTTCCCGCGCACAACTGCTGATGTCTTCCGGATCGCCGCTAAGCTTATGGATCACGGTGCTGATCCAGTACAATCCTACGAAGAGGTCATGAACCAAGGATCGGTCGGCAGAGCTCAGCTTCTCGGTAAGACGCTAAGTCAGATGGCGGTTCTCGCTAACGGTCGACTCTGTGTTATGACTGTCCAGCAGCAAGATCTCGAACGGTATGGCTGCACACTCGAGGACACAGAAGGCTTTGTTCAGCAAACGCTGACGCTGCAAGGGGTGACCATGGGCATCCTCGTGATCGAGCTCCCGAGCGAGATAAAGATCTCGTTTCGTTCCAAAGGTGCAGCCTACGTCAGGGAACTCGCAGCAGCATACGGTGGTGGTGGCCATGTATACGCGGCAGGCGCGCGACTCCAGGGTGCCGCGTTTACCGAAACGTTAGAAATCGTCAAGCAACAGGCCTGCGCCTACCTCGACACTCTTAGCTTAGGCTCGTCGAGATGATCTGGACACCCAAATCTACCTCGGCGGCCGAGAGATTTAGTGGTGGCCTAAAACGCACAGAACGATCACCGCTTCCTACTAGCAGAAGCCCATTGTCATAGGCTTTCCTGACGAACTCGTTACGAGCTTCCTTGGAGGGCAGGTCAAAGGCACTAAATAGCCCCATGCCACGGATGTTGCTTACAACGTCGGCACCTACACGTTCCTGCAGCTTACTGAGCTGTGCTCGCAAGTAGGACCCAATGGTTCCGGCGTTCTCAACAAGGTTCTCTTCTGCGATGATCTCGATGTACTTTGTTGAGCGAACCATGTCGACGAGTGATCCGCCCCATGTAGAATTGATGCGACTGGAGGTATGGAACACATTGTCTGGAATCTCGTCAACGCGCGGACCTACTAGAATTCCACAGACCTGCATCTTCTTGCCGAACGACATGATGTCGGGCGCTACGCCAAGTCCTTCATGAGCCCACCAATGACCGGTCATACCGACGCCTGTCTGAACCTCGTCAAAGATCAGCAACGCCTCATGTTCATCGCATATGTTGCGCAGGGCTTGGAAAAACTCGGGCCGGAAGTGATTGTCGCCGCCTTCGCCTTGAATCGGTTCGATAATAATAGCAGCAACATCATCCGGATTATCGATGAATGCTTGCTTGATCATGCGAAGCGATTCAGCCTCCCGGTGCTGCACATCTTCTAACACTTTATCTGTGATAGGGAATGACAAGGAAGGGGCAGGAATTCGTGGCCAATCCCAGTGTGGCCAGAGTGCAACCTTTGTAGGGTCGGTGTTCGTTAAGGACATACAATACCCAGACCGGCCGTGGAATGCACGCTCGAAATGGATTATCTGATGTCCGCGTTCGTGTGAGTAGCCTTTGGCAAAGTTTCGTCGGACCTTCCAGTCCATCGCCGTTTTAATGGCGTTTTCAACGGCTAGTGTGCCGCCATCGATAAAAAATGCATAACGGAAATGCGCAGGTACGGCAAGGTTGAACAGTGTCTTGACGAACGTGGCCATTTCCGATGTATAGATATCGGAATTCGATGGCTTGTTCAAAGCTGCATGACCCAGGTACTGAATAAAGTCGGGATCAAGCATCTTGGGGTGGTTCATACCGATAGGCATGGAAGCAATGCAGGTAAAGAAGTCTAGGTATTCCTTGCCCGTTCTTGCCTCAACAAACCAAGACCCATGGGAACGATCGAGGTCGATGACATGGTCGAAGCCGTCGACGAGCATGTGCTCCTTCAGTGAAGGAATAACGTCGGTTGGGGCGACGTGGAATCTGGGTGTGTAACGCTTTTCGTGGTTCATGTGGGCAAAAATACTCCTAACTCGTTGACAGAAAATACATGAAAGTTGATGCTTCACCGTTTTTCAAAAAGGGGTTCTTTGTATATTGAGCTCCGATTGAATGTAATCAGTTTCAGCACTTGTAACTCACTGGGATAGGAGTAACAATGACGGCAAATGGTCATGCAGAGATACCAAAATCTGGTATGCAACACGTACTCGTACTGTTTGGATTGACGGCAGTACTTGCGGCGTTATTCTACTTCACTGTGCTTCCGTGGGGCGTCCAGGGATTCGTATCGAGCCTGTTTGCGCCGCATGAGCTGAAGCAGGGCGCTAAGTACGACGAGGTGGTACCCAATGTGATTGGTGTGATGGAAGCTGATGACGCTGCCAAGACAATGCAGCAGCGCATTGAAGAAGTCAACAAGAGTGGTCTCAAGGGTGTCATGAAGAACTCGAATATCGTCTTCGACTTCTCGACAGGCGTTGAGCGCACGAAGGAAAAGGATGGATATGACAAGACTGCCAGCTGGTGGGTTCTGCGCAATACAGAAGAAGGTGGTCTCGGCGAGAACTCCGTCTTTATTGAGCCGCCTATCGGATTCTCTGTTTTGGCCATATCACTTGGTTTCACGATTGCAATCTTTTTGACCTTCTTTATGCCAAGCTCAATTGGCTTCATGGCGCAGAAGGTTGACCGCGAAATCCATCATAACAAGACCAAGATTCGTCTGCAGACGGGTTTCAGCGATGAGATCGTTGATCTCTTGACGATGCCAGATTCGGATCTTGATGCACTTGAGCACAAGGATGTTCGTGCGGCATTTAAGACGGTCTGGGATCGTACTGCACAGGAACATGAGGGTGCTAAGGGTAATCATGGACGCCGCGTCATTCGTTTTGAAGACGTTTTTACACCGGACATTGCCCTTTCAACATTCCGTGCAGAAGCGCTATTTGTCCGCATCAACGAGTTCTTCTCAGATTTCGTTGTGCAGGAAATTGTTGATACGACCGGCGGTATCATGTGGTCACGTGGGCGTCATCGCCTGTTCCCAGGTCTTCGTCTTTACATGGCTCACCACTTCACAGAAAAGTATTCGAACAATGTTACAGGGTTGGCATACTTCGGTGCCGCTATCTTGATTGTTATCATTGGTATCCGCGGTCTGAAGTTTATCCCAGGTACGCGTCCATCCTTGATTCTGGCTGCTATTTCGCTTGAAGGAACACTTCTTGCACTTTTGGCCTTCGGTTTGGTCTACACAGGTGCAGAAGAGCGTATCGACAAGCTCATGAAGAAGATGGAAGACGCAAGCAAGAATCAACTTGAAACAATGAAAGATGTCTCAGAAGACATGCACTCCATGGCAAGCGCTCTTGTAGGAGAAACTTCTGAAATCATCAAGAAGAAGGTCGAACTCGCAATTGCTGAAGCTCTTGCAAGTGATGACAACGTTAAGCGTGTTGTCTCAGATAAGGTAGCAGAGAAGATCATTGTCGCAATGCGTGAAGCATTCCCGACTCCGAAGGCTAACGGCTGATCGTTATAACGAATACAACGACAATGTCCAACGCCGTGATGCACCTGGCTGTATCACGGCGTTGTTCTTAAATGGGGACTGATGAGGTATACAACGCACATAGTTGTCCTGTCTTTGTTGCTCATGCTCGATGCTGTAGCAACTGCCCAGGTTACCAGCTCAGCCTATGGTATTGTTGTCCGTGAGCATGGGCTATCGAGGCTCGTGCACTCAACGCCATCCAAACGAATCGTCATTCGTCATCCTGCCGGTAGTCCACATCCAGATCTTAATGTTCGTCGCGACGTACTGCGTTATGCACTCTACACGCCAGCTGGTTGTTCCATCCGGATAACAGTCGTTCCCCAGCAGATTCGTTCATGTGTTCGTGTTGAACGAGTGGGTTCATACGATGGACGGCAAGTTTCACATCTTATCGTCGATCCGCACTATCGGGATTCAACTGGTGCCAGCGTTACTGTTGATTCGTTTGCGGTTGCGCTTTCTTGGGATGTACCGCTTGTGCGCGCCGAGGCATCAATGCCGCCTGGATCGCAGGCATTTTTGAACTCAGCATGGGGAGAGCGGATCATACCGGCAAAGAAGCGGGTTGAACAACCGGAAGGCAATGTAGAGCCATCTCGGTGGTATGACCGCTCTGCATCATATATGCGTCTTCATACGCGCAAAGACGGTATCGCCTATGTCATGGGCAGTGAGATACTGCGCGATCGGCAAAGTCTCCCCTTCGAAGACGTCGCCCTGTATTGGCGCGGTGCAGAGCAGCCAATCTATATCGATGACGTAGATGCTTCCAGCACAGTTACCGCACAGGATAGGGTTCTGTTTCGCGGAAGAAGGGCCGCCGGCGACACTCTCTGGCATGATCTCTTCGATACAGTCGGCGTCTTTTATCTGACAACCAAGGCCCGACCTGCGGAACGTCAACGGTTGTCTGCGATGCGCTTTGCCGCACTTGCCTTCGATACACTCCGCAGTGTTGTTGTGCGAGAACACATTGAGCTCGATAGCGGCTATTTCCATCCGGGGAGTGGCATCGATGACGACCATTCAATCTTTGAATCATCCGATGTTTTCCTAGAAGGGTTCTACTGGAAGAGTCTCTATGGCCGGAGTAGAGAACACGACCGATTTGCGCTTCAGTACACGCCGGCCGACTCGGGAGAGGTGCGAATTGTTGCAGATCTTGCCACAACGACACAGAATCCCCGCTACGATCCAGAGCATATTCTGAGCGTGTGGTTCCCCGCACGGGTGGAACCTGAGGTCAGCCAGGTAGATGGCTATCAGGCAGTGCAGACATCATGGTCGGCACCATCAAGTACATTGCCTTCTGGTAAGCAGGAGGTTGTAATCGAAGCTACCGGCTCCGATGAACTGCGCGCCAACACAGACTGGTACAGTGAAATCTTAGTTAATGGCTTTGATGTTGTTGGCGATGCACGCCCCTTGCTAGATAAGGGGCTCCTGCGATGCACGGTTGATGTATCGGACAGTGCAGTTGTGAACATCGAGAATGTTCGCATGGGACCTCTGTATCTGCTTGACACCGCCATGTCGACGATAGGAGAGGTGCGAGCGCACAAGCCCGGAGTGACGGTCAGATCTGGTCTTTGGCCTCGGATCATCCCCGGCAAACAATGGGATGGATCGTCGTATAACGGCAGCGTCACTCTCGGTTCGTCGCAGATTGAACTCGATTCGATGCGCCCTGGTATGACGATCCTACACAGGCAGACACTTGGGGAAAGTGTCCGTGTGCAACGGGACCTTTCAATGCAGCAAGCTGCTGTTGTGCTGAGAAGCATTCCCCGCAATGCACTTGTGATTGTGCTCAATGCCGGGGCTAACATCAGCCCGGATGTATCTTCCGAGCTAACTGGAAGGGGGCTTCCAGAAGACAGTCTGCGACGCTCCAACGTTTGGATGGCGGTTGCTAACAACGGGGTAACGAGGTTCACGTCTAGGGCTGGTCTGACAGTGCATATGCCGGATCTACAAGGTACTGATGGCGCAGTCGCTGTAGCTCTTCCCCGTGGCAGGCACCATCTATTTGTTTCCGACAGTTTGGGGCTCGAACATGCAAGTGTGTTGGAAGCGAAGAACCAGGGGGTAAGTAACGACTCGACGTTTGGCGATATCATTGCGATCGCTCATCGCACGCACCTACAGGAGGCTTCACGGTGGGCCAGTCATCGAGTTGCTCAGAGCGGCAAGAAGGTTTCGTTGTTTGATGTCGAGGCGATCTTCGAGGAGTACGATGCCGGTCGCCATTCGCCACATGCTATCCGAGCATTCCTGAAGGACGTCTTTTCCAAGGCGGCAAAAAAGCCAACGCATTGCGTCCTAATCGGCAATGCAAGCTGGGATGTTCGGCAAGCCATTAAGCAAGGCAACGTAAGCGCACGACGCATCGATCAAGTTCCAACCTACGGACGTCCAAGTAGTGACATGTGGTTTGGGCTCCTAGACGATGAGAGAGATCTCGCGGTACCTGAGCTAATCGTGACACGGTTTCCGGTGACCACATCAGCCGAGTGTAGAAGCCTTGTAGACAAAATCATAGCAACTGATACACAGACGTATACACCCAACTTGCGAAAGTTCCTGTTCGTTGGCGGCGGAACAGCGGAGGAGAACTTTTGTGAAATGTATCAAAGAATGCTCGATGATACATTCGGGTCCGAAATCGTCTTCACGGAGCCCCCTCTATGTCTCGATACGGTAACAGTTTGCAGCACCGATTATGACGCACCCGGCTTGCAGATCCGGCAAAAGATCAACTCGGGGGTTGCTTGGATGAACTACATTGGGCACGGAGGTACCGATGTGTTCGATATCAAAGACTGGGATCCTCAGGATCTGAATAACTCGAACAAGTACCCTGTACTGGCAACGTTCTCGTGTCTAACCGGCAATTTCTCAAGTCCAAGCTCCCTTTGTGAAAATGCAGCGTACCTTGTTGAGCTCCAGAAGGGTGTTGTCGCTGCAATGGGGGCCACGGGATACCAATATCTTCCTGTGGTTGACTTGTTACACTTTCGTTTTCACGAAGCTATGCGGTCAAAGGGACTGCGTGCAATTGGAGACTTGACGTACGAGGCAAAGCGGGCCTTCTCTACGATGAACAACCAACTGGGTCGCAATGCTGCAATGCAGTACTGTATACTTGGAGATCCTTTCACTCGACTGCGCATAGACACGACGAGTGATATGCAGGTGTATTCAGCAAACATCAACGTACGAGACATTACAGGGCAATCGGAGATCTTTATTCAGCAAGATTCGATGTACGTTACTGTCGATCTATGGAATTCCGGCATCGCCACGACCTTGCCCGCAGAGGTGATTGTCCGAAGGTATCTTCCGGGTTCAAGCGTTACGTCGGACTCTGCTCTGATTACAATCTCCGAAGGCTTTTGCTCTACGCGCACATTCGCCGTTGCCTTCGACACACGAATGTTGGGCGAACATCGCATAGAAGTGCAGATCGACCCCAAGAGGTATCTGCCTGATGATGTATCTAACAACGCGGCGTCAGTTGCTGTGCTTGTTCAAAATCGATCACTGCAGATCATCGATCCTCAGCCATATGGCACTGTTGACGCAAGTAGTCCGCGCTTCCGCTTGCTGTATCCATACGTTCGGCATGATCGTAGCGATGAGCCGGTAACCCTATCGGTGCACAGTTCATATGATGATGCTCGCAACGAACGTGCGTCATTGTTTGTTGAATCATCGCGCCTTGATAGCGGAACGTATGTTGATGTGTTGTTCCGACCAACAGCTCTCGAGGTATCGTCGATAGACACAGGCAACGTGTATTGGCTCAGAGCCTACAGTTCTCGAAGTGATGCCGTGATACAGCCTTTTGTGTTTCGACGCAGCAATGCAGACCCTGAAGAGCATGTGTTGTATGCTAAGGGGCTAACCATAAGCAGTGATTCA
>CANGZU010000083.1 GCA_947458785.1 Ignavibacteria bacterium
AAGAACTCAGGCATCATGGCCCTGCAGGCTCGCAGATCAACATGCGCAAAGATCTTCCCTCCAAAGGGCACGTCGATCTTCGTCGCTGAATCAGAGATCGAAAAGACGAAGAAGCCGATGTCATTCGTGCTGCAGAACACAACTGCAAATGTTAGCGTAGATCTGGTCTTCCAAGAAAGTACCACACAGAACATCGTCGGTGTTGTTGAGGGAACAGATCCGCGACTTCGCATGGAGTATGTCGTTGTAGGTGCACACTACGATCACATCGGCATGGGCGACGAGAACTCATTGGCATCGTCTACCGAGCCGATGATCCACTTTGGTGCCGATGACAATGCATCTGGTACTGCTGGGATTATTGAGCTAGCCGCTGCGTTCAAACGCAGGCCAGCAAAGCGCAGCATTGTCTTTATGGCCTTCTCAGGTGAAGAAAAGGGGCTCCTTGGCTCGAAGCATTGGGTTTCCAATCCAACGCTGCCATTGGGACAGATCGTAGCGATGGTAAACCTTGATATGATCGGCAGACTTACCAATGGTAAGCTCAACGTGCAAGGCACTGGTACATCTCCGATCTGGCCTCGCGTAATCGACTCAGCAAAGGCTGGCCTGCCCCTTACTGTCACAACCACGGCCGATGGCTTTGGTCCAAGCGATCATTCATCGTTTACAGCAAAGAACATCCCTGTGCTGTTCTACTTTACCGGCCTGCACGGCGACTACCATCGTCCGTCCGACACGTGGGATAAGATCAACGCCGATGGCGAGGCTACCGTTCTCAAGATGGTCGAGAAGTCCATTCGTATCGTTGCAGACTCTACTGCTCGACCTGAGTTCACAAAGGGTGCCGAGAAGCCCGCTGCTCAACAGTCATCGAGTATCGCACTCAAGGTTACGTTTGGTGTGATTCCAGATTATGGTGACGATCCACAAGGACTGCACATCACAGGCGTCAAGCCGGGAAGTCCAGCTGAAAAGGGCGGCCTCGTAGGCGAAGACATCATCACGGCCATGGGCGCAACTACGATCAAGAATATTTACGACCTTATGGCTGCACTGGGCACTTTCAAGCCAGGCGACACAACAACCGTCAAGGTATTGCGCGACGGCAAGCCAATGTCTCTCAGCGTGACGTTTACCGGAAAGTAACGTTCGTTAGATAGTTGCCGATTTCCTCGGCGCTCTTGTCCCACGAGTAACGCTCGCGTTGTTGTTGTCCGCGTTCAACAAGCGTCCTGCGAACAACCGGGTCCGTTATCTCTTGCATGCCCCGTGCAATATCCTCCACGGAAAAGGGATCACAGTAGATCGCTACATCTCCAGCTACCTCGGGCAGACACGATGTATTGGAGCAGAGGATCGGTACATCGCATGCCATCGCTTCGACGAGTGGTATACCAAAGCCCTCGAAGTACGGCGTATACGTTAGTGCGTATGCAGCCGCGGTAACACGTTCAAGCTCTGGCTGATCGAGATATCCGGTGAAGTGGATACGATCACGACATGCCTCGGGAATGGTGATGACCTGCCCCTTCCAGCGGGGTGCACCAACGATCACGAGATCAATCTCGCTGTTCTCCTTTGCAAAGAGCGCAAACGCGTCCATGAGCCGCTGTACGTTCTTGCGAGGATGCACTGAGCCCACAAACAAGAAGTAGGGTCTACCGTTGGTAAGCCCCTTTCGCACATTGCTTATAGCCTCTTGATCAAGGGGCTTGTAGCCGCTACCTATGCCATTATATGCAACTGTGACATGCTCTGGCGCAATACCGTACGTCGCTACAATGTCATCCTTTGAGAACTGCGACACCGTAAAGATGTGCTTGGCCTTGCGAGCAAACTTCGGGAAATAGGTCCGGTAATAGTTGGCCGCATTCTTCGGCAGATCTTCGGGAAAGTGCTCGAAGTTTATGTCGTGAATCGTCGCAATCTGGGGTATGCTGCTTCGGAGCGACAAAAAACCATCGGGCGACCAAAACACATCAACCTTATGCTTTTTCAGCGCCATCGGTAACACCCAATTGAACCACACCTTGTACAGCAGCGTATGCCGCGTTGGTGGATGCAGCACAACCTTCTTCGTGTTCGGTCCAAAGTCCGGCAGCCCCTCTACATGCCGGTCAAAGAACAGCACAAACTGCACATTGGGATGCATCGCACAAATGCGACGCGTCAGCTCAAGGGAGTAACGTCCAAACCCCTCAAGCCTTCCCGGCAGAATGTTACGGCAATTGATGGCGATGGTCATGGAAGAGAATTACGAATTACCAATTACGAATAACGTTCGCTGTTCGCTGTTCGCTGCTCGCTGTTCGCTGTTCGCTGTTCGCTGCTCGCTGTTCGCTGCTCGCTGTTCGCTGTTCGCTGTTCGCTGCTTACTTATTTGCATAACACCACGCAAGCAGAGCCATGGCGTAGGTACAGTCGTTCACTTCGTGTTCTTTGAGTTTGTCCACGGTGTCGCCGTCTGTGTGGTGGTACCAGAAGTAGCGATCGCCTTGGACTTCGAGGCCGGCCATGACGGCACCATAGGCCTTGAGCGGACCGATATCTGCGCCGCCGCCACCTTCGGTGATATTGTTCGCGTGAACCGGCGCAAGCAGCTTTCCGATGTCTTCGATTGCCTCGCGATCCTTGCCCTTTGCATCAGTGTTGAACCCTGTTGGTGCAAAGACGCCGGCATCGGACTCAATGGCTAGCACGTGCTTTTCATTTGCTGTGAGCTTTGCGTAGGCCTCTCCGCCGCGCAAACCATTCTCTTCGTTGGTCCAGAAGCAGACGCGAATAGTACGCTTCGGACGCATGCCCAGTTCGTTCATCATGTACAGGGCTCTCCATGCAACGATACAGCCCCCTGCGTCATCCATTGCTCCGGTACCGATGTCCCATGAATCGATATGGCCTCCCATCACGACAACCTCATTCGGCAGCTCTGACCCCGGGATCTCGATGATCACGTTGCGAGAAGGGGCATCTGGTAACCATTTGGCTTCCATCGAAAGCGTAAGCTGCATTGTCTCGCCTCGGTCCTGCATGCGCTGCATCAACAGGGCATCTTCGATCGTAATGGCACCGCAAGGGATTTTCGGCACACCATCCTTGTAGCCCATGCCGCCTGTGTGGACAGTCTGAATGCCATAGGGTCCGACGCTTCGCATGAGTGTTGCCACGGCGCCCAATTCAGCAGCTGCAGATGGGCCATTGTAGCGGTAGTTAACGGTCTCCCCGTATGTCGTGAAAGGCACATTGTAGACCACGATCTTTCCGGGCACTTCGGCCTTGCGCTGCTTGAGCTCATCATACGACTTGACCACGAGCACACCTGCGGTAAGGGGCTTGCCATTGGTACCAATACTGCCGCCTAAAGCACAGAACTGCATGGGGCGCGACATTGGCTGCGTCATTTCAAGAGATTCCTTGCCGCGCTTCCAATTCGGAACCATCACAGGCTGCGTCTTGACGTTCCAGCCCTCCTGGGTCATCTTGTCGATGAGCCAGTCTAGACCCTTCTCGAGATTCTCCGAACCGCTGATACGGCGTGGGTAGTGATCCGTAAAGTCGGCGATCAGGTTATAGCACCCCTTGTCGTCGCGTGTCCAGGACAGCATGCGACTGGCATCAGCCGCAAAGCGTTTGGAAAGCTCGTCACCGGCGAAGAGTTGTACGGTAGCCAGGAATGCGAGACCAAGCAAGGTTAGCTGTTTCATTGGCGCAGGGGCAGAAAATTCGAGAAAGCAAAAAATACGACAGCCAGCCGTTGGTATCTTTGCACGTGGCGAATTTATTTTCTCAGTCTGCAACACGCCTACCATGAGTCTTACTGTACGCCCGATTCAGCCAAGCGAGACGCTGAAGTTCATCAAGTCGCAGTGGTTGTTCTACAAGAATGAGAAGCATTGGGTACCTCCAATGCTCATGGACCGCAAGAAACTGCTCGATACAAAGAAGAACCCCTTCTATCAGCACAGTCAGATACAGTGCTTCCTTGCCGAACGCAATGGACAGATCGTTGGCCGCATTGCTGCGATCATCAATGGCAATCACAATCGAACACACAATGACAAAGCAGGCTTCTTCGGGTTCTTTGACTGCGTTAACGACCAAGAGGTTGCCAATGGCTTGTTCCGCGCCGCAGAGGCATGGCTTCGTGACCGCGGTATGGACGAAATGCGGGGCCCCGTCAATCCGTCGATGAACGATGAGTGTGGTCTGCTTATCGATGGTTTTGATGGTCCACCAGTGATGCTGATGACCTACAACCCGCAATACTATGCCGGACTCATTGAAGGTGCTGGGTATCACAAAGCCCAAGACTTGTATGCCTACCTCCTGCGCAACGAGAGCTTCGCGTCAGAGAAGATTCCGCGTCTCTTCGATGCTATCGTCAAGCGCTACGATCTTACGTTTCGATCGATCAATCTGAAGTCAGGCTTTAATGCAGACGTCGCGACGATCAAGGATATGTACAATCGTGCCTGGGAAGACAACTGGGGCTTTGTAAAGTTCACGGATGCAGAATTCGATTTCCTCGCTGCAGATCTCAAGCAGGTCGTCAATCCAGAGTTTGTGTTCTTTGTCGAATCAAAGGGACGTCCAGCTGGCTTCTGCATAGCACTGCCCGATATCAACCAGTCACTCATTCACAACCGCAACGGCGGAACGCTCAGCGGTGTGTGGCACTTGCTTACCAAATCCAAGAAGATCGACCTCATACGCATCGTGGTCCTTGGCGTACTACCGGAGTTCCGCGGCACAGGTATCGATGCTGCATTGTACATGGAGATTGCCAACCGCGGCAAACAGCAGGGCATCCTCAAGGGCGAAGCATCATGGATCCTTGAGAGCAATGAAATGATGAATAAGGGGCTAACCCAAACCATGAACGGAGAGCGCTACAGAACGTATCGCATTTACAGTAAATCAGTTTAAGAACACATTTTTCCCCGAACAACCATCACCTATGGGTAGAGCATTTGAATTTCGACGGGCCCGCAAAGAAAAGCGCTGGGCCAACATGGCAAGAACGTTTACCAAGCTCGGGAAAGAAATATCGGTTGCGGTAAAGTCTGGTGGTGCAGATCCCGAGACCAATCCACGCCTGCGCGTGATCATCCAAAACGCTAAAGCTGCCAACATGCCAAAGGATAACGTCGAGAACGCTATCAAGAAGGCCATGGCAAAAGACTCGGCCTCGCTCGAAGAAATCAACTACGAGGGATATGGTCCGCACGGCGTTGCCGTCTTCATCGAGACTGCAACGGATAATCCAACACGGACAGTTGCTAACGTTCGTTCATACTTCAACAAGTGTAACGGGGCTCTAGGAACGACAGGTTCACTTGAGTTTATCTTCGATCGCAGAGGCGTGTTCACGATCCCATCGGCTGGTGTGAACCGTGATGATCTTGAGCTCACATTGATCGAAGCCGGTGCAGATGACATCGTTGATCAAGACGATGACATCATAGCATACACCTCGTTTGCAGATTTCATCTCTGTGCAGCGTGCGCTCGAACAAGCAAACGTCACGGTTACAAGTGCCGAGATCAGACGTATTCCGAACAATACGGTAACGCTATCAGACGAACAAGCAGAGGACATTATCAAACTCATCGACAAGCTCGAAGACGATGATGATGTGCAGAATGTCTATCACAACATGAACGAGAACGAATAACATGTGCGGTATTGTCGGCGTCTTTAATCACCCTCAAGCACCTGTTCTCACATACTACGCGCTGCATGCACTGCAACATCGTGGACAAGAGGCGGCTGGCATTGTCTCGATGTTCAATGACGAGCGCAATGGCAAGCCCCGTTTCGGTATTCATAAAGGCGAGGGCTTGGTCCTCGATGTGTTCTCGGACCATGCGGTGTTTGAAAAGACACTTAAGGGGTCATCTGCCATCGGACATAACCGGTACTCGACAACGGGCAGTAACTCGATTGCCAACATCCAGCCGTTCCACTTCAATTACACCTCGGGCAATTTTGCGCTAGCGCATAACGGTAACCTGACCAATACGCGCGAACTTCGACAGAAGCTCAAGTCTGATGGTGCGATCTTTCAATCAACCTCCGACAGTGAGTTGTTCCTGCACCTGATTGCGCGCAGCAAGAAGACGTCGCAAATCGAACAGATTCGTGAAGCTGTTCAGACGGCAAGGGGCGCATATTCACTGGTCATGATGTCAGAGACAGCGATGTATGCCTCGCGTGATCCGCAGGGATTTCGTCCACTCTGCATCGGACGCATCAAGCATGAGAACGGCTACGGCTACGTGATCGCATCTGAGTCATGTGCACTCGACATCATTAGCGCTGAGTATGTGCGTGATGTAGAGCACAACGAAATTCTCGTCATAGACCAGCGCACCCTCGAGACGGGCGAGTTCACATCACACTACATCAACGAGTCGATGGAAACATCACGTCATTGCGTGTTCGAGTACGTCTACTTCTCGCGTCCAGACTCCAAGATCTTTGGTCACGCAGTGGACAAGGTTCGTCGCAAGATGGGCAAGAACCTTGCCGATGAAAGCCCCGTTACCTCGGCAGATCCGGATAAGAAGGTCGTTGTGATCGCCGTGCCGGATTCAGGGAACACGGCAACGCTCGGATACTCTCGCGTCAACAATGATCGCTTTCCTTCACGTTATGAGATCGGACTTATTCGATCACACTACGTGGGACGTACCTTTATCGCTCCTGGACAAGACAACCGTCAGTTCAAGGTCAAGACCAAGTTCAATATCGTACGTGGTGTCCTCGAGAACAACACGGTTGTCGTGGTGGACGATTCGATTGTTCGCGGTACAACATCGAAGTCGCTGATATCGCTCATTCGTGAGGCACACCCGGCTGAGGTACACCTGCGGATCACCTCGCCCCCTGTCAAGCATCCATGTATGTATGGCATGGACTTCCCGAGCGAAGAAGAGTTGATTGCCAATCACTTTGCGTCAGAAGACGACATCGCGCGCGAACTCGGAGCCAACAGTTTACGTTACCTCAGCGTGCAGGGTCTAATGGACTCCGTTCCACAAGGACCCGGCATCAACTACTGCACAGCCTGCTTTACTGGATCGTATCCAGTTGAGGTGGACCTCACCGCAACTAAACTCGTCACCGAAGAATGAGCGATCACCTGCAGGACTCTGAAGAGTCCATGCTCCCAAAGACCACGAAGAACGGCTGGCTCTACATCTACCTCGTAGTTGCAGCGCTCGCCATCACGGCCGTTATTCTGGGTCAACTCTACCGCGACACCACAAAGCCTGGCGAGGTCATCTCGCGTGATCGCAAGAAGTATGCATCCAATGTTGTCTACACAATCGTCTACAGCGAAGTGCCACCCGCAAAAGCTGATAGTATCATCGACAGCATTACGGCAGACATTGGCAAGGACACAACGCGCACGGACATGGTCATCGGTTCACCCACTACAGACCCTTGGTGCGCTTCTATCGGCGAGTATCGTCGCAACCTCAAGAAGGCCATGACAACCAAGAAGGTAATCCCCCTCGGCAAGCAATCGGTTATTGCTTCGATGATAGGGGGCCTGCTTACCAAGAACGACCTGCCTGCCCGCCTCTACCTCGTTGGCGACCTAACGGGCAACGACGCCAAAATGATCCTAGGCAGAACAGAAAGCACCGCAGCTGCGCTAGAGCTGCGGTCCCGCATCATGGGCTCTGTAGAGGTCATCAACTTCATGGACACCACCAAGCCAGCGAATAAGGCCTATGTGGATGTGTTTAAGAGGAAGAAGATTGTGAGGCCAATTACGAATGACTAATTACCAATGACTAATTACGAATGACTAATTACCAATGACTAATTACGAATGACTAATTACGAATGACTAATTACGAATGACTAATTACCAATGACTAATTACCAATGACTAATTACCAATGACTAATTACCAATGACTAATTACCAATGACTAATTACGAATGACCATGGTAATTGGTAACTGGTAATTCGTAATTCGTAATTGCCTCCTACTTCCCTACTATCACAATCTCTGTCCTTCGATTTAGCCTTCGGCCAAACTCCGTTGTGTTGTCACCGATGGGTTTCGTGGCACCAATACCAACGGCCTGTAGGCGCTTCGGATCGACACCTTTCTTGAGCATGTATGCGCGTACTGCGTCTGCACGTAGCAGTGAGAGGGCCTTGTTTGACTTAGGCGAGCCCGTGTTATCTGTGTGACCTTCAATGCGTATGACAACCTTAGGTCGGCTTTTCATGAACTCAAACAGTACTTCGAGTTCTTCTACGCTATCAGGCAGGACGGATGATGCAACGGGAAAGAGCAGATTTTCGATAATGATCTTACGTCCAATCTCAACAATCGGTATAATCTGCCGGACAAGCTCGCGCTTGCGATCATCCATCAAGGCAACATTGATAGAGTCACTGCGGACCTTGGAGTCGCTTCGATAGTATATGGTGTACAGATTGGCAAGACG
>CANGZU010000084.1 GCA_947458785.1 Ignavibacteria bacterium
CGATGAGAAGCAGATGCTTCATGGACGCTCGATGATCGTGCGTAAGACAAGCCCCCTACCAGTTGAATGCGTTGTGCGCGGTTACCTTTCGGGATCGGGCTGGAAGGAATACCAAGCGTCGCACACTGTGTGTGGGATAGCGCTTCCAGCGGGCTATGTTGAATCATCGAAGCTCGCCGAGCCCATCTTTACCCCTGCAACAAAGGCCGAAGAGGGTCACGACGAGAACATCTCGTTCGACGTAGCCGCAAAGATCTTGGGCGATGATGTAGCCAATGCCGTGCGCAACTACAGCATCGCACTCTACAACGCTGCATCAAATCTTGTTGCAAGCAAGGGGCTTATCCTAGCCGACACAAAGTTTGAATTCGGAATTGATGACAGTGGCCAGATCATCCTCATTGATGAAGCACTTACGCCTGATTCATCGCGTTACTGGCTCACAGAATCCTATGCACCCGGCACGGCGCAGATGAACTTTGATAAGCAAATGCTGCGTGATTGGCTCGAGACCACATCGTGGGATAAAACGCCACCGCCACCAACACTACCCGAAGATGTTGTTCAGGGAACACGTACCAAGTACATCGAGGCGTATGAGCGTATAACGGGACAACAATGGCGCTAAACTCATTCTTCTTGGACGAAGACGATGTCGAGATGCAACGTCGCATCAACGACATGCTGGACTGGGGACTCCTTCTGTCTGTCGTTGGTCTGCTCGGAATTGGACTGATCTCGATCTACAGTGCGGCCTTCAGTCTGGGGTCCGACAGCATCTTTATGCGCCAGGTCTACTACGCCATTGCCGGGACAATTGCTGCCGGTGTCTTGTTCTATGTTCCCGAGAGAACGCTCAGTGCCCTTTCCTATCCTGCCTACGGAGTCGGAATTCTCCTCCTGCTGGCGGTACTCTCGCCGTTGGGTCACAAGGTAAATGGTCAGCAATGCTGGATCCAGCTTGGGTCGTTCACATTCCAGCCATCAGAGTTTGCGAAGATCTCCACGTTGCTTGCAGCTGGAAAGTTCGTCTCACGGAAAGGGTTCTCGATCAACGCCATGCGAGATCTGTTGGGTCTGCTTGGTTTATTCCTGTTCCCCATTGCCCTGATCATGCTACAACCCGATACGGGCTCTGCTACGGTGTTTATGGCCATGCTACTCGGTGTATACTTATGGTCAGGGGGCGACACCTTTGTGTTGTACACTGTTGTTTCAATACCATTCGTAGCAGTCGCCGCGCTCTATGGCGCGCTCTTTGGCAACATCCTCTGGTTCGTTGCATTGTCGGCATTGTTCTGTCTCGGCGCATACATGTTCCGCAAGCCCCTTGCCATAACCATAGCTGCCTGCTTGGTGGTCATTGGCATTGGATTAACTGTAGAACCCGTGTTCGACAATCTCGAGACATATAAGCAGAAGCGCTTGATAACCCTGTTTGAGCCCGAGCGCAATCCACGTGGTGAGGGGTATCACGTGATTCAGTCGATCCTTGCCGTTGGTTCAGGAGGGATCACAGGTAAAGGGTTTCTGCAGGGTACGCAGACGCAGCTGCGCTACATTCCAGAACAGTGGACAGACTTCATCTTCTGTGTTCCGACTGAAGAGTTTGGCTTTGTGGGGGGCGTGTTGGTCATAGCTCTTCTCGCCACCGTTGCATTGCGGGCCTTTAGTATCGCATCAATATCTCGCACACCGTTCTCAAGTATCATCGCCATCGGGTTTGGATCGCTCGTTACGTTCCATACGATGGTGAACATCGGCATGGCTGTTGGACTCTTTCCCGTGATGGGAATTCCGCTGCCGTTCCTGAGTGCGGGAGGAACATCGCTTATTGCGAACGTGGCGTGTATCGGCATGCTCCTGCATATGTATCGCTCACGTAGTCGTAGACTGGCGTGACCATGACGATGCCGCGCATCATTATCACCAGCGGCGACATCAACGGCATTGGACTGCGTTGTCTAGCTGGTGCGTTGCAAGGACCACAGATTGATGCCCAGCTCTGTTTGGCCATTGCACCAGAGGTTCTCCGTGATGCCATCATCGCGTATGGGCTGCCTGGATCGCTTACGTCTACTGCATGGAGCATCGGTGGCCACGTTGTGCACCTTCACACGATCGATGCTACGTGTTCCGTTACACCGGGAGTGCCGTCTGATGACGCGTCGCTTCATGCAGTTGCGTCACTCGACGCTGCGATAACAGCAACCGTCAACAAGACCTATGACGCGGTCGTTACACTACCCATCAGCAAGAATGCACTGGCACGTGTTGGCTGGACGTATCCGGGTCAGACCGAAATGCTTGGCGCATACAGCAGCGGCACCCCTCTCATGGTGCTCTGCACCTACGAGGTACGCGTTGCGCTTGCTACCGTCCACGTTCCTCTGCAGGATGTGTCGGCGATGATCACACCTGCATTGCTTGAACAACGCATCGAACAGTTAACAGATCATCTGCGGAATAGATGTGGAGTAGTTGCGCCATCAATCGCAGTGCTTGCGCTCAATCCGCATGCGGGCGACAATGGTGTGATTGGTTACGAGGACGACCGAGTGATCGCTCCAACAATTGAGCATATGCGTACAGCTGGACACAACGTATCGGGACCACATCCGGCGGATGGATTCTTTGCGTTTGGTGCCTACAAGAAGTACGACGGTATCCTTGCCATGTATCATGATCAGGGTCTTATACCGCTCAAGCTTTTAGCACAAGGGGCTGGCGTAAACGTTACCGCTGGTCTTACGATCATTCGCACATCGCCAGATCACGGAACGGCGTACGATCTGGCTGTTAATGGCGAGATAGATGCTGCAAGCACACGCATGTCGATAGACATGGCGATCTCCATGATACGCTAATCCTGCCTCCGTTGATTTCACCGTAATGCTTCCGGGAGCATAGTGCGCTAGATTCAGCACTATGTCTCTTGATCTTCTTCGTTGGTACATCGCAGTTCTAGCTCTGGTGACATCCACTGTAGTGAATGCATCACAGCTCGAGATCTATGATGTGACGAATCGTACTGGGAAGAACATTCCCTCTGCAGTCATTCAACTGATTCTACCGCATGCCTCGTACGTAGCAGCTGGTAGATCGCGCATCGATGGCTCGGACATCCGAATAACACAATGCTCAAGTAGCGCTGATGTTCCCTTCTTTCTCGACCAGTCATCATTGAACACAGACAGTCTGATCTGTTGGGTGCGGGTTACACCACTGCCCGCGGCATTAACAATTGCATTGGTTGTCTCCTTTGATGTAAATCGAAAAGACAGCAAGTCAAATGGTTCGACCGTGTTTGACTTGTTTGATGATTTCTCATCTGCGTCTGCATCAGTGGCACGTTGGGCGCTTCCTGCTGGTGCATCGATAGCCAACGGTGTGTTGATTCCATCACCAAGCACGAATGCTGCTTATAGCCCCATGGTCTTGTGGAAAGGGGCGCACACGGTTCAGGATCGTAATGCCATCATCGAGGCACGAGTACGTGCAAGTGTCAGTGGTGGAGGGACTGTTTCCTTCTTCGGGGCCAATGCAGCAGCAAGCCAAGCATATCTGATCGAGCATGATGCTATCGGTGGTAGCACGTCGCCAGATTTTTACCGCATAGATGCAGGGGCGGCCAGCCCCGTTGTCACGCAGGGGTTTGTATGGAATCCGAATGAGTACGTTCGCTACAGGATCACACTTCACGGCGATTCGGTCTCAATGCTTCGTACAAGCGAGCAGAGTGCTGCACGTGTACACCTGATACGACAGGTTATGCCCGACATGCTGTGGACATGGTTCACTCTGGGCTTTAGCACATTCCGAAGTGCGGCAGGTTCGTTCGAGGTGGATTGGATCCATGTACGGCCTCGACTTGATGTTGAGCCCATAGTCAAGCGCCGTGAGTCAACTGTTCGGCTATCTCCAACGAACGGTGTGATCTGCGACGGGTCTCCGGTTACGTTAGATGCTCCAGCGGGGTGGGCAGGATATCAATGGTCCAACGGCTCGACAGCAAAGAAGATCTCTGTAGCGGCGCGTTCAACACTTACACTAACGCTCTACGACGGGAGAGGTTGCTCCGTGCAGCAGGGACCGTTTCACATCGCTGCGGGCTCTGCACCGCAGGGTGGACGCGACACAACGTTCAGTCTCTGCTTTGGCCGAAAGATCTACCTCACGGCCAACCCTGGATTTGCCACCTATCAGTGGTTTATCGGCACTGGACAACGTCAGACAAAGGTGGCCGAGGGTACGAACCGGGTTGAGATTGACTCTGCCGATATCTACTATTGTCTCATCACGAACGCTTCGGGTTGCATCGATACCGTGATCTATCGCGTCAATCGAGTCTACGACTCAAGCGCAGACATCACCACATCGATCGGCGACAATCAGATGTGCTCGGGCGATACAGTGTTTTTGTATGCGCAGCCGCCATTGAGCGCCTATACATGGTATCGAGACGACATCCTATTGCCGGAAACAAGCGGACGCCTTAGAATCACCGATCCAGGGATATACCGCCTGCAAGTGCGGATTGGCGACAGCTCAAACGCCTGCATCAGCACGACGTTTATCGAAATGCTCCAACGCAACCGCGTCTCGGTCAATCTTCCGCCAACGCTCGATCTCTGCGATGGTGATACCGCGCTACTTGATGCTGGTGTTGGCTTTACGACCTATCGCTGGTCGAACGGCCAAGTAGGACAGTCCATAAAAGTGTTTACTACTGGCGCCTACAAGGTTGTTGCATCGGTAGGAGGGGCATGCATGGATTCTGCCACGGTAAACGTGACCGTAAAGTTCGCGCCCCTTATCAAGATTCGCAGTGTGGATGGCCGCACATCAATGTGTGTCGGTGAGCGCCTTGACCTGGAGCTTGAGCAGGCAAGTGAGGCCATCACATGGAGCACCGGCGAGACCACAAGACGCATCACGATCTCGGCACCTGGTACATACACGGCAACAATCACATATCAGAATGGATGCGTGCGCACCTCGAGCATAACGATTGACAACGGCGTGATGGAACCGGTGATCGTTGCGCTGGATAATCAAGCACTGTGTGCGGGAGAATCTACACGATTAACCACGACACTACCCTTCGACAAGTATGTCTGGTCTACAGGTGAGACAGCCGACACCATCGTTGTATCGAGCGTTGGTACGTACACTGTAGAAGTTACTCTCTTTGAATGTCGATCGTCTTCGTCGATCATCATCGATCAGGCCAGTCCGCTCGGTCCAACTGTTGACCATCATGATACGCTAGCAATCTGCGGAGCGAATCCAGCATTCCCTTTGCGTGTTACGAACACGCAGATCGTACCTCGAATCTATCAGGTCTCTATTGCCGGCGCGGGGTTCTCCATTCCGTCATCAACCTACACCGTACCTCCAACGTCGACGCTAGCAATACCTATCATCTACAATGGATCACAGGGGGCGGGCATTCAAACAGCCCGTGTCTCCATGTCGGATGCATGTGGTTGGACAGGGCAGTTCGGCATCGTGATTGACTATGGATCAAAGGTTCTGGCGCTTGCGATGACATCAGCAGCGACTGATGGAGGACCCGTTCGTGCGGGTAAAGCGATGAACCTTGCGTTGAACATCAATAATCCGTCAGACTTTGCAACGCCGCGAATGGCAGATACCGTGCGACTTGCCATGTCGTTTGATCCCCTACAGCTGCATGTTCCTATTGCCACCCTGAAAGTCCCATACGGAATCGGAGAAATCGACGACAGGTCGGGCAAGATCTCGGCAGTACTCACATCATTTGCAGGCGGATCACAGAGAGAGCTCTTCGTGATGACGCCAGAGGTACTCACAAGCTCATCGTCTATCTCGTCGATCTCTGTTGATAGCATTCATATCAACAACCCGTGTGTTCAAGTAGCTATTCAGGATACGCTATACGAGTTTACAATCTTACCACATGGCTGCGAAGTAAGTACGATCTCATGGTCAGAGGCTCCAAAACTTTCTGTCGTTCGTACAGATGACGACGGGGTAGTTGTAAGCATTGACGGAAGGGGCGCACCGTCTACACTAACAGTCATGGATGTGCTTGGTAGAATCTACGATGTCGTATCGATTGCAGCGATTCCGTTGGTTGTCGAAGTACGATTACCCATATCTGGAACGTGCCAGTACTTCATTGTCGCAACGGGTGAAGGTGGATCATCAGTGACTCGTTACGTACCGGGAGGGCACTGATGGCGATTACACATCTGGGGTCCATCTGCACACTAATGGCTTGTGGCATGCTATTGATAACCAATGCTACGAGTCGGCTTAGCGATACAACTCACATCCCATACTCGATCTATATTCAAGGTGGTCTCACGAACGCAATCGCTTCGAATGTGTACTGCCTCGATGATGTGGCTTGTCCTCCCTTTGAAAGCGGCCTTGGCAGCAGTGTTGATCTCATGGTTGCCACTCGATTTGCGCTCGCAGATAATCTATTCCTAACCGCAGGTATGGGAGGGGGCTTGTGGACCACAACCATGCGGTCCACCGATGCTGCTGGTCGCACGCGCGATGCCCAAGGAGATGTTGTTCCTTTCGTTCGCGAGCAGACATTGTATGCACGCAGCACATACATCTCTGCTGGAGCAAACATTGGCTATACCATTGGCGATATGCGCTTTTCACTTGGACCCCGCATTGAGCTTGGAATTGGGTCGCCGACGTGGCAGCAGACAAGTCGCATCATTTCGCCTTCAAACATTGTCTATCCCGACGGCTCTTCACAAATCGTCTCTGTTTCTCAACAGGCTATACCCGACGCTAATGCACTTCGAATGTCTGCCATGTTGGTAGCCGAGTACATTATCGCGATATCACCTGCGGCATCGATAGCCCCATACCTAGCTGTATCATACTCACCGTTCTCTGTGCGTAACGGGGCAGACTGGACCGATGCCCGTGGTTCAATTGGTGTCGCCTTCCATTCAACCGTTGACTACATCACAGCAGAACGGCCCAAGCCTGTAGAGCCTGTGTTGATGAATGAACCAGAACCGTTCGACTTGCCATCTCTCGTAGCCACGGCGCCCCTTGACAAACTTGACACAATAGAGGAGCAGCCCGTTGCCTCTGCTCAGCCCGTGATCCTGGTGCGTCGTGAGGGGTCAACAAGCAACGACATCACTGTTCGAATTACAACACAGGAACAATCGCAGACATTTAGCGTACTTCCTTTTGTATTTTTTGACAGTGCATCAGCTAGTATTCCAGCAAGGTACAAGCTGCCCCGTTCAATCAACGACTTTGATGCAACCTCGGCAGCGTCGGATCAGCATTCGATGTATTTGGAAATTCTGAATGTTATTGGATCAAGGTTGCGCAGTAGCACAGACACGATCGTCGTGCATGGGTATGCAGACTCTTCATCGGAGCGTGGTTCATGTGATTTAGCCCGTCGCAGAGCCGAGTCCGTCAGGGACTATCTCACCATGGTATGGGGCATTGCACCGGGGCGCGTTGCTATTGCGGCTGTGCAGGGCACATGCACACCGTTCAATGCGAGTCCTTCATCACACAGTGAGGGTCGTGCCGAGAATCGTCGGGTAGAAGTCCTGACACCGAACTTTGAGCTGTTTCTCCCGGTCATACGGCGAGAGATGACCGTGATCGTCGATTCTGATCTTGACAGTCTTAAGGTATCGGTAGACACGCCATCGGATACGGTTAACAGGTGGGTCACGCGACTATGCCAGGATGAGGAAGTCATTTATGAGCGGCAACACGGGTCGAACAAGAGCAGCACAGCATTCTCAGTCCCTGCTCATATCCTTTCAAAGCTCCATTCAGTGAGATCGATTCAATTGCAGATTGTTGGATACACGACGCGCGGAGACACGCTCAAGCGCACAGTGCCAATTGACATTGTACTTCGCAAAGAGAACCAGCGTTTACGTACGTTGGCCCTTGCAATGTTTGAATTCAAGCAATCAGCCTTAACGCCGAGAGACTCAGTTCTCCTTAAGGAATTTGCCCGTCAGTTAATTGTTGGCGACCACGTTCGAATCAACGGATACACAGATCAACTCGGAAATCCACGTTTCAATGATGCACTTTCAAAGAATCGCGCGTCAGCAGTCGCTGACCGCCTACGCCGTGAGCGGCCTGATTGTGACATCACAGAAGTTGTAGGTCATGGGGCACGACGATTCCCTAGAGGCGTCGACTCATACGCACTACCTGAACAGCGCTTTATGAGCAGGACTGTTCAGTTGGAAGTAACGGGGAGGGAGTGAAGTTGAATTACGAATTACGAATTACGAATTACGAATTACGAGTTACGAACTAGTAAATAAACAACGATGCCCTGCAATCACGAGGATTACAGGGCATGTTGACTAAAGAACCTGGCGATTACCTACTCTGCCACACCAGTTCAGATGCAGTACCATCGGCGCAACGGGGCTTAACGACTCTGTTCGGAAAGGGAAGAGGTGTGTCC
>CANGZU010000085.1 GCA_947458785.1 Ignavibacteria bacterium
AGAAGGTAAACAAAACCATCGAATACCAAATGGTCTCACCAGAAGAGGCAGACTTTGAGCAAAACAAGCTCTCAGTAACAAGTCCGCTTGGGAAAGCCCTGCTCGGTAAGACAGTTGGGGATGTCATCGAAACCAAGGTTCCAGCAGGTATTATCCAATACGAGGTGCTGGAGATCTCCAAGTAACTTCATGGCAGGGGGCGGTATGGCACGATGTCTGGTTTTGATCATGTTGCTTTGCGGATACGCATGTTCATGGTCGCAGATTCCGACAACAGGAGCACTGTTATGGCTGCGTGCAGACACTCTCGTAACATACGTTACGCCGTCAGGAGCTTCACCGCAGGTCGCTTCATGGAAATCACGTGTAGGCGGCCATACAGCAACGGCAGCCGCGGGGTCCGTTCTTGGCAATAAACAGATCAACGGGCAGTCTGGCATCTTCTTCAGTGGAGCATCCTTCCTTGAGGCCCCATCGATATTCCCAGTAGGCAAGGATTATACGATCTACCTCGTAACGGAATGGAGCGGAGTTCATTCGGCAAACAACATGCTATCCGGTCAAAATCGAGCCCTCTTTACAAGCTCACCGGGTCAGCCTACAATCCTTCATTATGGGGACTTCAACCGTCTGCTCATGGCAGAGTCGGCACTAAGTGGCCCCACAGTGGTTCGCATCACGTATTCTGAAACAACTCGTACTGCGACCATCTCCTACAACGGCAAAGAAGTGGCCAGCGGTGAGATCCCTTCCAACATTGATAGCGTCATATACATCGGTGCATATCAGAGGGGATACTGTTACAACGGTACAATTTCCGAGATCATACTGTACAATCGAATACCGAATGCCCAAGAGCGAGATGCGGTAGAATCATATCTACATCAGCGCTATGCAATCAAGCAGTACAAGGAGCCGCCACCGAGACCAGTAACCGTTATGCAGGCTCCGAAGCAATCGGCGGTCCTCGAGCCCAATCAACCATATGACATCGTATACCGTGTAAACACAGCTACTGTGCGTTCGGTGGTTGTCAGAACGGAAACATTCGGGTTGCCACGACAAATCACAACTTATGATGTGAACATTGGATCAACGAAGACAATCCCGTGGACATCGGCACCTGTCGGGTTTGATGCAAGCAGTGTTGTCATTATGGCTGACACTGGAGGTGCAGCTCTTGATACTGTATATAGCGCTACCGATATCGTTTCCGGCTCTGCATTTACCATTACGGGTCAATCCAATTCGATCTTTGGTGATGCATCACTCTTGCCTTCGGCGTATGCACGAACGTTTGGTAAGAACTTTAGTTCTTCGGCCTCTGATACAGTGTTCTACGGAAGCAAGGCAGATGGAAATGGTGGGGGAGCGCACGTTGGTGCTTGGGGTTTATATCTTCAAAATGCCATCGCAGACCAGATGGGTATGCCATCACTTTGCATCAATGGTGGTGTTGGTGGCACCCGCATTGAGCAGCATCTGCCTGATGGCAACAATCGACTCAATCGAGCAACGATCTACGGATCGTGGTTGTACCGCATTGTCAAGAGTGGACGTCAGAACGATATTCGATGGCTCTTTTGGTACCAGGGCGAGTCGAACCACGACACCGAAGACTATATCAAACTGTTTGGGCAGCTCTATGAGGCTTGGAAAGAAGACCTTCCCAACCTTGCATATGTTGTTGTCGTCCAGATTCGCCCGGGGTGTGCTGGCCCCCTGCACGCGAAGCTTCGAGATCAACAACGCAGACTCGAGTATGAATTCCCCAACGTGATCGTGCATGCTGCAAATGCACTACCAGCTCATGATGGTTGTCACTATGGTGGTCTGGGCTACGGAACTCTTGGACGACAGCTGTTTGATGTATACCGCATCAACGAACTAGGTATGCAGCCGGGAGTGTATAGGAGTTCACCTACAGTGAAGCAGGCCGTTGCGATCTCATCAACCGACGTACGTGTTGAGTTTAGCCGTGGCGATGGCATCTACATGACGTCAGATGTGCTGGTCAATGGTGCGATGCGCGCAGCTCGCGAGGCTTGGTTTGCCAACGGGAACGGCAGGATTCATCCTTTGTCGGTAACCGTCGAGGCCCCCTCTGTGATACTGAAGTTTCCAGTTCCTGTCCAAAGTCTTTCGTATGTACCAGATTACACCTACGATGATGGTGCGACCATTTTCCAAGGACCGTGGCTTGTTCGATCCGACGGTGTCGGTGCGTTAAGCTTCCATGACATACCGGTCACGACAACAAGTGTAGGTGAAACACAGACCGAGTGTTTGGGCCCATCACAACGACTGATCGGACGGTCAACACTGCCGTTGTTGTCGTTCGTTCAGAACGCTGATGCTCTCTACGATATCAGCGGCTCACAATACGGTCTACAGCCTGAAGTTCTTCAATCCCTGCTGCCTGGCTTTTACACAGTCATCTTTCAGGGCCAGCCAATATCTATTGTCGTGGTGCCGTAAGCTAATTGAGCAGTATTTTTGACGCATGGCTTGGTTCCTACGCAAAAACAAAAACATCGCCACTGAACAACAGCAGCGCGAGATGCCTGACGGGCTTTGGACAAAGTGCCCAGAGTGCGCAACCGTTATCTACCGAAAGGAACTTGAGGAGCATGCATTTACATGCCCGTCTTGTTCGCATCATTTTCGCATCGGCAGCGCAAAGTACACGGGGATTCTCTTTGATTCGGGAACGTTTCAAGAGACCGATACGCGCGTCCGTTCTACCGACCCGCTCGAGTTCGTAGATACGCGGCCGTATAAGGCCCGTCTCAAAGAGGCCTATTCCCGTAGCGATCTTCCTGATGCGGTGACCACTGGACTTGGTTCAGTTCATGGGCTGCCGATCTCTTTTGGCTGCATGAACTTTGGCTTCATCGGGGGCTCGATGGGAAGCGTTGTTGGCGAAAAGTTTGTCCGCGCCGGCAGGCGTGCACTCGAGAACAACATGCCCTTTGTGTTCATCAGCGCATCGGGTGGTGCACGCATGCAGGAGGCTGCATTGTCGCTCATGCAGATGGCAAAGACGAGTGCGTTTCTCTCGGAGCTCAGTGAAGCAAGACTTCCATACATATCCATCCTGACTGATCCCACAACAGGGGGCGTAAGCGCGTCGTATGCGATGCTTGGTGATATCATCATTGCCGAGCCGAAGGCATTGATCGGGTTTGCCGGACCACGTGTGATCGAGCAGACGATACGTCGAAAGCTCCCAGATGGCTTTCAGCGGTCAGAGTTTCTCCTCGAGCACGGATTTGTCGATATGGTTGTGCACCGAAAGGACCTCAAGCGTCAGCTTCACACCGTCCTTCAGCACCTGATGGGAAACCGTCATGCGTAAGTCAACGCGAGTGCGTATGCTGGGTTTTCCCATCGACCTTGGAGCTGATCGGCGCGGGGTTGACATGGGGCCATCGGCAATGCGTATCGCGGATCTGGACCTGAAGCTCGAATCGCTGGGATATACTGTCATCGACGAAGGCGACATAGCAATTCGGAACATTGAAGTACAGGAGTTGCAGGATCAGCACCTGAAGTACCTACCAGAAGTTGCTGGTATGTCGGCGATACTTGCAGAGCGTGTTAAGTCAATTCTCGACGAAGGAGACTTTCCGCTGATTCTAGGGGGCGACCACTCTATGAGTGTTGGCTCATTGGCAGGCATTGGCGCTCATTGTCGGGAGAATGCAAAACGTCTCGGCGTGATCTGGATTGATGCACATGCCGATATGAACACGGCTGAGACCACGCCCAGTGGTAATATCCACGGAATGCCTGTTGCCGTAGCAATGGGTATCGGCCATCAGCACCTTACGAGCATCGGAGGCGACTTCCCAAAACTTGCCCCTGAGAATCTTGCCATGATTGGCTTGCGAAGCATCGATCCCGGCGAACGTGAATTGATTCACAAACTTGGCATCCAAGCGTACACCATGTTCGATGTCGACAGACTCGGAATGTATGAGATTGCCTCGCGCGTCATCGAAGACATGTCTCGTAAGGTTGACCATGTGCATATTTCCTTTGACGTCGACGGTGTCGATCCAGGCGTAGCTCCTGGCGTTGGAACACCGGTTAGCGGGGGACTCACACTTCGCGAATCACATCTGCTCATGGAAATGATCTCGCAGCTCGATACCTATGCCTCGCTTGAGGTGGCTGAGGTAAATCCAATTCTTGACGACCGGAATCGAACAGCTGAGTTCGCTGTGGAGATCATTGCCTCCTCGCTCGGTAAGCGCATCCTGTAAGCTTCCTATGTTGCGCTGGGCTAGATACCTCGCTGTGGTCGCTGCTGTGTGTCTTGTAATTGCCCCCATTATCGTAAGCGGACAGACACTTGCAAGACTGCGTGAAACAAACTTTGTTCAGAGAGCAGGTCTTCGCATCGAGCCCGGATTGAGCTATACATTGGGAACGAACGCCAAGGAGTTCTTTCAAGACTATGCCCAGGTGCTTGGCGGCAAGAGTCGAGAGTTCTCCACACCAGTTTCTGGCACGCTACGCATCTCCAGACATCTTGATGAATATCAGTCGATAGGCCTTGTAGCAGGATTCACCCGTACCAATCTTCGGGAGAACTACGACTACGATCCGAGGGTAGTAGAGGTGCCTCTGGCGCCCGCCCAAAATGTAACGCAGAATATGAACATTGAGTCGATTCCACTTATGGTGTGTTACGACCTTTATCCGGTAGACCGACAGTTTACCTCGTACATCGGTGGTTCGGTTGGCCTAGGTATCTCACATGTGCAGTGGTACGAAGACATCACCGTCTCCCGAAGTCCAGGTGCGCGGAGCAAAGGCGAGCGTTTTGATGATTGGCTCTATCATCTGGCAACTGAGCTCCGGGCTGGCGTTTCGCTGGGATTTGACGGAAGTACCCAGTCTGCCGTTCGCTCCGGGATTAGAATTGAATGCGCCTACAGACACATTCCCGTTCGTAGTGATTTTATGCGGAATGTGGCACGAAGCTTTACCCTGCCACCTCCCGCGAGGTTGCTTAACAGTTACACCTTGGACATTGGAGGATTCGCAGTTCATATAGGAATTATGGTTGTGCTGCGTCATAAGTGAAAGTCCGCGCTGAACGCCTTGATGTTGTGATCGCCAATGACTATGTTCGGGCTGGATGCACGGAACATTCTTCTCATCACTATTGTAGGAGTTGTCTATGGATATCCACGTAACTGCTCGTCACTGCACTATCACAGATGCAGAAAACACGACGGTGATAGAAACGGCAAAGTCGTTTGAACGCTATGGCAATCACATCCTTCGGGTTGATGCGATCATTGATCATGAACCGCTCGAAATGATCTGTGAATTCACCGTTAAGCTGCAAGGACAATTCCTCGTTGCTCGCGAATCAGCAGCCGATGTAACAAAGGCGGCTCACGATGCAGGTGAAAAGATGATCCGTCAGCTGGGGCGCATCCACGATAAATACTCCACTATTCGCCCTCAACAGGCATAAACTCAATGCACGTTCCTACAGCAGTCCGCAAGGAGTTCGTGACGGTTCGCGAACTCCTTGACGGGCCGGTTCACCTTCGCCCCCTGACAGACGACATTGGTTTTGACAACCACATCACCGACAAGAGTCTTCACCGACCGCAGCTGGCATTAACTGGTTTTACGGAGCTGTTCACGTATTACCGTGTTCAGCTCTTTGGAAACACGGAGTTCTATTATCTAAAAAGTCTTTCCGAGGAAGCACGCAGGGCTGCCTTCCAGACGATCTGTTCATTCAACGTCCCGGTGATCGTGTGTGCCAATGATCACGAGCTCGATAGCGAGCTCCTGGCTATTGCCAAGGAGCACAATGTTGCGGTATTGACGACACCATTTGACACAACGAAAACGATCTTCGTTCTCAGTGAGTTTCTCGACGATCAGTTTGCCGAACAGATCACACTGCATGGGTCATTCGTCGATGTCTACGGCATTGGCATGCTATTCGTTGGTGACAGCGGCATCGGAAAGAGTGAGATCGCCCTGGATCTCGTTGAACGGGGCCACCGACTCGTGGCAGACGATGCGACTATGCTGACGAAAAAACGTGAGAGCGTTCTCATGGGTACCGGCTCGTCACTTGTGAAGCATTTGGTCGAGATCCGAGGACTTGGGTTGATCGACGTGCGGCAGATGTTTGGTGTGCGAGCTATTCGATTTCAGAAGCGTCTCGAATTGATCGTTGAACTCGAAGATTATAATGAGATCCACGAGTACGACAGGCTCGGAATGGGGGAATCCACCCTTGAGATCCTTGGTGTATCGATTCCGTCGGTCAAACTCCCGATATTTCCTGGTAAGAACGTTACGGTAATCTCGGAAACGATTGCATTGAATCATCTGTTGAAGACCTACGGCTACAATGCCGCACAGGAGTTTGCTCAGAATCTTCAGAAGCATCTAACTGCAAAGACAACATCCACAACAACACAGGATTTACGAAGTGTCACATACTTTCAAAGTGATGATGAATAGACTGCGCATGTTCTCAATCGGCATCGCTGCGATGGTCGCATTGGTTTCCTTGAATGGCTGCTCTGGAGGGGGCTCGTCAGACACAACAGGAGAGGTAGGCGAACCTGTTCAAGGCGACTGGGCTGTGATCCATGAGTTATCAGACCCTGAGGGTCTTAACCCAATGGTTACAAATGATGCGGCATCAAGCGCGCTCTTTAATCGCGTCTACGAAAAACTTTTGGAACAAGATTTTGAAACAACAGACTTGTATCCTGTGATCGCTGAGTCGAGACCCACGATTTCTGAGGACCACTTAACGTATACCTTCACGTTGCGCAAGGATGTTCGCTTTAGCGACGGCAAGCCCCTTACCGCCAAAGATGTAGTGTTCAGTTACAAGGTGGTTAAAAACCCACTTATCACCGACGGGGCTGCGCTACGTAACTACTACGAGTCGGTTGCCAACGTTGAAGCCAAGGATGACTTTACGGTCGTTGTCACAATGACCAAACCGTACTTTCTTGCGGAGTACTTTCTTGGTGGAATTTGGATAATGCCGAAGCATGTGCTCGATCCGAAGAACCTAACCGACGGTTACACTTTTGCAGAAACCACGGAACTTGCAACGGCGCAGGCCAATGCGTCCCTAAAGGCATTTGCCACTTGGTACAATACACCCGAGGTTAAGCGCGATGTTTCGCTGAACATTGGCTCTGGTCCATATGTTTTTGATGAATGGAAAACCGGCGAGTCGATTACGTTGAAGCGCTCAAACAAGTGGTGGAGTGCTGGCAAGGATAAATGGAACCCTGCATATCCTGAAAAGCTCTTCTATAAGGTCATTAACGATCGTAGTGCCGCTGTAGTAGCCCTCAAGAACGGAGAGATCGACTTCATGGAATACGTACCAGCTGCCAAGTTTGTCGAGGAGCTGGACACGGTGGCAACACCGTTCATTCGCAAGGCTACCTATAAGACGCAGATATACTCCTATGTTGGTTTCAATATGGCCCACCCGATTCTCTCAGACAAGGCCGTTCGCCGTGCTATGGCGCACTGTATTGACCGCGATGCCCTTATCAAGCAGGTGATGCGTAGTCTTGCTACGCCCGTTAACTCGCCTATCTACGACGATCGTCCAGAGTATGATGCTTCTATCAAGGGTGTACCATACAACCTATCAGAGGCAAAGCGAATCCTAGCGGCAGCAGGATGGAAGGACGCCAACGGCGATGGAGTCCTTGACAAGGTCATCAATGGACGATTAACTCCGCTATCTCTATCGATCTTGGTCAACGCTGGCAACGAAACGCGCGAGGCAATTGCTGTGTCGTTCTCTGACGAGCTGCGCAAGGTTGGCATCAAGCTTGACGTGCGCAAACTTGAATGGAGCGTTTTCCTCGAGAACATGCGGTCGCGGAAGTTTGAGATATCGATCGGTGCATGGGTCAACGATCCTATTCCAAGCGATCCATTCCAGATCTGGCACTCAAGTCAGATTGGCAACAAGGGTAGTAACTACGTGAGCTTCAAGAATTCCCGGGCCGATCAATTGATGGAGCTTAACCGAATTGAGTTTGATGAGCAGAAGCGCATCGCCTATATGAAGGAGTTTCAACAGATCGTTGCTGATGAACAGCCATACGTCTTCCTGTGGAGCCCCGTATATCCTGCTGCATACAACACGCGACTGCAGAATGTCAAGTTCAGCTACGTTCGTCCGGGATTTAACCCAACACAATGGTGGGTACCGAAGTCCATGTGGAAGTATCAGGAAAGTCAGTAGGAAGAATCAGGGTACAAGGTATACAGGGTACGGGCTTACAGAGGACATGCATCATCGTGAAACGTCACGAATTACGAGAGCTGATTGCGAAGGGGGAGTCCTCTACGCTTGAGTTCAAACGCAAGTTTACCACGAGTGAGAAAATCGCCCGCGAGATCATCGCATTCGCCAAT
>CANGZU010000086.1 GCA_947458785.1 Ignavibacteria bacterium
CAATCCTCGGAAGCGTTCCCTGCGCGTGGGCATTTGACGTGCAACACAAAAGAGCACATAGTGTGATAATTACGATGGCGACAAGCTTGTTCATAGAAGCCCCTTTCATTTTGGTAAAACCAATAGATCTCTTGTAATGGAGTATTCGATGTGTAATCAAATCTCGATTAAAGTTTGCCAGGCGATACCTTAACAAAACCTTAATCGAAACCTACTGGCAACATCCAATGCTAAAGACTGCTATTCAGATAATGATTGGAAGCTGGAGGGTACGCGAGGGTACAGGGGTACGCAGGGGGTACAGGGGGGACACGCGGGTACTGATCGTCGATCGATACTGCCATCATCCCGCGCATGGGATTACACGACAAGTGGCAGCATTGTTCGTGTTTTCATAGATCACCCTAGTTTTTTACAAGAGTGAAATGCTGCACGTGGTCTGCTTGGGCATTGCGAACAAGCAACGTATAGCGGCCTGCCGCCAGGTTACTGGCTAGGACAATGCGTACCGCGTTCACTGCCGGCTCAGCGCTTCCAAAGTCTACCAACTGTCCTGTGGCTGAGACTACTTGCCAATACACTTTCTCATCGGGCCAGTCCCATCGTATGGTAACAGCCCCCTTTGTCGGGTTGGGATAGAGTGCAGGTTGCTCTGGATTCGTTGGGCCGCCTTTGGGTATGCCAGTAACGAGCTCATCGAAGCGCATAGCGACAAGTTCTTTAGGATACGCCAGATCAGTGTTGAACTTTGCAGCAACAAAGCACCGCGTAAGATCCGACGTAAATACTGTACATCCGGCATGATCACTTGTAAGAGCAATATACCCAGGCACAAATCCGCCCGTAGTTCTGGGCTTCGATCTGGCTATCGGAATTGTATCGGGTAGTCTATAGAAAAAGCCCTCATCGATGACTCGCCCTTTGACCGTGTCATTTCGGTACGCATACACAAGTCTTCCATCGCCTGAAATTGCAAAGCTCACGAGATCGTCCCGCATGTTTCCATTGCCCCCCGTCCACTCCCAAGAACCATGCAGTTGCCAGATGATCTCGCCGGTGGTTAAATCAAGAACACTAACACGTGGGTACTGGGAAAGACCGGCTCGTGTTGTTGTGCTACCTATGATGTACCTGCCGTCGGCAGAGAACATAGGGCGGCTAAGTCCCTTGGCAGCTGGAAACGACCGAACTTTGGGCGTGCCCGATTGGAGGTCGATGATAACGTTTGAAAACGCCGCCTGCGTGCTTGAAGAATCAAAAGACCACAGTGAAGTTCCACCAAGATTCACGATGTGCGAGGTATCTCGCTCGGAGTCATAGAGGAGATACGACTTGCCGTTAATGGGATCGTACGGCGCAGCCATCCATCTGCCGTCGGGCGAGATTGCACTGTGATAGTCATAGAAATACTCAACCCAACCTAGGTAACGGACCTTCTTGAGGACTTGTCGCTCTGGATAGGATACGAGCACAGTGACAAGTGAATCTTCAGCAGACGTTCTCCCCCTGCTCTTGTATCGAATGACAAGGTGTTTGCCATACCGATCACATTGAATCGACCATGTTCTGGCTCGGGGGTTCGCAAGTAGAGTCGCAAGTCCGAGTCGATCCCTTAGAGAACCATCAGCAGCGTCCAATACTAGGACATCGGTAATAGTAATCCTGAACAATAAACCAGCGTCTTTAGCGAGTGCATGCATAGGAACCACGAATGCATCTGTCGGACTGTGATCATCTACATTTTGCGTTTCATAGGTCCACAACGTATCCCCGATTATCGGTGGCAACTCTGTCTGCGCAGAAGCTAGGCCTTGTAGCATCAAGAACACTGCGACAACCCAAAGCAGACCTCCAATAGGTCTGCCATAAGCTCGATTAATGATTTTGTTAATGTGTATCACGATAGTATACCTCTCCATGAATAATACTTGTAGCTGACTCTTCTAACTGTTGATTTTTAAACGTCATTGTTTCATCCATCGAATGTCTTCACTACCAAAGCACCAATATTCGGACTTCCGACATTACGGAATATCCGAGAGATTGCCGCGCCAATACATTTGCGTCGTCGTCCATATCATGAATGAGCAAAACTGATGTCTGACGTTGTGTCGAAGGTCCTCAGACGATTCTCGATGGAAGATCTCTCACTGAAACCTTAACGAATCCTTCAGCTCAATCTACGTGTTACTTGGAATGTCGCAAACCGGTGAAATGTATTTTTTCGGACATTGTTTTTTGACCATGGCGATATTGGAATAGGCGCGCCCGTTGCGTCATCCCGAGCTGCGCCAGCAGCGAGGGACCTCGTGGTATTGCGATGAATGGCGGGCGAGCCGGCGGCTCGCCCGCTGACCTCCCCCCCACCAAACGCGATGCGCGATGCGTCATCCCGAGCTGCGCCAGCAGTGAGGGACCTCACGGTATTGCGATGATGTGTGGGCGAGCCTTTGCCATAGTGCGGGCGAGCCACCGGCTCGCCCTTACATCCTGGTCACCCGCTTTCGCGGGTGCGACGATTGTACCCCCGTACCCATGCGTACCCTGTCCCTCCTGTCCCTCCTGTCCCTCTAGTCCCTCTTCCCCAGCATCTCCTCCAACACCTTCACATCAACATCGGCTAGGCGCTTGATGTAAAGACAGCCTTTACCGGTCTTATGTGGACCAAGCTTTTCGAGAGTAGCTGATGCTTTCGTCAGGTCGCAGTTGGTATAGAGCACAAGGCTGGTGGCTCTCGGTGAAAAGCCCATCACAAACCAGTCGAGTGTGCGGCCCGTTTCGTACTTGAGTTCTTGTTTACCGAAGCCGATGATGGATGCGCCCCACATCGCGGGTGGACATTTCGTAAGGCGGGACATAAGGGTGATCAGCGCCTCACAATCTGCTTTGACGTCGGGCTTGGTGAGTTTCGCAAGGAATGCATCGACTGGGCTGTCGGTCTCTGCTGTCTTGAGTTTTGCTTTTGCCATGGTGCTACCTTCCCGTGAGAACCGTTAACGTTACGCCGCTGATGCGCTGCGCGAGTATGATCCTATCTGCGCGCCATTGCGCGAATTCAGCTGGTGTGCCGGCAAACACTTGCTGACCAAGCACGTTGATGACAACGACGCGTTCAAAGTTCTCTAGCGGGTCATGTTGTGAAGCCTGCTCATGAACGGTTGTTGGGAAATCCTCTGTGCATGGACACGTGATCTTGGAAATGATCTGGCGTATACGTGCCGGTATGGTGTCGCGCTGTAAAGGATCCATAGCCCCGTATGGAGGCCAGATGTTTCCCTGATAGCCTGCCGGACGCGACGCATAGAGGAATGAAGGCGGCGGAACTATCGATAACTCGGGAGGTGTGAGCTTACCCTTGACGATGTTACCGATGTTTACAAGCCCCTTGCCACCGGTGATGAAGAGTCCTTTAATGAAGCTTGTGTTGGGTATCTCGTTGCCCATAATCGTTGTTGAATCTGCAAAGGGGCTACTGCCCATGTAAAGTCCGTATTCGCGTGATCGGTTGCGCAGGACTGTGTTAAACCAACCGTTAGCGCCGTGCGAATTGTCGACCACGATATGAGAGACGTCATTGCCTTCGACGAGATTGCCAAAGACCCAGTTGCCGTGAAACACCACGTCCCCTGCTGCATCATTTGGGAACTCCGTCCAGCGCGCATTCTTTGAGGCGTTGTAGGCAAACACATTGCCGTTGGCACCTGCTTGCATTAGCATGGAGTGTCGCAAGTCGCTGAATATGTTGTCCTCGATGCGACAGTCACTGGCCGTAAACTGACACACAACGCCATAGCCGCGTCCTCCACCCCCGTAGCCAAAACTCTTGGCAATATCACAACGGGTAACGGTAACGTTTGCTGATGCCTCAATAACGATATGACCGAAGTTGGTGTTTGTGCTTCGGACTCCATCAATGATGACATCTCGAGCATATGCGATGCGGATGTTGGCAGTCTGTGTGGCTGTTGAATCATTCCGCACGATGCTAAGACAACGAAGACGGATCTTCTCAGCCGGCAGTAGCCGAATGCAGCGCGGACTGCGATTCATACCTGCATCAAGGCGCAGTGGTGTCTCCAACATGGTTGCTTCACCAATGCTGCTGCGTACCCCTACCACCTGGCCTACAGAGCCCCTTGCCCAATCACTGTAGACGTAATCGCTGTCGTTGATCACGATGCGCAGTAGCGTTCCGGGCTCCATCACGCCGCCATCGAAATACAGCAACGAATCACCTCGGCGCAGCGGACGCACCAGAGGATACAACGCTCGTGTCATGCCACCTTGAATGCGTATACAGTCAACCTCTCCAAGTCCGTCAAATGTGATCGTCGTATTGTCTGCCCCCTGCCCCATGATTGTTGTGTTCGATGGAATAGAAATGGGTCTGCGAAAGAGATAACGTCCAGAACCAAACACAATCGTGGCACCTCCGCCCTGTGCGGTTGACATTGCCTGCGTCATGGCATCATCCGAAGGCTGCATTCCCGAGGGGTCAGCTCCCAGTGAGTCGAGGTAGACTCGAAGCTCGGGCGAGGCAAAGGGCCTGGCCCCAGAGCGCTGCCACTGCATCGTGCGCCCCATCCACGGCTGCGAATACGCCCCAGTGGATAGAAAGGTTAGTGTTGATATCAAGAGCAGAAGTTTCATCTGACAAAACTACCCAGACCGTGTATTTTGACCCCGATTTACTGCAAGGGGCTCTGGGGTGAAACAGGACAATTACAAGCTGGGAATGTTTGATGTTGTGATGCTGGTGATCAGCTTGGTCATCGGCATGGGCATCTTCCGCGCTCCAGCAACCGTGGCACTCCGTTCGGGTGATGAGACGCTCTTCTACCTGGCATGGATCACCGGAGGCGTCTTTGCGCTTGCCGGCGCTCTGACGTTTGCAGAAGTGGGACGTCGCATGCCGGTAACCGGCGCGTACTACCGCGTCTTCGCCCATGCCTACCACCCCGTGGTTGCCTTTGCTGTTAACACGATTATCCTGGCGTCCAATGCTGCATCGGCAGCGGGCGTGGCCATCATCGGCGCTGAGTACATCGCAGGCTGGCTCCCGGGCGTGCATACCTCGATCACGGCAACCGTCATGATCATTGCCCTCTACGGACTCAATATGCTTGGTCTGCGCGTGAGCACCCAGGTGCAAAATGTCTTCATCGGTATCAAGGTGCTGATGCTCGTCTGCATCATTTCGGCTCTCGCATTCATCGAGCCAGCCGCAGGCACGGTTGCCTCGAGCATCGTTCACACGCAAGGGGCTTGGGAGTCGTTTGGACTTGCCCTCATAGCCGTGTCGTTCACCTTTGGCGGATATCAATCAACGATCAACTTTGGTGGCGAGATCAAGGATAGCGCACGCACAATGCCGATAGCGATCATGATCGGCGTGGCTGTTATCACTGCGATCTACTTGCTTGCCAACATGGCATACGTGCATGTGCTGGGCTTTGACACACTGGCGAATAGCTCGTCGATTGCAGCCATGGTGGTCGAGAAGATGTTTGGTCCACAAGGTGGAGTCATTCTCTCAGGTGTACTTGTGATCTCCGTCTTTGGGTATGTAAACGTAGCGATGCTCTCCAACCCACGTGTGATCAATGCCATGAGCGAAGACGGCGTACTGCCGCGCAAACTGTCGACCAATGCCTCTTCGAGCGGCGTCCAGCAGGGATCACTTCTGGCCTTTACGGCACTGTCGATTCTGAGCGTTTACCTTGGCGAGTCGTTTGAGACAATCCTGAACTACACCATCTTTATCGACGCGATAGGTCTGGCCGTGGGTGCGGCCGCCATCTACCGACTCGGCACCGAGCGCATCAAACTTCGCAATCACATAGCAGCCGCCATCTTCATCGGCTCGTGCGCATTTACGTCACTCAACATCTTCATGTTCGATACCAAGGCAGCCATCCTGGGCGTGTTGTTCTTCGGAGGAATCATCGCTTTGGGTGTGATCATGCTGCGTAATGGAAAAAGGAATCAATCCGCATGATGTATCTACTCTTGCTAGCAGCCAGCATCATTGCAGGCACAACACTTTCTGCGCAACAGAAGCGTGCATATATACCGGCCTACATACGTGATACCACAACCGTTGAGGGACGTCAGTTCACGTGGTCCAAGACCGCGCAGAGCAAGAACTTCCTCATGATATGGGGCGACACAGTCGGTACAGATCCATCGATGTTTCCCAATCCGGATCTGCGGTTTGACCCAAAGCAAGTACTCGATACCATGGAGTACGTCTACGACCGCTGTATGGAAATGGGTATGATTAACACGAGTCCAGCGTCCAAAGCCAACCTATACAAGTACGTTATCGTGATGTACAACACCTACGGCAAGGGCGGACCCGAGGGTTGGGCCAACGGATGGGCCGTGGATGATTCTATCGGCGCTTTCTGGGTGCATCCTGGTGCAACACGCGACGGTGGCGTGATCGCTCATGAGTTTACCCACTCGCTGCAGGCAATGTTCCACATCGACAATCAGAATCCGCAGCGTGGTAATAAAGCTATTTATGATAACGACGGACTGTTCTACGAGACACATGCCAACTTTGTTCGGAATGCGATCTACCCACAGGCGGTATCATCAGATATCGATGCACACCACTACTTGATGCTCGAGCCGGACTGGAAGTTCAACTACGAAGGCTATCACTTCTTGTTCCACATTCATTCAACAAAGGGGCTCGACATGGTCAGCCGCTTGTGGACGGAATGGAAGCCCCTTGAGTATCCCTTGCAGACGCTTCGCAGGCTAACGAAGATGACGCAGTCGGAGTTCAACGACTATATGTTCGACTATGCCTGCAATGCCGTTACGTGGAACTACCCCATGAAGTCATGGGGCTCCTACTTGCGCAACTCGCGCAGGGACAGGCTCAATGCAGACTGGGGACGCATCTTCGCGCAGCGTACGTATGATGTACTCCGCGCAATCGACACCAACCAGCGTCGGTATTACTCCGACCCGTACAATGCGCCGCAGGACTATGGCTACAATGTTGTGCCGCTGTATGTGGACGACCGCACAAAGCCCGTTGTGGTTCAGTTTATTGGTCATACCGAAGTCAACGACCACGCCGGGTGGCGCTATGGCTTTGTGACCGAGCGCGCCGATGGCACAGAGAACCGTCGAGGAACATTGCATGCAGATCCACGCAAGACCATCGACATCACACTAACGTCTGACGATGCAAAACTGTACCTCGTTGTCCTGGGCGCACCAACAGACAGCATGCATGCCAACCCTGCCGTAAACAACACATGGAACGGCAATCCAAAGCGGTATCACTATCCGTATGAAGTGCGCCTTACGAATGCCCTGCCAGAGGGCTACCAAAATCCCGAGCTGGTGCGCCCGCAACTCCGCAAAGCCCCAGGGAAACGTCATCCAAACGGAGGGGGCTGGATAGACGACCGCTCAAAGGTTGACGCGAGCGTCTACGTCGGACCCCGCGCTATCGTTGCCGGAGCAAGCACCATCACAGGCAACGCACGCATCGACGGACATGCATACGTGCAGGACGCCATCATCTCGGGCAAAGCTCGCGTAACAGACAATGCCTTTGTCCTAGGCGGAACACTTACCGACAGCGCTGTGATCAAGGATCAGTGCTTTGCGCAGAATAACCGCATCGGCGGCAAGGCACTTCTGGGCGGCTGCTCGCAGGTGTTTAACTACAAGCTCGGCGGAACCGTACGGATCTTCGGCGACCTCGTCGTGTACAACGAGACCGGCGAGTGCAATACTGGCGAGTATCATGTGCTTACGCAATACTATCGCAACGAGCTGCTACCATGTGACAATCGCGACAGCACACATCCCGAAAACGTCTCCGTGAATCGTCCACTCGTGTTTGAAACAACATCTGTGAACGAACAAGAACTGCCCCATTCTGGCAATATCACCGTGGCACCGCAGCCAGCCGTTGACGGCACAGTTACGGTGCAACTTGGTGCGGAGCTCACCGACGTGAAGTACATCTCACTTGTTGATGTGCAAGGAAGCACAGTGCTCATCGTGCCGGCGCAGACAGGCTCGGCCACGCCGTTCACACTGGATGTCTCAAGCCTTGCCGCTGGACGCTATGCTGTGCTGGCAACGACAAGCAATGGAACGCTCCGCGGAACGTCCAGCGTGGTCATCCAATAGTATCACAAGCCCCCTACCCAATCATGGCATCGATCAAGCAGACAATCGAAACAACCAAGACCGCAATGGAGATGAGGCTTCTCATCGATGGCAAGGTTCTAAGCAGACCCGAACTATCGCTCCTGCTCGACACGCACCACTGGGATGGGAACGTGCTCCATGCATCAGGTAAAATGGGACGCGGCACAATAACCCTGCGCGATAACGCCGTCGACATCGACATCGAACTCTCGTTCTTTGGCTCTGCTGCGA
>CANGZU010000087.1 GCA_947458785.1 Ignavibacteria bacterium
ATGCAGCGCACCTGATCAACCAACGCAACGCCAGCGATACCCTCGTTGGCAGATATCGCGACCTCGAAAGGGTAACCCTTGCTCTTGCTGGTTATGGGGCACACGAGCACTAAGCCTGATGCTCGGTTGTACACCGCCATACCTACCAGACCTCCTTACCCATTGGGGCATCATCATCCAGCAACGCATGACGGTTCTTTGCCGTGATAGCATGTACAAGCTGCTCCAGCTCATACTTCGGAGCTGTTGCAATAGGTCGAATGCGCAACTCGCCCTCTAAAAGAAGCATCTCTACCTCCTGCTCAGGCGCACACCCCAACTCTTCGAGCACCACTTTTGGTATTCCGATTGCCATACTGTTTCCCCATTTCTGTATACGTGCTTTCATAGGGTCAAAACGTGACAGTTATACAATGTAGAAACGGAATGATAAGCAGCGAACAGCGAGCAGCGAACAGCGAGCAGAGTTACGGGTTAGTTTGCGTTCATACCTTTTACACCGAGCCCCCTCCATGAAGCACATTCTGTATGCGTTCACTATTGCCCTTATCATCACAAGCTGTAGCGAGAGCTCGGTAACGCCGCCTATTGACGACCCCAAAGAAGAAGAAAATCAAGTGCCCGAATGCGGTTGGCAAATCAAGAGTAACCTCGCGTATGCCAATTGGGCACTGCCCAATACCGGCACGGTCTATTGGATCTATGCCTACAATCTGGGCAAAGGCGAGCATTTGCGCATCGATGGAGAGTTCCCCGGTGCCATGATGGATGGCAAGATGCAGTGGACGCGGTTCTTTAACCTGCAAACGTATACTGCGAAGGACCTGCCAGCGCTTGGCAGTCTATCAGCAATTCCTGCTGGAGCTACTGTTTCGGGGTTAAACGACGCAGACATCGCACCAATGGCCGGTTCGGCAAACCCTTATGTGCGCAACGCGAACCCAACCATTGGTCAGGATGGGAAACCAGGCAGATGGAGCATAGTCGTAAGCGCCGATGCAGACCCAGCTATGCCGCTAGGTGATAACGTGATGGCCGCATATCCACGGCCTGGCGGACAAAAGCCATACGGAACACGAGGTGCATTGATATTGCGCTACTACCTACCCGTAGATGGCTTCCCACTCGAGATCAACTCGCCCGGCAGAGGCGGAGTAGACCTGCCAACCATTACGCATGTGGATGCTAGCGGCAAAGAAGCTGTTATTGCTCAATGCTCCGAACTCGTGCGTCAGGTGGCTGCATCAAAGACGCTGCCATCAATCATCGACCTCCCGCCAATCGGTTTTCAGGAAAACGGTCCGGCGTTTGTCAGATCCCAAACAACCGTGTTTGCCTACCTCAATTCCGCAAACCGTTATCTCTATGCCGAAGCATCATACGACAGCACACGCGCAGATCGCATGATCCGTATTCGCGGTAAGATGCCGCGCACACCAAAGACCATGCAAGCCCCCTACGATATCCGAACAGGCGATGTTGTAGCACCGGGAGCATCAGGGTACGACATGCGCTATTGGAGCTTCGTTGTCAACAAGGACAAGTACCCCTATCCAGCTGTTATTGGAGGGGGCGTGCAGGATGCCGACATCAAGCTTGATGGCGATGGATACTACACCATTATCGTAAGCAAGATCGAGGACCGTCCAACATGGTGGAATGACCCTACCGATGCACGTAACGCACTCATCAACTGGGTGAACTGGACAGATAACGAGAACATCGGCAAATACGACAACATTGGACTCGTGCTGCGCAACCTACTGCCCAGCGAATCATTCAATCAGTCAGTCGACAACGTCGTCAAGGGCTCGTCTCCGCAAGAAGCCCGCGCCGTAATGGGCGAGTATTATCCTGTAGTTGATTGGGTGGACGGGAAGAAGATGTAGCGAGCAGCACGGAACTACCGCAACTCATGTGCGTGTTTCCGTTACCTTAACTCCTTGCTTCCACGAGAAGAGTGCTCGCTGTTCGCTGTTCGCTGCTCGCTGCTCGCTACTTATCTTCGCTCCTATGTCACGCATCATCAAAGCCCCAACTGGTTCGCAACTCACGTGTAAGAATTGGCAGATCGAGGCCGCATATCGAATGATTCAGAACAATCTGGATCCGCAGAATGCAGAGAAGCCCGATGAGCTTATCGTCTATGGTGGACTCGGCAAGGCGGCCCGGAATTGGGAGGCATTTGATGCTATTCTGTCGTCTCTGCGAGACATGGATACCGACGAAACGCTGCTCGTACAGAGCGGCAAGCCCGTTGGCGTTGTCAAGACGCACGATCTTGCGCCGCGCGTGATCATTGCCAACTCAAACTTGGTTCCGAAGTGGGCTACATGGGATGAGTTTCGCAGACTCGATGCCATGGGACTTATGATGTACGGTCAGATGACCGCTGGTTCGTGGATCTACATCGGCACGCAGGGTATCGTGCAGGGCACATACGAGACGTTCGCCGAATGTGCACGTCAGCACTTTGGTGGTACACTGAACGGACGCTTCCTGCTTACCGCCGGACTCGGTGGTATGGGTGGTGCTCAGCCCCTTGCCGCTACTATCGCGGGAGCCGCTGCGCTGTGTATCGAGATCGATGAAGAGCGCATTGACAAGCGCATTCGCGACGGCTATTGCGATCGGAAGATGAGCAGCCTTGACGAAGCGCTTCAGGTGATTCGGGAGTATCAAGACAAGAAAGAAGCCATCTCCGTCGGACTCGTAGGCAATGCGGCAGAGATCCTGCCGGAGCTGCTCAAGCGCGGCATCATTCCGGATGTTGTAACCGATCAGACATCGGCGCACGACCCGCTCAATGGATACTATCCAGCTGGGCTTACCAAGGCTGAAGCAGATGCACTCCGCATCTCAGATCCGGCAACGTATCTCGAGAAATCCTACGCTAGTATTGGTGAGCACGTGCAGGCAATGCTCGAGTTCCAGAAGCGCGGAGCGATCACCTTTGATTACGGCAACAACATTCGCGGCATTGCGCGCGACCATGCAGGCGTTGCCAACGCATTCGACTTCCCAGGATTTGTACCGGCGTTTGTTCGTGAGCTCTTCTGCGACGGAAAGGGTCCGTTCCGATGGGTTGCCCTCTCCGGCGACCCCGAGGACATCCGCGTTACCGACGAAGCGATCATGAACCTCTTCCCTGAGAACCACCACCTGCACATGTGGATCAAGGAAGCACAAGACCACATCGGCTATCAGGGCTTGCCGGCGCGTATTTGTTGGCTTGGATATGGTGAACGAGCGGCGGCCGGTAAACTATTTAACGACCTTGTTCGTACAGGAAAAGTATCTGCTCCAATCGTGATCGGCCGCGACCACCTCGATTGCGGCAGTGTTGCATCTCCGCACCGTGAAACCGAGGCCATGATCGACGGGTCTGACGCAGTAGCAGACTGGGTGCATCTGAACTTCGCGCTCAACGCAGTAGGCGGTGCAACGTGGGTTTCCCTCCACCATGGCGGGGGGGTTGGTATGGGGCTTTCACTACACGCTGGAATGGTAGTTGTAGCTGACGGAACCCAGATGGCAGAAGAAAAGTTGGCACGGGTATTGACTTATGATCCATTAATGGGCATTTTGCGTCACGCCGATGCCGGCTATGAGCGAGCAACTTCCAACACGAGAAAGTTTGGCATAGAAATTCCACTACCTCTTAAAAGCTGAGTATTTCACTGATCCGGGACAGAATGGCATAACTGCTACGTCGTTTTAACAGATTGACTGTCAATATGACAGTTTTGCTAACACAACTAGCAGGAGTTGCCATGAGAACCGCAGACTTCCGTCGCAAGACGGGTATCACACCTCGCCAGGGTCAGTTTAATTCTGAAATCACCACATCAGGAGGTAGTGCCATGGATCTCGCACTGCAAATCGAACAACTGTTCCGCACAGATCGGAACAAGTACCTTGGCTTTATTCGCCAACGGGTCCGCAACCAAGAGGATGCGGAAGACATTCTACAGGACGTCTTCACAAACGTTCTAGCCGCCTCGAAAGACGTCAACAAGCCAATCGATAACCTGGCCTCATGGGTGTTCACATCCGTGCGTAACAGGATCATCGACTCGTACCGCAAGAAGAAGGCCGACAGTTTTGCCGACCTCGGAACGCAGGAACAGCACGAAGATGGCTCGGACATGATCGAGCGCTACCTTGGCGACCTCTCCTACAACCCGGAGAACAGCCTTGTGCGCGAGACCATCTGGGAAGCCATCCTACAGGGCCTCGAAGAACTGCCAGCCGAACAGAAATACGTCTTCGTCAAAAATGAATTCGAAGGTATTTCGTTTAGGGAGATGTCCGAAGAGACAGGTGTAAACATCAACACTCTTCTGGCACGCAAACGCTACGCCGTCCTGTTCCTCCGCAAGAAGCTGCAGGCGTTGTACGACAACATCAACGACTAGCCTTCCCCCTTTATGTCGGTTACGACAACGAAAACAGCCCGCACGATGATGTACCTCGGTAGCATCGGCGGGCTGTTGCTACTTCAGGGGGCTATCTTCATGGGCCTGTGGAACCTTCTAAGCGATAACCTCGACGACATCACGCTCCTCGAAGGAATTGGACTCTCTGCCATCTCCTACGTACTGATTTTTTCGTTTAAGTACGGCGCAGAAGACTACCCCAAAAACACAATACCCTTCCGGCGCAAAACAACCCTTACCCAGAAGTGCGCCAACATGACGCCCGAACAACGCGCCCAGCTGCGCACCGAACTCGTCGAGAAGTGCGGCTGTAGCGAGCAGCGAGTGCCGAGCAGCGAGCAGCGAACGGCTCTGTAAGCGCGAGCCGGTGGCTCGCCCGTCGACCTCACCACACAAACCATTGCGCGATGCGTCATCCCGAGCTGCGCCAGCAGCGAGGGACCTCACGTTATTGTGATTGCAAGCGGGCGAGCCACCGGCTCGCCCCTACAGAATTTTCTCCCCATACACCGTCACATGGCCTTCTCCCACCCGTGCAACGATGATCACGCCGGGTTGGCCCCCTTCGACGAATGTGAGACGCGAGCGGACAGCTTCGGGGTCTTTATCCCAGCCGCGCTTCTTGATTACGGTGTCTGCGCCCCACCCATATTCGTAGATGCGATCCTGCATGCGCCGCTCCGATGCGCCGTCTTCCATGTGCAAGATTCGATACGATGTATACCAAGGTGATGCAGGGGGCTCGTGGTCTGCTATTCCATATCCGATGCGCGGGTCTAGCGGACGCATGTTGTGCTCTTCGAAGAACTGGGTTAACAGACCTGATGCGATCAGCGCATTGTGTGGTTCGATGATGAACGCTTCCCCGGGCCAGGGCCCGGGGCCATTACCTAGCGCCCCGGGCTGTCGCCCTGGGGCATACCTTGTTTCTCCGGGCCAAGGTCCGGAGCCATTGAGCAACACAACCATTGTTGTTGTTTCCGGGCGTCCACGCCACAAAATGCGTTCGCGGCATTCGCGGCCAAATCCGATGTATTCGGAGGTGTATTCGGGGGCATCAACGATATCGCCGGGACCTACTTTGATGCCTACGAGAGGGGTATTGGGTATGCTGACAAGAGGGGGCTCGTACTCTGCTGCGCTGCGTTTGCGCTGCTGTTGTTCCCTGCGCGAGGGATCGGCCCAGACGGCATCAGCTTCTGGGGCATGCTGACCCGTCCAGCGCTCGTTGAGGCACGTAACGTTGAGCGCGCCTGCCCGACGCAGATTTCCAGCCGAGCATGCGTGGATGAGAGGGTCGGCCTCGTACGAGGTAACACGCGCGGCCACACGTGAGAGTGCAAGTGCATCCAGGGCTGCACCTGTGCAGATCTCGAGCACATGCTCGCGTCCACTGAAGGCTTGGGCGTGGTAGGCTGCAATGTCCGGATGCGTGGATTGTTCGGCCATTTGGTTCGTAAACAGCCAGCCGTGCTGCCGTTTTCCTAGACGCTCTGCGCGCATCGTGCCGGTTGCAAGCTCGATCAGCATCCGGGTGCGCTCTGCCTGCCCCTTACAGATGTGTGTGCGAACACGGTCAACAACTGCCGGGGTTACAACCGATTGGTTGGAACGGAGCTCTTCGATCACGCGTTCTACGTGGTCTACGACCTCGTCGGAGAGAAGATATTCACCGTCTGCAAATGCTGTCATCAAAAAGCCCGATATTTGCACGTGCATCTGCACATCACAAACGCACAATTACGAGAAAGATCGTTCTATGAGCACCAACGTCCTCGAGCAGCAACTTCACGGAATGGGGTTGCACAACCTTGGCGACATACACTACAACCTCACTGCACCTGAGCTTGTTGAGCACGCTCTGAGCTATGAAGAAGGAATCCTCTCGGAGCACGGCGCGCTGTGCGTAAACTCTGTGCCGTACACCGGACGCCGGGCGAACGACAAGTTTGTGGTTGAAGAAGACGACACCAAGGGCGACGTGTGGTGGGGCAAGGTTAACAAACCTTTTGCAGAGGACAAGTTCAACGCACTTAAGACGCGTGTGTTTGCCTACCTGCAAGGACGTGACGTCTACGTGCAAGACCTGATCGCAGGCGCAGATCCAACATACAAGCTGCCTGTGCGCTTTATCCAGGAAGAAGCCTATCATTCGCTGTTCGTGCAGAACATGTTCATCAAGGCTTCGGAAGAAGAACTCGAGAATTTCCTTCCCGGCTTCACAGTCGTCACAGTCCCTGGGTTTAAGTCAATCCCAGAGATCGATGGAACACTGAGCGAAGTATTCATCATGCTGAGCTTCAAGCAAAAGCTTGTTCTCATCGGTGGAACCAGCTATGCGGGCGAGAACAAGAAGTCGATCTTTACCGTTCTGAACTACCTGATGCCAAAGCTCGGCGTGATGTCAATGCACTGCTCGGCCAACATCGGCAAGGATGGAGACACCGCACTGTTCTTTGGTCTTTCCGGTACAGGCAAGACAACGCTCTCAACAGACCCAGAGCGCGCGCTCATCGGCGACGACGAGCACGGCTGGAGCAATGATGGCGTGTTCAATTATGAAGGGGGCTGTTACGCCAAGGTGATCAACCTGAATGCAGAAGCAGAGCCGATCATCTACGGTCTTACACGCACCTTCGGTACGATCCTTGAGAACGTCGACATCGACGAAGAAACACGCGTAATCGATCTCGATTCGCAAGTGCACACAGAAAACACACGTGCATCATACACACGCGAGCACATTCCGAATATCTCACCAGACAACCGTGGCGGACACCCAAAGAACGTTGTCTTTCTCACAGCTGATGCATTCGGCGTTATGCCGCCAATCGCCAAGCTCACACCAGAGCAGGCGATGTATCACTTCCTCTCTGGTTACACAGCAAAAGTCGCCGGCACAGAGGCAGGCGTGAAGGAACCATCAGCAACATTCTCTACATGCTTCGGAGCCCCGTTCATGGTGCATCATCCAAGCGTGTATGCAAACCTGCTGCGCGATAAGATCAACACGCACGGCTCTACCGTATGGCTTGTCAACACAGGCTGGAGCGGCGGTCCGTACGGCGTTGGCAGCCGCATGAAGATCAAGCACACACGTGCCATGCTGCGCGCAGCGCTCAATGGCGACCTCAACAATGTTGAGTTTGTGAAGGACTCGTTCTTCAACCTCAGCATCCCAACATCATGCCCAGACGTTCCTGCAGAAGTGCTCAACCCACGCAACACCTGGGCAGACACAGCAGCCTACGACAAACAAGCACAACACCTCGTTGAACTCTTCGAAGAGAATTTCAAGCAGTTCGCCGACAGCGTCGATGAACATGTTGTGAAGGCGATGAAAGGGTGATTACCAATTACAAATGACCAATTACCAATGACCAATTACCAATGACTAATGACTAATGACTAATGACTAATGACTAATTGCTGGAAATAGGTCATGCTCGCGAATGCGGGTCTCCAGAAAACGAATCAAACAACAAAGCGGATGCTCGCCAATGGTGTGCATCCGCTTTCTCATTGTTGGTGACTCCTGATATACTCGTCTCTTACCCAAACCGATCGAGTGTGGCGAACCAGCCGCGGCGGCCATAGGCGGAGAACGAGTGCATAAGGATCTCGTCTTCGTCGGAGGCCATGGTAAGGGGCAATGGGTGCGGGTAGACTACGTCGAAGACGTGACTCCAGAGAAGGAAGTTCACAACGTGAACGTGATATCCTTCGTCGGCCGGGTCGATGATGTCGTCGCTTACCACAACCGTGCGGACGGTATAGCTCTCGCCGTCTTCTGATACATCGCACAAGTACACAGGCTCACCTGTCCAACTGCGGGCAAAGGTGATCACGCGGTCGTCGATCGCGATGTCCCACTTCTCTTCCAGAGAAGAAGCACGGAACAGCACGCCACGATCAGGAAGCG
>CANGZU010000088.1 GCA_947458785.1 Ignavibacteria bacterium
ACCATGGACACGCAGGGCACAATCGATCAATCGATTCGCATGATCGATGCCGGCTGCGAGCTTGTACGTGTCACAGCCCCCTCCATGCGCGAGGCAAAGAATCTCGAAGAGATCCGCAAGGGTCTGCGCGAACGGGGCTATACAACACCACTTGTTGCCGACATTCACTACACGCCGAATGCGGCCGAGATCGCGGCTCGTGTGGTCGAAAAGGTTCGTATCAATCCGGGTAATTACGTCGATAAAAAGCAGTTCAATATCATCGAGTACACCGACGCTGAGTATCAGGAAGAGCTCGACCGAATTCGTGCGCGCTTTGTTCCACTGATCAACATCTGCAAAGAATACGGTACAGCACTGCGCATTGGAACTAATCATGGCTCGCTCTCTGACCGTATTATGAGCCGCTATGGCGACAATCCAGATGGCATGGTCGAGTCGGCCTTGGAGTTCTTGCGCATTGCCGAAGACGAGGGCTACTACAACATTGTACTCTCGATGAAGTCAAGTAATCCACTCGTGATGATCCACGCGTACCGTCTGCTCGTTGCTCGTCTCAAGCAAGAAGGGCTTAAGGCCTATCCGTTGCACCTTGGTGTTACGGAAGCAGGCGACGGCGAAGATGGTCGCGTGAAGAGCGCACTTGGTATTGGTACCCTACTCGAAGATGGCTTGGGTGATACCATTCGCGTCTCGCTCACGGAAGAGCCCGAAGCTGAGATCCCCGTAGCACAAGCACTTGCGCGGAGGTATGCATGAGATCGCCCTATGCCTATCACCGCTATCATACGCGTCACGCAGCAATCGTTGGCGGCGAGAACGTACCTCGCGTTGTTGCGGACGTATCCCATGCGTCTATCACGGAGAAGGAACAGCTCACTGCCTTGGGTCACATCTATGATCCTGTAACAGACAAGTGGGCCACAACAGATCAAGCTGCCGAGTTTTTGTACATGGGTGCAAGCCCCCTGCCATTTATGGCGCCAGCTGGGACACGTCAGTTGCTTGACCACGCAACGTGGCTATCTCATGACGACCAGTTCTTCTGCGCACCAATGATGAGCGTGCAGGAGTATCTCAATGCATCCCAGCGCCACACCGTCATGAACGTTGTTGCCTGCACGACCGATGAGCTTGATAACCACGAGTTACTCATACGACTGCATGATGATGTAACTGTTGTTCTATGCCTGACAAGCCACCATCAATCATACTTCCGCGACATGCGCAGCGCGCTCGACGTGCTTGCGGCGCGCGAGGTGTCATGTCCTGTTATTCTTCGAAAGGGGCTATCAGCCCCCTCCCTTGATGTAGCATCTCTCTATGCCGCCACAGATATCGGCGGCCTCCTCGTTGAAGGATATGGCGATGGGGTGCTACTTGACGTGCAAGTCAATGGCCAAGCTCAATTTGACGCATCTGTGCGCCTAGCCTTTGGCATTCTGCAGGCCGCGCGCACGCGCATGACGAAGACCGAGTATATCAGTTGTCCATCATGCGGGCGCACGCTGTTCGACCTACAGGAAACGACCTCCATGATCCGTGCCCAAACCGATCACCTCAAGGGTGTCAAGATCGGAATCATGGGCTGCATTGTGAATGGTCCAGGCGAAATGGCCGACGCCGATTACGGCTATGTTGGCTCAGGTCCAGACCGCATTACACTCTATCGCGGACAAGAGATCGTGCAGCGCAACATCCCATCTGCCGGTGCAGTAAATGCATTGATCGATATCATCCGAACCGACGGACGCTGGATCGAGAAGTGATTATTGTTGACTTGGGTCAACAATGTTTATCTCACGTTGCAGCTCTCTGGCAGCTTGCCATGACGCTAACGTCGTATCTACCGTTGGAGATACCTGCTCAATCCACGTGGCGTTGTTTGTAGCGATAGACTGTACCTGGCCTACGCTGTATGTTGCTGTTGGGTCTAGTAAGCCCAACCAGATCAAGAGGATAATGAGGAATTCTGGCATGATGCCACCTTCTTGGAAGAATGAAACAAATTGTTGTTTCAATTCTGCGAAGGAGCTGCCTCGTTCTTCTGTCGCGAATTAGCGATTTTTGGACAGTGTTTTTGACCACTTAAGAGTACGAACAATGATAGATCGTAAACTTCAAGAGTATATCTACTTGCTGCAAAGCCTCTACGGTGGAGGTACGCAGTTGCAACGTACACTTGCTCTATCAACCACATATGAGGAGCAGGAATACCTCACGAGTTTGATTGAAGGTACGCGCAGTCCAAATCTTGGCAGTGGAGATACAGCACGTAAGTCCGATTCTGTTCGACGTGCGAAGTCACGATTACTCGAAAAGTTGGACAACGTCATACTTGCAAATCGGCCATCATCCAGTGTTAGCCGCCGTGTTGAAGTAACTCGAGACGCATTTACGCATGCCGCAACGGCTGCGATGGCGCGTCGATATAGCTCCATGTCGCTTGCTAAACACAAGCTGCAGGTTGTAGCACGAACTGCTGTTCCACCCGACATGTATGAGATCCGCCTGTTTGCCCTGCGGATGTTGGTTTCGATCGCAGCTCATGATGCATCTGGGGCTGACTATAATCGCTACAGTAAAGAGTTGGATCGAAGTTTATCTGTCTACAACACCATCATTGCAATTGACGAGAGCTTTCGTCATCTCATTTTGGAGAACCAGAGAAAGTACAAGCGGCCCAAGGGGCTTCAACGCGTCGCCAAGAAAGCACTGGGTGTGCTTCGCAGCATTGACTTTACAACGTGTGATCCGGTGCTCGTTGTTACAGGTTGCACCTTGGCGACCGCGGTAGCGCAAATTGAGTCGGATAAAGTGCTTGCCGATACTTGGCTGAGTGCATACGTGGATGCATGCAAGGCGCTGGATCTCTGGGACGATGCCCATCAGCGTGACTGGCTGCTTCAACAGATCGTTATCTGTGAATACTTTGATCACCAGAAGGGGTTTACAACGTATTCGAGGCAGCTCATCAAGCTCACAAAAGCTGGCACAGACCGTTGGTTTCAACTTATGAAGTCATTGAGCGTGAAAGCACTGCGCAGTAACAACATCAAGCTCAGTGTACAGCTTACAATGGATGCCGTGACGCATCCCAGATTTCGTAGGCAGCGTATCGATGTTCAACGCAGTCTCTTGAACTGCACAGGATATGCCGCAGTAGCTTCAGGCAATAACCAATTGTTTCTAACCTACAGTAGACGCAGAAAACAGCGTGACCTATGGGTTACACACTCTGCAGTTATTGAGGCAATACATGCGCTAAATGAAAATGACGTGCTGGGTGTCATTGCATCACTGGAACACTCAATGATCTTGATTGGAACTGAAGAGCATAGTGGTTCCGCAGGTAATGAACTGAAAACACAAATCATGAAGGTGCTTCAACAGCTGCGCAAGCTTGAGAAGCTGACGACGGAAGCAGCCCGACAATCAAAGCTCAAAGAGCTCAAGTCTCGAATGGCACACCAACTTCTACCCCTCGCAACCCGCCTACTTTGACCACCATGCACTCATGAAGAAAGCGCATCCACCGTTACCGATGAATGCGCTTTGTTTGTGTTTAGAGTTGTGCTCTAGCGACAGCCGATTCGTAATTCGTAATTCGTAATTCGTAATTCGTAATTCGTAATTACAAACTAGCTTCCTACTTCTTACCCTTCTTCTTCGTCTCCGTCACTTCTACCTTTTCAACTACCTTCGGTGCGTGGCACGCGACAACGATGGCTGTTGGGCGATCAAGAAACTCAACGCCAGGAACATTGAGATCTGAGACATGAATTGCTGCGCCGCGAAGAAGGCTCGTGACATCGATCTCGATCACTTCAGGCATTTGTGTAGGGTCGACCTTCACATTGGCCTTGTGGAGAACGTGCTCTAGGGTGCCGCCCTCACGAACGCCCTGAGCAAGACCAGTGACGTGTAGAGGAATCTTGACCTGTATGACTTGGCCTGGCTTGACGCCGAGCATATCCACGTGCAAGATCTTGTCTGTGAGTGGGTCAAACGTTACATCCTTCAGGATGCAGAGCATGTCTTTACCATCCACTTCAAGCTTTACCGTCTTTGCCTTAGCAGTGTGGACTACCGGACGGAGAGCCAGATACGGAACGGAAAAGTGCACAGGATCTTGTCCTTTTGCATAGTACACACCTGGAACACGCTCGTTTGAACGGAGCAGCTTTGCAACGCTCTGCCCTGGAACGCGTGAATCGGCTTGAAGAACAATCTGGCTCATACCTTCATCCTAACGAATTTTATTACCGACTTGTGTATCAGACCTGGTTCGTATCGAACAAGGAACTGATCGACTGATTTTCGTGGGTCCGAATGATTGCCTCTGCAAACAGCGGCGCCACGCTAATGACTTCAATTTTACTGTGAGTCTCTCGAAGCGGAACTGTATCTGTTACATACAACTTCGTGAGCGCTTCACATTCGACAAGCTTCTGAACTGCCGAGCCTGAGAACACCGGATGTGTGCAAACACCAATGATCTGATTAGCCCCCTGTCGCTTCAGGGCCTCGACACACTGAACAAAGGTGCTGCCTGTATCGATGAGGTCGTCAACGATCACGATGTTCTTGCCTTGCACCTCACCAATGATATTCATCACCTGAGCTACGTTGTGTTTCGGCCTGCGCTTATCCACAACTACAAGGTCGGCATCGCCAAGCATCTTTGCATAGGCTCGCGCGGTCTTGACGCCACCGACATCCGGTGCGGCAACAGCCACGTTATCGAGCTGCAGTGCTGTGAGGATCTTCACCGACACCGATGACGCATACAAGTGGTCAAGCGGAATGTCGAAAAAACCTTGTAGCTGAGGAGTGTGAAGGTCCATCGTGACAACACGATTTGCTCCGGCCTCAACAAGAAGATTCGCCACGAGCTTTGCTGTTATCGCAACACGTGGCTGATCCTTTCTGTCTTGTCTCGCATATCCAAAGTACGGGATCACGGCTGTGATGCGACGAGCCGAAGCCCGCTTTGCAGCGTCGATCAGCATCAGCAGTTCCATAAGGTTGTCTGATGGAGCAACCGTTGACTGCACGATGTAGAGGTCTACGCCACGAACATTTTCCTCATACTTGACCCAGATCTCACCGTCGCTGAAGTTGCGAATAGTAACTTCCGATAGTTCCCGATGCGTAGCTCGAGCGATCTTCAGAGCAATCTCTGGGTTTGATCGACCCGCTACGATCTTTATCTCCGAGTTCACGTAGAATCCCAGCTTGTGATCGTGTGCTGGGGCGGCAGGATTCGAACCTACGCATGGCGGAACCAAAACCCGCTGCCTTACCGCTTGGCGACGCCCCAGTGTAACCCAGTGCATGCGCAAGCGCATCCGCTGGGGACAATGACTTGTTTAACGTGTATCCTGCGCTACGAACGGCAGGAGTGCAAGATGACGTGCATACTTGATGGCACGTGCAAGGCGACGCTGCTGAAGAGCTGTAACTCCTGTAATGCGGCGAGGCAGGATCTTGCCCTGGTCATTCGTGAAACGGCTCAAGAACTTCGGATCGAGATAATCGATCATGCGCGACTTCTTGAGTGGATTGGTACGCTTCTTCGGCTGATTCCGCTTTTGACGGAATGGCGAATTGATCGTATTTGGATTTGGTGCTGATGGAATAGCCACGAGATAAACTCCTTAACCTTACTTACCCGATGCCTTAGCATCACGCACGGCCTTTGTCTTTTCCATGCGCTTCTTGAAACGATCTACACGGCCGGCTGTGTCAACAAGCATTTGACGACCTGTGTAGAATGGATGCGACTTTGAGTCGATTTCCAACACCATACGATCGCCCTTGTAGCAAGAACGTGTCTTATAGGTGCTGCCATCGGTCATAACGATATCGATGGTCTTGTATGCGGGATGGATGCCCTTTTTCATATTCTGTTACCTTGAGAAGTCCATCTTTTCGATTTGACCAACATCGTCTACCTTGACGAAACGCTCCATGTACTTAATAGTACCCTTTTCAGAGCGAAACGCCTTGATGACCTTGACGCTGATCTTGGTGTCGCCAGCCTTCTTTTTTCCCTTGTCGCCGAACGTTTGCTGCTTAGCCATAGTGGCCTCAATGTACTTGAGGGTGAATTGATCGTGTAAATGTGAATCGCAAAACTACGGAGTCGGCAGATACTGTGCAAGTACCTGGTGTGAAATGTCTCCAAACGGGATGTAGATTTGCGTTCTATGGTGGTTATGAAGTTTGGCGGCGCGGTGCTACAGCACGCAGCGGGAATCGAAAACATGGTGTCGATCGTCCGCAACGAGCTGCGTAAGCCCGTCGTGGTGGTTGTAAGCGCATTAGGGCGCACAACACGAGAATTGGCGAATGCAGCGGGGCTTGCTGCAACAGCAGACACAGAACAAGCGCTGCGGATTCTCGAGCGGATTGAAGCCTTCCATTGCGCGCTGGCCAGTGAGCTGTTGGCACAGGGTTTAGGAGCCAAGTCAACAACAACGCGCCTTCACGACGTCATGCACCAAGCCCGATCGGTGATCCGCAGCGTTGGTATTGCGCGGCAGCTCTCAGACCGCACGTTAGATCGTGTCATGGCCTATGGCGAGGATCTATCGCGTATCATCGCGGCAGCCGCCTTAGAGGGGGCTGGATTGGACGTCACAGAGATCGATGCCCGCGACATTGTCGTCACAACCTCTGCCTATGGTTCTGCCGAGCCCCTTTTCGAGAAGACGACCGTTCGGGTGCGGGATATGCAGAATCATGTACGAAGCTCCAACAACGGCGTCGTGGTAACACAGGGTTTCGTGGGCCAGACGGAAGATGGGAGCACAACGACGATGGGCAAAGAGTCATCGAATCTGTCAGCTACGTTGTTTGCTGCCTCGCTTGGTGCCTCAGAGGTTGTCATCTGGACAGATGTCGAAGGAGTTCGCAGCATCGACCCGCGGTATGCAACCACCACCCGTGTGCGTGCGCATCTGTCGTACGCACAAGCGCGTCAAGCCGCCATGAAGGGACTGAAGCTTATCTATCCAACGATGATCAGTCCTGCCGAGCAGGCTGGCATTCCGATTCGCATTGCCTCTGCCAGCAACCCCGCGGGTGATTCCACGATTATTGATGCACAGCAGCAAGACGGCATCCCAGTGCTCTTCGCTCAGCCAGAGTCTAATCACACAACGGTAACAGCAATGTTTGCAAGTCTGCGCTCATGGTTGCAAGCTGTAGCCAGTCTTCCAGCAACCATCCACGATTTGGCCATTCAACACGTTGATGCCGACACTACCGATCAAGCTGCGTCTCTTGTTGTAGACAACGAAGTAGTTGCGGCCGTTCTCGACCATCTCCACACACAGCTTTGCACGAAGAACCCATGAAGATCCAACACGACAAGGTCCCTCTCGAAGAGTTCCAGCCCGGCACGCACTATACTGTAGCCCTGCGAGGCACTGATTTGTACCGCGCCGAAGTTGTCAAGTTTCACGGTGGTTGCTGGGCAACTGTTCGCGTTGTGGAAGCCATTAACCCCGAGACGTCAAAGCACTACCCTGCAGATGCGACCTTTGATATCAAGGTCGCCGAGTATGACATTACTCCTGCGTAGCGCCGTCCATTTCTTTCTTGATGTTCGCTAGCAAACGCGCCATCATTTCGCGTTCAAGAATTCCGTTTGAATTCCAGAAGTGCGTCTCCTGGGTGATGAATTCTTCGTATCCAGAGCACTGAGCACGCAGGATGATTTTTGTCTTATTGCCCTCTTCCTCTTTCAGGTTGAACTTGTACTGAATGCGGAAGGTGGTCCAGATACCGCCGCGAATGCGCGGGATCTCAGAGAAGCGCTTGATGACATCTTTGGTGCTGTCTGCGCCTTGTGCTAAAACGCAGAACTCAGAGAAATACTGTCCCTTGTAGAGTCCACCGTCTTCCATGGGCTCGATTCTCTTTTCTACCTGTGTCTTCGGACATGAGACCTCCTCCATGGATCGCTTTACAGCGCGCCAGACCTTGCCAAAGGTTGTTGGTACCGTCTCAGTAAGTGTGATGGCCTCTTGCGTCTGTTCTTGGGCCTGCAGGGGGCTTGCACAGACCATGCTGGCAAGTGTGAGAGCGATGATGATGTACTTCATGGTTAGTCCTCAGTTGCTATGAGATGTGGTGTTAGGCTGCTGCACCGGATAGTTGAACAGATACCACTTTTGATACGGCTGG
>CANGZU010000089.1 GCA_947458785.1 Ignavibacteria bacterium
ATCCCAAAGGGGCAGGTGTTACGACACCTGCCCCTTTTTCGTTTGCTGATGTATTCGTATCACATAGCTGATGCTGGCAAGGACCAAAGCAACAACATAGCCAATCCAGACACCTTGCTCGCGCAGGCTCGTTTGAGTGCTCAGAACATAGCTCAATGGCAGGGCTACAAGTGTGTATGAACAGAAGGCGATAAGCGTCGGGATCTTTGTATCGTCAAGTCCACGCAGGATTCCCAACCCAACGGCTTGTACGCCATCAAACAGCTGAAACGCAGCGACATAGATGAGCAGAATTCCAGCAAGAGCTATCACAGATGGGTCGTCGATGTAGATGGCGGGCAAGATTCCTCTCATGAGAATGATACCCAGAGCAGTAACCAGCTCAAACATTGTCACAAACACTATGGCGGTAAAGGCCTCGGCGCGTACTTCTGTCCAATCGCTGCGGCCGCGAGCTTGAGCAACGGTGACCGTTGCAGCAGAGCCGCCAGCTAGGGCAACCATAAATGTTATCGACCCAATGTTGAGTGCAATCTGATGTGAGGCAAGCTCAGTAGCACCGATCCAGCCGATCATGATGCCACCCGCCGAAAAGGCTACAACCTCCATCGTGATCTGTGCACCGATAGCAGTGCCCGATCTCCAGATCTTACGTGCAGCAGACGACACCTGCTCACGCATTGATCGTGCCTCACGCAAGAGGCGGAAGCCGTCTAAGGATTTCCAGAGGTACCAGGCAATCACCAGTCCAACCACTCGGGAGATGAACGTTGCCAACCCTGCACCTTCAACACCCATGGCGGGCAGTCCGCCGATGCCCCAGATCAGCAACCAGTTGCAAAAAATGTTCAGCAGGTTTGTCGTCAGTGCAATCAACATCGGCAGTTTGGTGTTCCCAATTGCCTCTGATGTTTGTTTAAAGATCCCGAAGAGCAAGCGGAACAGAAAGCTGCCTACATACCAGCGGAAGTAGGGAATCGCGGCCTCTGTGACATCGGCCGGAGCTCCTAGGACCGATAAGAACGGACTTACAGCCAACATGCTGGCCACCAGGACTAAGGCAGCGATCACAGAGATGCGCGCTCCCGCTTGGAGCGCTGAACGTGCCCCTTCCAGGTCGGCCTTGCCCCATGCTGATGCCACCAGGGGAGTGATGGCCACGTTATAGCCAATCCCAAAGAGCATGAGAATTGTAGCACTTGATGCTGACAATGAGACCGCTGCCAGTGCCGTTGTACCCAGTGCTCCAACCATTACGGTATCGGCAGCCACCGTGATCATGTCGCTTACCTGAGAGGTTGCCAAGGGGGCTGCTAGACGTCCCAGACGCTTGGCGCGTTCAATTCTGTTCATGGCGGCAATCTGCCAAAAAAACGACAGGTGGAGTTCGTAACTTCGCACATGAAGAGTTTCCGATTTTTCTCAAACGACGTTGGCATCGACCTCGGAACGGCTAACACCCTTATCTGGCAAAAAGGCAAGGGGATTGTTCTCAACGAGCCTTCGATCGTTGCATTTGATCGTACGACAAAGAATATCATCGCCATCGGCTACGATGCCGAAAAGATGGTTGGTAAGACACACCGAGATATCAAAACGATACGACCGTTGAAGGATGGTGTGATCGCTGATTTTGAAATTGCTGAAGGTATGCTGCGCGCATTCATCAACAAGTCTTCGACTACGATGTCGCAGGCAAAGCGCATGGTTATCTGCGTACCATCAGGAATCACTGAAGTTGAAAAGCGTGCTGTTCGAGACTCTGCTGAGCATGCAGGTGCTAAACAAGTTCATCTTATTGCCGAACCAATGGCAGCGGCCATTGGTGTTGGTATTGATGTGCATGAACCAATGGGTAACATGGTGGTTGATATCGGTGGTGGTACCACAGAAATCGCCGTCATTGCTCTCTCAGGCATTGTTGTTGCTGAATCGATTCGTATCGCCGGTGATGAGCTGACAAATTCAATTGTAAACTGGTTTAAGAGACAGCACAACATTCTTATTGGTGATCGAACAGCAGAGATCATTAAGGTGAATGTAGGATCTGCATGGCCCCTTGCACAGGAGATAGAGATAGAAGTCAAGGGACGTGATATGGTCTCGGGTACGCCAAAGAGTATCATTGTTTCGAGCGAGGCAATCCGCACTGCGCTCAATGAGAATGTCTCAACAATCGTTGAAGCTGTGCTGGCGTTGCTTGAGAAGACGCCGCCGGAACTTTCGGCCGACATCTTTGACCGCGGAATTATTCTTACTGGTGGAGGTGCATTGCTCAAGGGGCTCGACGAGCGCCTACGCCGTGAAACCAGCCTGCCGGTGCATATCGCCGATGACCCTCTTACGGCCGTGGCACGGGGTACGGGAAGAGTTCTTGAAGACCTCGATGCCTATTCATCGGTGTTGATCAAATCTAAACGGTACTAATGCGCGGACTGATCGATTTCGTCGTCCGATACAGGAACTACATCACCCTAAGTACACTGGTGGTGATGTCGTTTTCACTTATGAGCATTGGCAATTTGTCAGACCTTGGAGGATTCCGCGCAGTCATCGTTGGATCAATCGGTTGGATACAATCTGCATTTGCATGGATCCCCAATCCCGTTGCGCTGAAAAGTGAAAACACAGCCTTGCGCGAATTGAATTTGCAGCTTGCTGTTGAAGTTGCCCGTTCACGACAAGCGATCGTCGAAAACGAGACGTTGCGCAAGCTGATGAAGCTGCCGCAGTACACGGACCACCGATTGATTACTGCCGATATCGTAGGCAAGACAACGACAGAACAGCGTAACTACGCGACCATTGATAAGGGCAAGGCCGATGGTATTCGTGAGGGAATGAGCTGCATCAACGATGCTGGTCTGGTTGGAATTGTGATAGGTGTCTCGGATCACTATGCGGTACTTGAGCTGCTGATTAACCGCGACACGCGTGTTAGTGCCAAGGTTCTGCGCACACGAGTCGATGGCGTGATTCAGTGGGAAGGAGAGAACATCCTCGTTCTCAAGAACGTACCGCGGTCTCTCGATGTCCGCAAGTATGATGCTATTGTTACCTCTGCCTATAGTGCAAAGTATCCTGCGAACATTGTCATCGGTAGGGTAACGGCTATTGAGGATGAGCCTAACTCGCTCTTTCACCGCATCGTCGTGCAGCCCTCCGTTAACTTTGCAACGCTCGAACAGTTGTATGTTGTCGATGCTCGGCCTGATCCCGAGCGAATCAATCTGGAACGTAAGATTGACGAGACCTCACGAACACGAGTAACGCAGTAACGACTACCATGGCACTCAACTTTGACATACGCCGCTCAGAGTACGTCACAAATCCCGTACTGCGTTACATCGGCTATGGAGTCATCGCACTACTCCTAAGTGTGGTGCATGTGGTGTTCCTGCGATTTATGCAGGTAAGCTCGGTAACGCCGGATCTGCTGCTCATCTTTACCGTCTTCATTGCCATTTACGAAGGACAGTTCACGGGGATGATTGCGGGTTTCCTGTGTGGATTACTCTTTGATGCGATCTCGACGGATGTGCTTGGTACCAATGCTCTGGCAAAGACCATGGCTGGATTTGCAGCTGGGTACTTCTACCGCGAAAATCAGGGAATGCAAGTTGTAGGCAGCTTTAATTTCCTACTGATCATTGCGCTAAGTGGCTTTATTCACAACATGATCTACAGCTTCTTTTTTATCAAGCCGATGCAGGTCTCGTTCTGGATTTTCTTCCTGCAATACGGGCTGGCTGCCACGTTGTATACAACAGTTACTGCGCTCTTTTTAATGCTTTTTGTAAACAGGCGACGCGATTAAGTTGTGGATAACTAGGTAGGTGTGGATAACGATCCGCGTCGCAAATTGGCCTCATGTATCTCTCAAAACTTGAAATGGTTGGCTTCAAGAGTTTCGGCTTGAAGACTGATTTAGAATTTACCGACGGCGTTACGGCAATTGTTGGCCCCAATGGCTGCGGCAAGACAAACGTTGTGGATGCGATTCGCTGGGTGCTTGGCGAACAAAAGACGTCCATGCTTCGTGCAGACTCGATGGACCAAGTCATCTTCAACGGTTCGCGCACGCGCAAGCCCCTTGGCATGGCCGAGGTATCGTTGACCATCGAAAACAACAAAGCAATCCTGCCGACAGAGTACTCTCAAGTGGTGATCACTCGGAGGTTGTTTCGCAATGGTGAAAGTCAGTACCTGCTGAACAAAACGCAGTGCCGGCTTCGTGACATCATCGATCTGTTCATGGACACTGGCATGGGCTCGGATGCCTACTCGGTGATTGAGCTCAAGATGATCGAGACAATCCTCTCGGACAAGGCAGACGAGCGCCGGCACCTCTTTGAAGAGGCTGCAGGGGTTACCAAGTACAAAGCCCGGAGGCGTGAGGCACAACGCAAGCTTGACGCAGCGCAGCGCGACATAGCGCGTGTGCAGGACATCGTGCGCGAGGTCCAGAAGACGGTAAACTCACTGGCACGTCAGGCAGAAAAGGCACGTCAACACCAGGAGCTTTCGACCAAACTCCGCGAGCTAGATCGTTTGCTTTTTGCCTTCGAGTATGCCGAGGAGTATGCTCTATTGCTGCAGCTGCAGTCGATTGTGCAAGGCATTCGCGAGCGACGTGAACAATCTGAAACGACCATCACTGAACGCGAAAAGGCGGTTGCCGATGCCGAAGTGCAGCACCAGCAGGCCGATGCCGATTTGCGCACAGCGATGTCGTTTGAGACCGATGTGCGGACTGCTCTGGCCGAGATCCAGCAGTCGATTTCACTTGTCGTTGAGCGCAAATCATCAACGCAACGAGCACTCGACCGTCTCGATCGCGAGAACAATGAGTCGCAGAACCAGCAATCGTCTACCTCGGAAGAACTCAAGAACGTGCGCGAGCGTCTTGTTGCACTGCACGATGAACATGCGGTTGCAACGCAGGAGCTCGCAGACCACCGTCGCACTGTCGAAGAAGCGCAGTCAGCCGTCAACACTGTCCGATCGGAAATGGGGTCGCGCCGTGAAGCCCTGGCCGCAGCGCGTCAGCAGCTCAACGAGCGGTCAAATCTTGCCGATCGTTCGCGCGTACAAATGGACGCACTCAATCGCAGACGACGGGACGTAGAACAACAGCAACATCAGGCGCAGGACCGTATGCGTCAGGTCGAGGAACAGATTGCTCGCGAGGGGGCTGACCTTCCCAACATTGAACAGCAGCTCACCGATGCCGAGCAGCGACTGCACTCAGCCGAACAGCGTCAGCACGAACTTGCAGCGCAGCGTGATGGACTCCAAAAGGAACTAGAAGATTACCGCTCTGCGATGGCTCACAGTAAGGCATCGCTCGAGTTTTTGACTGGACTTGTCGATACCACAGAAAGCAGCAAGTTCCTCCTTAACACGCACGAATGGCAGCCAAGCGGCGAGCGTATCACGCTTGCCGAGGTGATCAACGCAAAGGAAGAGTATAGAGTTGCCATCGAAGCGGCACTCGGCGAGGCCGGACGGTACTTTGTTGTTGCCAACCGTGCTGAGGCGCAGCAAGCCATCGGTGCACTCTCGAAGAATAGTATTGGCAAAGCCACCTTCTTGTGCCGTGATGCGATTCCGGCTGTGCAAGCCCCATCGAGCAACGACCCGAGTGTGAACGTCATCGGCTGGGTCTCAGAAGTTGTTACCACAGACGACCAGTTGCGAAATGCACTGCGTAGCATCCTCGGTGCTACAGTATTGGTATCGACGCTCGATGAAGCATGGGCCGCCGTTGGGCATGAAGGCGTTAGTGCTGCGGTAACCCTAGCAGGTGAGATTGTTCACCGATCGGGTGCCGTTCGTGGGGGGTCTGTATCCAAGACCGAAGGTGTTCGCGTTGGACGTCGGGAACGAATCGATCAACTCAACGATGCGATCGCAAAACTTGATATCACGATCTCTACCGCTGATGCCGCACTTCGCGATGTTCGCCAGGAATTGGGAACCATTGACCTTCGCCGGTTGGGCGATGAGGTTCGTAAGATCGCTTTGATCCGTAACGACCGTCAGCAGCGCATCGACGCGTTGCGTGGACGTATCGAAGACATCCTCTCGCAGCAACAGTCACTGCACGACGAGCTCCATCGCATCAGCGAAGAGGTACAGGCGCACAGTGTTGATCTTGCCGCCATTGAAACGCAGATCGCCGAGGCCTCAAGCGTTGTAAGCGCACGCGATCAGGAAATCGCCGAAGCTGAACAGCGGCTGCGAAGCGCCGAGACACAAAGCGCCGAGCGTCTTTCCGAGTTACGTTCTGTCGAGATCAAGCTCGTTCGACTCCAAGGTGAGCAGCAAACGCTCAAGACAGATGAGCAACGACTTGCCAATCAAAGCCTGACAATTGATCAGCGTCGTGAGCAGCGTGCTCAAGAACGCATAGATCTGGTTCAGCAGATTGAACAACTCGAAGCCCAGCGTATCAATGATGAAGCACAAGCAGCAACTATCGTTGCGCGTCTGGCCGAAGCTCGAGCGCATCGTGAAAGCCTTGAGCTGCAGGTCAAGGGGCATGCATCATCAGTGCAGGAGGGCAGCGAACAACTGCGTCGCGACCGCAAGACATTGGATACGATCCTTGCAGAGCAGTACGACGCAGATGTAAAGCTCAACGAAGTAAAGCTTCGACTCGAGGGCATGGTTCGTCGTGCTACAGAGGAATTGGACATCGTGCCGGATGAGCAACCAGTTCAACCTGAGTCAGAGATCGGACCCGACCAGCTTCGCACAGATGTGCAGGATCTGCGCCGACGTCTAACCTCGATGGGTAATGTGAACTTCCTGGCTCTCGAAGAACATGAGCGTGAAAACGAGCGACTGAACTTCCTCAATCAACAGCTGTCAGATCTGACCGCAAGTGAACGCACGCTGAATGAGACGATCGCTGAGATCAACCAAACTGCACGAGAGAAGTTCACTGCAACCTTCAAAGCGATCCGTGAGAACTTCACGGTGCTCTTTAAGATGCTGTTCAGTGAAGACGACGAGGCAGACCTGCAAATGATCGAGTCGGAAGACGGCGATCCGCTCGAATGCACGATCGACATCACTGCAAAGCCCCGTGGCAAACGTCCACATAGCATTGAAATGCTCTCAGGGGGCGAGAAGACACTCACAGCGATCGCATTGCTGTTTGGTATCTATCTCGTCAAGCCGAGTCCGTTTTGTATCCTTGACGAAGTTGATGCGCCGCTCGACGACGCCAACATCGATAGGTATCTCAAGATCATTCGCAAGTTCGCTGAGAACACGCAGTTCATGATGATCACACACAACAAAAAGACGATGGAAGCCGCTGATACGTTGTACGGGGTTACAATGGAAGAACCGGCCGTATCGAAGGTCGTCTCTGTTCAACTCTCTGGTGCAGCAGCCTAAAGACCGCATCTCATCGAAACTGAGGAACACCCATGAAGTACATCATCATTGCTCTCACACTTGCCGGCCTGGTCTGTGCAAGCCCTCTACAGGCCCAAGAACAGACGCAAGAGGCCATTACACTCACGGAGACCGTACCAACAACCTTTGGTAAGGTCTGGCGCGCCGTAAAGCGCTCTATGGAGGAGGTCTCATGTCCGAAGACGCAGGTTGAGAAGATCGTTGAGCCCATGGAAGATGGCGGCCTCTATAAAGGGCAGTATTTCTCTGAGTTCTGCGTTCTTGCCCAAGGTGCAGACAGCACCAAGGTTGTGATTAAGCGCTTTTCTGAGATCCCACGCATTCGAGGTGGCATCTGGACCACATTCCGTATTCAGTATAAATTCAATCTGAAAGAGGAAGAGGGCAACAAGACAAAGATCATACTACGTGCTCAGTGCTCCGGGTATGAAGAGTTCATCACCCAAGAAACACACTTCTGGAATTCAAATGGAATTCTTGAGCGCGAAATGATGGCGCGTCTGCTTGCGAATATCAAGAAGGAGATCGAAGGCGCTACGCAGGAGTAATGTCATACTCGGCGACCTTGATATCAAAGGTCGCATCTGCAGGGTAGTGCTTTGACGTCTCGGGGTTAATGGCTTCCACAACGCGAACAGTTGCCCAGCAACCA
>CANGZU010000090.1 GCA_947458785.1 Ignavibacteria bacterium
ACGCCACCCTGCGCTGGCTAGAGCTGAGCGAGCGGGCGTAGGTCCCTCGGCTTCGCCTCGGGATGACGCCGCTTTCGTGGGAATATCGTGCCGTTGTTTCTCTAATCCAGCCAGAAGTGCGATTTTTGCACCGGCCGCTACAGCGGCTCATACCTTGTTCACCAACATCCTACCCTATCATGGCCACGCAAGACATAGACATGATCAAAAAGGTTTACGAAAACCTTCCTTCGAAAGTTGCCGCAGCTCGCACGTTGTTGGGTCGCCCGATGACGCTCGCAGAAAAGACGCTGTATGCGCATATGACGGAGCTACCATCGACGCCGCATGCTCGTGGCAATGCCTACGTGGACTTTAACCCAGACCGCGTGGCCATGCAGGATGCAACAGCCCAGATGGCTCTTCTGCAGTTTATGTCGGCCGGCATCCCAAAGGTTGCTGTGCCTTCGACCGTGCACTGCGACCACCTGATCCGTGCTGAACACGGTGCCACATCCGACCTTGAAAAGTCACTCACCGAAAACAAAGAAGTCTTCGACTTCCTCGCATCTGTCTCCAATAAGTATGGCATCGGCTTCTGGAAGCCAGGCGCTGGTATCATCCACCAAGTTGTGATCGAGAACTACGCCTTCCCGGGTGGCATGATGATCGGTACAGACTCTCACACGCCGAATGCAGGGGGCTTGGGAATGATCGCCATCGGTGTTGGTGGTGCCGACGCTGTAGACGTGATGGCTGGTATGCCGTGGGAACTGCAAATGCCGAAGCTGATCGGCGTAAAGCTCACAGGCAGTATGAACGGCTGGACAAGCCCGAAGGACGTGATCCTGAAGCTTGCCGGCATCCTTACGGTAAAGGGTGGAACAGGCGCCATCGTTGAGTACTTCGGCGATGGAACTGCGTCGTTCTCAGCGACAGGTAAGGGCACCATTTGTAACATGGGTGCCGAAATCGGTGCAACAACATCGGTATTCCCGTACGATGCATCGATGGAGCGATATCTCCGCGCATCTGGCCGGCACGACGTTGCAGATCTTGCCAACGGCGTTGCAGAGCACCTGCGTGCCGATGATGAGGTTGCCGCAAATCCATCAGCATACTACGACCAGGTCATCGAGATCAACCTCGACACCTTGGAGCCCCATATCAACGGTCCGTTCACACCAGACCGCGCCATGGAGCTTTCTGAGTTTGTTGTTGCCGTCAAGGAAAACAACTGGCCAGAAGAACTGCGTGTTGGTCTTATCGGATCATGCACGAACTCTTCGTACGAAGACATGTCGCGCGTGGCATCGATCGCTGAGTATGCCGTTGCAAACGGGCTCAAGGCCAAGGCCGAGTTCACGATCACGCCGGGCTCCGAGCAGGTACGTGCAACGATCGAGCGCGACGGCATCCTTGCGAAGATGGAAGCCATCGGCGGCACCGTGCTTGCCAACGCATGCGGACCATGTATCGGTCAGTGGAAGCGTCACGACGTGCAGCAGGGCGACAAGAACTCCATCATCACATCCTTCAACCGCAACTTCACGGGTCGCAACGACGGCATCAAGGAAACACACGCCTTTGTTGCATCGCCTGAAACTGTAGCCGCGTTTGTGTTAGCTGGTAAGCTCACGACAAACTTCATCAAGGAACCAATCGATGGTGTGATGCTCCAGCCCCCTGCCGGCAATGAGCTTCCTGAGTCGGGCTTTGTTCCTGATGCAGAAGGATTCATAACACCAGCAGCTGACGGATCGTCAGTAAGTGTGATCATAGCCGACGACAGCAACCGTCTGCAAGCTCTTGCCCCATTTACAGCACCGAAGCTGGAAGAGTATCAGAACATGCCGTTGCTTCTCAAGGCAAAGGGCAAGTGCACAACAGACCACATCTCGATGGCTGGACCATGGCTCCGTTTTAGAGGTCACCTCGATAACATCTCGAACAACATGTTCATCGGTGCTATCAACTACATCAACGAAACAGCCAACAGCGTCAAGAACGTCTTCAACGGCGAATACGACGAAGTACCAAAGGTTGCGCGCGACTACAAAGCACGCGGCATCGCATGGGTTGTTGTGGGCGATGAGAACTACGGCGAAGGATCATCACGTGAGCACGCAGCCATGGAGCCCCGTTTCCTTGGTGGCAAGGCTATCATCGTGAAGAGCTTTGCTCGTATTCACGAGACCAACCTCAAGAAGCAAGGTATGCTGCCACTCACATTCGTGAATGCAGCCGACTACGACCGCATCCGTGAGAGCGACCGTGTAAGCATCGATATCACAACGCTCGCCGTTGGCAAGCACGTTGACCTTGTCGTGTCTCACGAAGACGGCACACAGGAAACAATCGAGCTCAAGCACACCATGAACGAGCAGCAGCTCGGTTGGTTCCGTGCAGGCTCTGCTCTGAACCTCATCGCTGGACGCTGATGAACAACCTACGGTCTTGACCGTGGGTGGAATGAAGAATGTCCCTAGCCCCCTATCACCAGTTGGTAGGGGGCTTCTTGTTTCGCTAGTCACCCATGTTTCGCTTGTTTCGTTTGTTGCGTTTATTTCGTTTAGTTCGTATGTTGCTTCTATGACAACATTCACGTTCGCAACTTCATCAGATAGCATTGTGGACGCCGAGAAGGCGTTGAATGCGCTACTTCCGCTGGCCCGTAAACGGGGCGGATATGTGCACCTTCAACTCATGGGTAGTGAGCAGATGATCACATTGTCCCGTGAAACACTCACAATCGTCGTCGAAGTACTCCGCCAGATGACGCAAGGGGGTGCCACCGCACTTGTGCCTCTTGAAGAAGAGCTCTCATCCCAACAAGCTGCGGACATCCTCAATGTCTCACGTCCATATCTGGTTCGGCTGCTAGACAAGGGTATCATTCCATCACGGAAGGTCGGCAAGCATAGACGTGTACTGATGAACGACCTATTGGCTTACAAGAAATCCGAAGAGAATGCTCAGAGAGTGCGTCTTGATGAACTTACCGCAGAAGCGCAACGGCTTGGACTCGGGTATTGACAAGTTGTGGTCCCTATCGTCGTATATGATGCGTGCGTCCTCTATCCTGCACCGTTGAGAGATCTGCTTGTTCGAATAGCAGCCGCTGGTATCGTACGTGCACGTTGGACCGACGAGATTCTTGATGAATGTTTTCGTGCAATACTTCAACAACGAACTGATCTTGATGCAGATGCATTAACTCGTACAAGAGAACTTCTCGTGCAGGCAATCCCCGAATCAACAGTTGATAGTTATGACAGCTTGATTCCTAAACTCCAGCTACCAGATCTGGATGATCGGCATGTACTTGCTGCCGCTATCACATGTGGAGCAGGCGCAATCGTTACGATGAACCTCAGGGATTTCCCAGACAATGCTCTGTCCCAATATGGAATCACAGCAGTTCATCCAGACAACTTTGTTCTTGAGTTAACCGACAGATATCCAGATAAGATTACATCGATCATCGCACAACAATCATCTGCTCTTCGTCGGCCTTCAATGTCACGCTTCCAGCTTTTAGAAATACTTGAAAAGTGTGGCCTAAAACAATCGTCGCATTCCTTGCGAGAGCTTTGCAGTTGACTTGAACATTAAACCTAAGGTGAGCCTCTATGGTTATGTTAAACGTGCCCCTGATTCAGAGACTCTAACGGCGGTTACAACACACACCCAACATTCGACATGAACATCCGCATTGTCACGATCATTATTCTATTCGCCTGCAGTTTCGCAAATGCGCAACAGCTTTACACCGTCGATGTGATCAATGGTTGGGGAGGGGGCAAGTATCGCGCCGGTGACACCGTGCATGTGTTTTCGCGAGCACTTGATGCGCGTGACGTATTCAATCGATGGGAGTCCACGCCCGAGGTAGTTTTTATGCCGCCTGATGAATGGCATACAACCTTCATCATGCCCAACAACAACGTATCTGTCCGTGCACATCTCGATACCTTGCCGCTATATGAGCTCAAGGAAGAGCAAATCAGCGGCGTCGAGCGTCCAAAGCGAGTATACCACGCACTGCCACCGTCACCTTGCGGAGTGGTGTTTCTCTATCACGGCACAGGAGGAAGTGCACGCGGATGGCTACCGGGCTCTGTAGAGAACTTTACCTTTGTCAAGGACCTGATTGCTGCCAACTTTGGTGTTATCATCACCGAGAGCGAGGAAACCACGGCGCAAAAGGACATGAACGGTGATGGTTTCATCCGTTGGGATGTTGCTCCGCCCTTACCCGACGCGAGTATTGACTACCGTAATCTGCGTGCCATACTAGATACGCTGATTAACCGCGGGACCATTACGACATCTGTACCGCTCTTTGGCGTTGGTATGAGCAATGGCGGTGCATTTGCAATTCCAAGCGCAATAGCGCTTGGCATGAAGGCGGCAGTAAGCTACTGCGCATCGGGTCGGGCAAGTAATGCATCAATCATCAACATTCCTTGTTTGTGGATGATGGCCGCCAATGATGATAACGAGAACGTTGGAACAACTGGAAATCAAGAGGCCGTTGAACTAGCACGACGACTTCGCGAGCGGGGCGTAAAGGCCGATGCTGTGATCCGCCGGGCCCATCCAATCTATCCCGAGATCTTTACTCGAGCCGGTGCCAGCGAATCGGCTTCACGTGCAATCGTTTCTAATCTGCGCGACAAAGGGCACCTTGACGAACGTGGATACATGCGCACAACAAGTAACACCATAGCCGCAGCCGTCATGGCTGATCCTGCATCGTATCCTGCTATTGTTACACAGAAGGAGCTCACCAGCAATGCCATCGTCAACACGCTTGCTGTAGCATATGCAGAACACAATTTCTTTTCAGACCTTAGCAAGCAGACCATTACATGGCTGCTCGGAGTTCTTGACGGTACGACGTCTGTTGAGCAAGACGTTACACGTGACCCAATAATTTCCAAAGATGTTTACGATCTGCAAGGCAGACACATCCAGCGTCTCCCAGATTATGAAACGACCGATGCGTTGTCTGCCCTATCAGCATATGCCAACGTGCCACTTTATGTTGTTACACATTATGCATCAGGCCGCGTAAGCACAGTTGGAGTATTAGGACGGTAGGCCGGCATCGTGTCACCATTTTAGCATGGTTTCCCGCTTTCGCGGGAAAGACACTACCGTACCTTGTACCTAGAACCAAGTATTCTGTAATCTGTCATTTGTAATCTGTCATTAGTCATTAGTCTTCACCTCCGGCGCCGTTCCGCACGTCGTTCGCATAAGCTTCTTCGTATCAAAGCCCTTTGACTCGGCTTCCTGCACAAGGGATGCATACACCGCTTCATCCACCTGCGGCGTGCGCGACATCATCCAGAGGTAGGAGCGTCCAGGTTCGCCCACCAGTACATGCTGATAAGTACTATCGAGCGCGATGATGTAGTAGTCGCCCTTGAACGGCCAGAAGAACTGCACCTTGAGTTTCGCATTGTTCGAACCCTCTACCGGGAAGGCCTTGCCTTCGATGGTGCGCCACGAGCCCCCTTCAAGACAGTAGTTCATGACTTTTACATAGTCCGGCATCACGGTGTATTCGGCAACGGAACACGAGCAGCCCCGCTCAAAGGTATGATCAAATCGCGCCCACACATACCAGCGTCCGGCATAGCGCTGCAGATCAACTGCATCAACAACAGGTAAAGGGGCTGGGGAGGCACAGCCGAAAAGAGCGAGAAGGGCGAGGATGGAGTAGCGCATGGGGAATGACCAATGACTAATTACTAATGACAAATGACTAATGACGAATGACTAGGTACACGTTACAAGGTACGGGGTACGGAGTTACTTGGTTACGTGATTGTTGGGTAAAAACTACAGCGTGTTGGTGTCCATACGCTTTAGTGAAGGCATCCTTCAGCACGAATGAACGGTCGTTCAACAACTGTAATCTTCGATTCACATACTACCAGTTTAAAATGCCTGCTTGCCTCGTAATTTTGGCACCAGATATTGGCTGCATAATCGTGCCCGGCGAAATACTCTTATACTCAATGACCGATATCACGATCACTGATTTAGCATGATGGGCATCGAAATGAAAAAGTTCATTTTCAATATGCATACAATCAAAAGGATACGAAATATCATGAAGCTCCCAATTACGCAAAACGGACGCAACTTTTTTCAAGGGTTCCTTTCCGCGTTCCGACTGCACCCAAACCGTGTTTTTCTGAACTGGATGGAAGACTACGCGAAACGATCTGATATTGAGAATCTGCAAAGTGACCTTGAAAAGGTTGGTTCAGATATGCGCAATGTAATGTCCAAGCAAATGGGTCAACGTTCAGCTCGTTAACATCATGGTAACAGTACCTGAGAAATCTCGTACTGCAACGAAAGCTAGTGCTGACCAGACTGTTATCATGCACGCTCAGTGGACAGGACCAATTCCACCGCCCGGGGTTCTTAAGCAGTACGATGAAGTAGCCTCTGGGCTTGCAGAGAGAATTGTTGCTTCAATGGAACGTGAACAGGAGCACCGTCACGAGATGGATTGGAAGCTATTGAGCACTCACAACTCCATCTACGCACGGGGCCAATTCATCGCGGCGTTGATTGCATTAGTATGCCTAACGCTAGGCTTTGTATTAGGCTACCATGGTCACAGCGCTGCTGCCATAGCCTTTGTTACCGGCGGTCTTGGCCAGGTAGTGCTTGCGTTTCTTGGATCGCGAGATGGACAAAGTAAAAGCCCGGAATAGAATATCACGGCCCAGAACCTCGTCGCGCTCGACACCGGCTAGCATACTTGCAACGCTCCACCTACGTCCTCCCCTTCTTCTTCTTCCCCTCCTCCTCCGCGCCAAACCCTTCGGTGAGTTTGCGGTAGAGCGCAAAGAGATACTCCACACGTTCGCGCTCCTTACGGTAGCACACCTGGCCAGAAGAGGTCGATATACCCCGATTTATCACCAGCCTTCGACACCTGTTTCTCAAACGCAGCTACGCGCTTGCGGTCGATTCCAAACACATTGAGAAACTCATCCCAAAACGACTTCGCTTCGGCATCCTCCGATACTTCATCTTTCCAACGAGTAGAAAACGCCGATGCACGATTACGTATTTCTGAAATAGATAGCATGGGCGAAGATACAGTAGTTGCTAATTTCATCCCCATCCCCCGGAGCCCCCTTATGAACCGTCGTGATTTTATCGCAACTACTGCTGGTGTTGGAGCGCTTGCTGCAACGCGCGGCGTAGGCAGTGTGATTCCAGAAGATAGGATTGCGCCCATTGTGCTGTCTACCTGGGACCATGGTATTCCTGCGAACAGAGAAGCTCTTCGCGTGCTTACGGGTGGCGGCAGCGTGATTGATGCCGTGGAGCGCGGTGTTATGGTGGTCGAGGCCGACCCCACGAACTTGAGTGTTGGTCTCTCGGGATTACCCGATCGCGATGGTATCGTAACACTCGATGCATCGATCATGTCGGGCAAGGGGCCAGCTGGGTCCGTATGCTTCGTGCAGGGCATTGCCCATCCGATATCACTCGCGCGCATGGTTATGGAGAAAACGCCTCACGTGATGATTGTTGGTGCAGGTGCAGAACGGTTTGCCCGTGAGAATGGCATGACGCAGCGCGAGAATATGCTTAGCGAGGGGGCTCGCAAGGCATGGGAAGAATGGCTGAAGGAAAAGAAGTACAAGCCAGTGATCAATATCGAGAACCACGATACGATCGGACTTCTAGCAATGGACGAAAACCTCAATATGGCCGGTGCATGCACAACGAGCGGGCTTGCCTACAAGGTGCATGGACGCGTAGGAGACTCTCCGATCATTGGTGCCGGGCTCTACGTGGATGATGAGGTAGGCGGCGCAACATGCACTGGATTGGGAGAGACAGTTCTTCGCACATGCGCATCGTTTTTAGCGGTTGAGAAAATGCGAAGTGGTGCAACACCGCAAGAAGCATGTGAAGAGGCCATCAAGCGGATCGTGAAGAAGCATCCGGCGATAGCAGATTACCAAGTTGGAATACTTGCCATGGACAAGAAAGGACGTCACGGCGC
>CANGZU010000091.1 GCA_947458785.1 Ignavibacteria bacterium
ACGATGGTGCAGGAGTATGAGCAGCTTGTTGAGAATTACGATCGCATGGGTTCATACGTGCACCTGCAATGGTCAACCGACTCCGAGCATCCCGAATACGGAAAGCTGATGCAGCGTGTTACGGAAACGCTCAGCAAGGCTTCGTCACACTTGATCTTTGTCGATACCGAACTATCAGCTCTCTCAGAAGCACGCATCAGCGAACTTCTCGCTGCGCCTGAAATGGCAAGCCGCAAGCACTGGCTCGAGCGAGTAATGGACTATAAGCCCCATACTCTCAGCGAGGACGTCGAGCAAGCGCTGTCTGCTAAGAGCGTCTCATCACGTTTTGCATGGGTGCGTCTGCATGATGAGATCTCGAATGCAAAGATGTTTACGTTCCGCGGACAGGAACTTACGATTGCGCAGATGACGAAGATGCTCTACGATGCAGATCGCGCAACGCGTAAGGAAGCAGCCGAGGCGTTGTCGGCTGGACTCAAGACCGATGCCAAGACACACGCCTACGTGTTCAACACAATCATCGGCGATTGCGAAGTCAACGACCGTTTGCGCAAGTACCCAACGTGGGTATCCAGCCGCAACATGTCCAACGAAGTCTCTGATGCCTCTGTGCAGGCATTGGTTGATGCAGTTGTTTCTCGCTACGATCTCGTACACCGCTACTATGCCTTAAAGCAGCGTCTGCTCGGGCTTGATAAACTCTATGACTATGACCGTTACGCACCAGTAACAGAAGATTCCGACTTTTACACCTGGGAAGAAGCACGCAAGATCGTTGTTGATTCGTACACATCCTTTGACAAGCGTGCTGGTGACATCGCATCGATGTTCTTTGAGAAGAACTGGATCCATGGACCTGTCAAGAAGGGCAAGCGTTCGGGCGCATATAGTGCAGGCACGATTGCATCTGTGCACCCGTATGTGTTTATGAACTACACGGGAACAAGTCGTGACGTGCAGACACTTGCCCACGAGCTCGGCCACGGCGTACACCAGTATCTTTCACGTCAGCAAGGTCCCTTGCTCATGGACACACCACTCACCATCGCTGAAACAGCGAGTGTGTTTGGTGAGATGATCACCTTCAAGAAGATGTTCGAAGCAACAACGAGTGATCAGTCGAAGCTTGCGCTTGTCATGTCCAAGCTCGACGGAATGATTGCCACCGTGTTCCGTCAGGTAGCCCTGAACCGCTTCGAGAACGCCGTCCACACAACACGTCGCAGCCAAGGAGAGATAAGCCTTGACCAGATGAACGAGATCTGGCTGCAAACCCAAACTGACCAATTCGGCAACAGCGTCGAGTTCACATCGGGCTATGAAGTATGGTGGTCATACATTTCGCACTTCATCCACACACCTGGCTACGTCTACGCCTATGCGTTTGGCGAACTCCTCGTGCTGGCGCTCTATCAGATCTATCTCGAAAGCCCTGAGTCATTCCCAGACAAGTACATCGAACTTCTCTCATCAGGGGGCTCCAAGCGTCCGGAAGAACTCCTCGCACCATTCGGACTAGACATCACCAGCCCAACGTTCTGGCACAACGGCCTAACGTTCATCGAGAACTTCTTGAAGCAGGCGGAAGAGTTGGCAGAGAAGAGTTGAAAGTGCAGAGTGGAGAGTTGAGAGTAGGGGCGAGCCGGTGGCTCGCCCGAAGAGGGACAAGAGGGACAAGAGGGACAAGAGGGACAAGAGGGACAAGAGGGACAGGAGGGACAGATCGTCTTTCCCGCGAAAGCGGGAAACCAGATCAACGTTGCCAAGGGTGAGGGATCTTTAGATCAACACAGATTTTGCGAACGAGATTGTCGTCGATTTCGCGATGTCGAGGCACGGCGCTAGTGCGCGTACCAGCACTGTTTACCCAAATGGAATGACGGCCTCCTTCACGGAGGAGACTGCATCCATTTGCGATAAGGTGCGCGACAACATCGCGACGTTTCAAATCGCTATTGGATACTCTTCGAAGTCAGAACCGGCTTGTTTGCGCGCCATGTCACGATTGAGCTCGAGTATCTCCGCGAGCGTTATACGGAGTGTCTCGAGCAACTCTTCCTTTGTTGCTTCCTGACAATTCACCCCTGGTATCTCCTGTATCCAACCTATCCACCAATCGCCGCTTTGCTTTACAACCGCGGTAAATGCATTTGCCATGATGAATCCCATGATAGTAACCTCCGAATGTAGTTAAATGTTTGACTGTACCATACAGTGCAGTTAACGCGTTCGAATGTGACAACCACGGAAACTTTCTACTCTCAACTCTCAACTCGCATTGCGTCATCCCGAGCTGCGCCAGCAGCGAGGGACCTCGCGTTGTTTCGATGGCAAGCGGGCGAGGTACCTTACGTTATTGTGATTGCAAGCGACGAGGGACCTCGCGATATTGTGATGTCAAGCGGGCGAGCCACCGGCTCGCCCTTACAGCCTAGTTTCCCGCCCCCGCTTTCGCGGGAAAGACGATCCGTACCTATCGTCCCTCTTGTCCCTTGCGTCCCTCACGTCCCTTTCTCATTCGCGCTAATCTCAAATTTTTCTGGTCAAAAACGCTGTCCGAAAAAATACAATTCACCGGTTTGGGGCATTGCATGTTACACGTAGATTGAGCTGAAGGATTCGTTAAGGTTCCAACGAGAGATCTTCCATCGATAATCGTCTAATGACCTTCGAAACAACGTCAGACATCAATTTTGCTCATTCATGATATGGACGAAGACTCAAATGTATTGGAGCGGCATTCTCTCGGATATTCCGTAATTTCGGAAGTACGAACATTGGTGCTCTAGTAGTGATGACATTCGATGTATGAAACAATGACGTTTAAAAATCAACAGTTAGAAGAGTCAGCTACAAGTATTATTCATGGAGAGGTATACTATCGTGATACACATTAACGAAATCATCAATCGAGCTTATGGCATACCAATTGGAGGTCTGCTATGGGTTGTCGCAGTGTCCTTCATGCTGCAAGGCATAGCTTCTGCACAGACAGAGTTGCCACCAATAATCGGGGATACGTTGTGGACGTATACCGGAGATGGTAACTACAACAGTCCTAGCAATAATCCCTGGGGGCCATGGCACGCATTAGCTGAAGACGCAAAAGTACTTTATAGAGTGCATTGGTCAGACATAACCGTTCATGATGCAACAACGGGAAAAGTCAAGGATGTTATTGGGATTAGAGAAGTGTTCAATAACACCAAGGCCCGACCCCGCAGAGTATACTCTAATAGCTGGGGTACTAGACTTGTCGTGCAGTATATAGTTAATGCGCGTCGCGGAGGCGACTCCTTGATCACTAGCTTAATATCATACCCAGAGCGAAATGTGATTAAGGAAGTACAATTTGAAGGAGAATCTAGTTTGTTTGGAGGTGCAAGAGCATGTATTTCACCTGACGGACGATGGTTCGTTGCCGCCTCTCGTTCAAATGGGCATCCATATACACTCTACGATAGTAAGCGAGATAAGTCTTTTCCACTAGATATTGGTGGCGGTTCATGGTCATTCGATTCATCTAGTCGATACATGGCGGTCAGGAACTACATATTGGATTTAGCTCCAGACGAACCGGCAATGAAGAGCCTAAACTATAGTGCTCAGCTCGGTGACTCGCAGCTATCTGCGGATGGGAGATTTCTTATATCTAGAACGACTCGAGAAGTTGGACTTTCGTCTTGGCCGCAGATCACAGTTTTCGAATGTGTTTCTGGAAGAGTCGTTTGGCAGATAAACGGTGGATGGGAATGGGAGGGCGGGCCATCGCCAATGCGTGATGACCTAGTTAGCTTCGCGATTTCTGGTGACGGACGTGTTGTTTACGCATACCGAAATGACACAGTTAACGGCAAGGTTCTCGACGAGGGCTTCTTTTACCGTATTCCTGATACGATACCGATGGGTCGATCAAAAAACAATACGAGTTGGGGTTATTCGCCAGATGCTAACACAAGCTCTCACATTGGATTTGCAACGTTCTCAAGGGATTTAACGCGTTCCTACACAGCTCCACTGTACCCCAGTTCTAGCGCATATCCTTGTTGGTTGTTAGCAATGCGCTTCGATGAGCTTGTAACTAGCATACCCGAAGGCGGCCCAACGAATCCAGAGCAACCAGCACTCTACCCCAACCCGACAACAGGGGCTGTTACCGTTCGATGGGACTGGCCCGATGAGAAAGTGCATTGGCAGGTTGCCTCACCCACTGGGCAGTTGGTAGACTTTGGTAGCGCTGCGGCGGTAGGAAATGCCGTGCGCATTGTCCTAGCCAGCGACCTGGCTGCAGGACGGTACTCACTGCTTCTGCGCAACGCTCATGCAGAGCACGTGCAGCATTTTACCCTCATTAAGAACTAGGGTGATCTATGAAAACACGAACAATGCTGCCACTTTTCGTGGCGGCGATGCTGATCTTTGCCCTACAATCAGTAAACGCGCAGCTCCGCGAGCCAGAAGTACTGCCCGGACTCCTGTGGGTGCGCTCAGATACGCTGCCAGGCCACGAAATGTTGTGGAAATTAGAAGACTCCACACTCAGCAACCCGACACCGATCATCACCGACTTTGAGATCGGCTGGAATTGGACCACTGTCCCATGGAATGTCGGAAAGCAACTGGCAACGCGGCGCTACCACTGCAATGATTATCGTTTAAATGCAGAGACAACACTTCGTGACCTATCCCCAATGCAGACAGCGCTCCAACGTGATGGCTTGCCAAACATGCAGCTCGTCCCGTGCGTGAAAGGCATCGGCCAATCAGAGTCAGTGCGTAAGCTATCAGACTATGCAACCGATCTTGGGGAGGAAAGAGAAGACACCAATCCCAGTGAGACGGTTGCCATGGAGTTTGCGCCGTGGCTCTATCCCGTTGGCAGCACGGAGCATTTTGATCTCAAGGATAATGATGCATCAGGTGCTGTATTCGGTTGGAGAACCCATCGACGTGGTCAACCTGTCAGCACTGCAGGCACATACCGTATGCGATACGTCCGCCAAAATGCAGGCAATCCGCCAATCACAGGCCCAATTTTGGAAGATGCAACACCGAATGGAGAACTCAGGGCCTGGACGCCTTGGAATTCGCCGTATAATAAATATCGTTACCGCACTCAAAACACCAAGATCATGGAGCTGGCAGTAACACTCCGCAGAACTGAGGAGAACCCGGCAACAGGTGGACCCGATGACGCTGTCGTGACTATAATGTTACCCTATGCTCTCGGTACCAATAATTTGGGCTCGATGCATATCCGATTTGCAGAGGTTCCAATCGATACTTCATCGATAGCAACTCTATATGATTTACATGGACGCCCGTTCACGCGGGAAATTCGGGATACTCTAGCTGCGATAGATGCGACCAAATTTACCATCACACGCCGTATGCTTCCGGCGATGTCGGACAGCAGTGAGGTAACACTGATTGCGAAGTTCTACTGTGATGATTCCACAAATCACAACCCCAAGATCCGCGATGAGGATGGTAAGACTGCTGACTCTACAGAGATCGGCAAAATGGGCATCACCGTGTGGCACAATGACGACCCCGCGACGGGCCTTGGCGTAGAGATACGCAACATGCGCTTGCAGACCCCTGAGGCAGGCCGGCTGCTTACAGGTCAGCATGATGAGCGCATCCAGCGTTCGGCAAATCGATTCCTCGAGGATCTCAAGGCAATCCAGGACACGCTTCCCAATTTCCTGCCGAGCACGCGTGTTCCACCGTCGTTTAAGGTCTGGATGTTCTACGGCCGCGACGAGGGCCCAAAATGCTACTGGAAGAGCTACCGGTACATCAACAAGCTGCTCGGCGGACGACTGATGACAGAAGTCAATGTTGAGGATGCCAAGGAGTTTCTTCACTGCACACAGTTCAAGGTCCTCTGGCAGGGTGCCACGCCAACGGCAACACCGCACATAGCCACGTATAGCTATCAGAAGGGGTTCAACGATACACTGCAAGCTCCCCCTGAGGACAGTATTACCCCTGGCTGGCTCAGAGATGCCAGAGTGCGCAGAGGCTATGCCAATATCCGGTATTGTCTTGGCAATATGATGCAATCGCCAAACGGTTCTGTGACCGAGTATCACGACGACCCAGATACGTTTCAAGAATGGCGCGGCGACACCACGATAAATGGCACGCCAACAAGGCCCGCCCTGCCGGTACCTGAGACACTTGTTGATCATGTGCTACAGCTGACCCCACGCGATGAAAGCCGCGGAGTGCTTACAAACCTGGAGCAAATGCTGCTGCTTGACTACAAAGCAAACAAACAGATGCTCTTTGGGTCAACGCCGTGGCTTGCCCAGGTATGGCTGAATTATCACATGCAGGTGCGACGCCCCGATTCAGTAGACACAAACTTTGCATGGTTCCTCAACAACCGCCCGCGCACGATCGGTGAGACCCGGATGGCGCTGTGGCTGCCCCTGATTCTGGGAGCGAAGGGCCTGATGCTCTACCGCGGCACGACCAGCCGCGAGGGCTCGGCAGCACCCTTTGATTCAACACCGGCTCAGTTTGAAGGCCCCAACAAACAACCGGCAGATAACCTCGAGGGCGGTCTTCTGGGCTACTTCAGGATCGATTCGCTCGCGCACGGATCGGTTAGTAACAGCATCGACAGCAGCTGGCTGCGCAGTATGGCCTCTGGTGACGACTGGATTAGCGCCAATGATTCTACCTATGTAGACCGATATTTCTACCCAGGGTTTAACAGGGTTGCTGCCAACCTGCGCGGACATATAACAGCATCGGCACAAGACAGCATTTATGTGGGCACGTACACCGGCCGCAATGTGACTCTCGACGTGCTCAAGCGGCTGCATGATATGCGCACAAAGCTCGGCAAAGGTCTCAACGGCCGCGTAGACAGCATGCCGCACGTGCTGACGACACTTCGGCTTGAGAGCTGGTATGGACACGGGTTTACAACCATCTCCATGTCACGGGATACGGCCAACCCTCTGGCACGATTTGTCGACGTCGGCCATATCAGGGAGAGGTTACGAACGCGGCATCCGTATCGAAACAGAGATGTCGTGCCCTCACAGGACATACCAGGTCATGTCAGCTATGAGTCGTATGATTCATCGTTCTACGATATCACGATGATGTCTTCTGCTGATGATCGGCCGATGACAAACTCCTGTGTCATCAGCGTCTTCAACAGGCGCACCGACCCGCGCATGCTGGCTCAGAGCACAGATCTGGGGATCTACCGCTACCGTCAGCAGTCGAGCAGTGAGTGGGTGTTTGGTGGCTACAAGGAATGGGCAGACCGCGGTCCAACAGGCAGAATGGATCAACGCGGCGCTCGTCAGATCACGATACCGTTTAACTACAAACCGTCATCGGGAGGCTATAAGCTGCTGCGGCTTCAAGAGATGGGCGGAGGTATCGATACGATCATCGGGCAGGACCGCGAGCTTGCCGTAGACTTTCTGCCGGGCGAAGGCAAGATGTTTCGTGTGACGGTCCTCGAGGGCGAGAAGCCTGCCGACATGCAGGGCTGGCTGGCCCACAACACCCAGCGTAAGGTCGTGGTCTACCCCACACTTGCCAAGGTTTCGGTGAGCGGTATGGGTGCTGGAGGCAGTACTGGTTTGGATGTTACACAGCGTACCATCTACGATACGACGTGGGTGCAGGATCCAATCTGCGGCAGAATGGATACGCTGCAACCTCAGCAGTACTATCGAGCCCGTGAAGA
>CANGZU010000092.1 GCA_947458785.1 Ignavibacteria bacterium
ACCACGAAGCCCCGCACACCATTGACGCGCGGCGCTGTGCCCGATCTGCTTGCCTCGCGTGTTGCCTCGTAGTATTCGGTTGCGCCAACTACCTTTTCACGCAAGTATGCGTCGTTGCGAGATTGTTCACGGACGTCCACGATTCGTGTAAAGGAATACTTCACATCGGCTGCAGTCATTTTACGCCCCTTCCCACCGGGGAAACACGGGTCGTCGTGAAAGTACACATCACTTCGAAGCGTGAATGTATACGTCGTACCATCGGACGAGATTGCCCATGATGTCGCGATCTCCGGAACAATGTTGAGCTTGTTGTCGAACTCGAGTAACTGATCGAAGATGTTGATGGCAACGTGACCCGATGTGACGTCGTTGATACCGACAGGATCGAGTCCGCGGAGTTCACCTGTTTCGTTCTGACGGTAGATCCCGCCAAGAAAACGTCCGCCCTTTGCTGGGCGCAGCGTACCCTCTGGCTCACCGGGCTTTGTGCAGCCGGTAAGGAGCAGACACAAGATTGAAACAACTAGGATCGACGTCTGCATGGCAGCCTACTTGATCGGCGTCTCGATCTCGATCTGAACTGTTCGAGAGTACGAGCGGCCTTCTGGCGAATCGTTGTTGTAGATCAAAGCGTCGGATCCAATCGGATCAATCGAAAGTCGCTCGTCACTCACCCCGAGCACACGCTGCGCCTCGAGGCAACGTCGCTTGGCTAGCGTGCGATTGTATTCAGGATTACCTGTTCTGTCGGCATAGCCTACAATACGGACCTTTGACTCGGGCTGAATACGCGCCTTGACCTTTTCCATCGTGCGCTGGTTAGCAGGACTGAGCTGTGCACTATTGAAGTCAAAGACGATGAGTGAATACCGCTCGATCATCTTGCCTTCTTCCTGACGCGAGCGAATCATCTGCAGCGTGACGTAGTCGATCGCCAATGTGTCTCGTGCTTCTACCTCTGCGCCCGTTGCATTTGCTACGCGATACGTTGCGACAAGGGGCTGATCACGACGCGGCCGAGCAGTCGCTGTAGTGGGATCCCAGATAAACTCCTTGACCTCATCCGTGCCAAAATCGAAGCCCATCTGACGTCCGCTCTGCTCCAACGAGGAAGCCCATGATGCAACTTCTTCGGACTCTTGGACCGCTGGCCGAATGACCAAGCTACGAGGTGTAAACGTAAGGTCACGATCGCGGAACTCTACAGGCTCCAGAACCGACAGATCATTTGCCGCAATCTCGATTCGTTGATTTTCTGCACGCCCATCTGGAGTGGCGGAGTTGGCAGGCTGCGGCGGCAGGAGACCTGCCTTGACCAAGATGCGTTGCGGTTCTATTCCCCAGACAGTTGTCAGATATGTACGAACAGACTCTGCTCGCGCGCGGGCAATCTCACGATTCCCCTGCTCCGGCCCCTGATTGCTACCATAGCCTGCTACCGTGATCTTCGTCTCAGGCTGCAAACTCATACGCTGGCCGATGATGTTCAGGAGGTTGTTATACACCGAGAGCTGGTTTCGTGTAAGACTGGCCGATGAAAACGAACGCGCACCATTGGCATCAAGCAGGTTCTGCGTGGTCTGAACCAAGTTGGATGAATTCTCCGCAAAGAAGATCTGCGGGAGAACCGGATAGCTTTCGATGACATCCATTTCCTCGACACGCAGCGTGGCTGTTTCAAGAGCATTCCCATCGGGCCCTCTACCGAGGATCTGAACAGACAGTCCCGGTGCAAATGGACGTGGAGTGCGCTTGATGTACGATTCCTTGATGGTTGTGGTTGTGAACAATGTGTCGGCTACGCGGCGTGATGACTCCGAGGCAGATTGTTCATCGAGGGAAACAGACTCCGTGGTGATACCCTTTGTGACAACCACAGATGTATCACGGACGTATACAGTATCGACTTTTTCGATAGCAGGTATCGGCTGGTACACGCCGAATGCAATGTTGACACCAGCATGGATCGAATGAACGTTCCATTCAACGTCGGCCACCTTCGTCACGGGATAGTAGTAGCGCAGATCAAGTCCGAAGGTATAGGCACGGCTGTTGAACAGTTCATAGTAAGCGCCGACTGTTGCATGCAGGTTAACGGTTGTCGCTGTCGGGATCGGACCAGATTGTTGATTGCGAACCGCTGAGCCATCGAGAAAAACATATCCATCTGGTGCGATCAATGTTTCCTGCTGCTCGAAGCTTGGTCCAAGCGCAAGACCGGCCCGAATCCCGCCTATGAGCGCGAGCTTATTGAGCAGCTGATAGCGAGCCGTTGGTTCAAGCGAGACCATCGAAAGGTTTGATGTTAGCTGATGTTCGACAATGACGTCGCGGCGATCGACACTACCAACGGGGCCATCGTTGAGCACGGGCTCATTACCAATCAACTGACTACGTGTGAACGTCGCAGACATCGTACCGAAGCCAATCCGTGTATCGAGCTCGAGGTTCTCACCCAAACGAAACACGGCCAGTCCGCCTGCATTGATGCCAGGAGCTACAGTGTTGTCAAATGATGAACAGCACGAGGTGTAACCAGGCAGTGCTCCAAACCCAACGTTGTGCATGTTGAGCAGCGCACCACCGTAGGCTCCCAAGCGGTACTTCAGCAGCATCGACTGACCAGTCTGATCATCGACGTAGCGCTCCTGCGCTGTAATGGCCGAGAATTGCAGAACAAGCACGGCAATGCATGCAACACGATGAGCGTACTTCATTGAACTCAGTAACATGTTAATGCACCACGGAAAGGGGCTCAACACGCGTCCGCGTCGGCGATTCGAGAATAATCTGGTACAATCCAGCAGCAAGCTGCGCCGCATCGATGTTTACCTCGTGCAGGCGTTGTCGTGGATCATGCTCCCACGACGTACTCATGACGAGACGTCCTGATGCGTCGATGAGTCTCAATGTGTGCATTCCTCGTTCGTACGTTTCAGCAACGATCTGCGTTCGTTCGACTGTGGGATTCGGGATAGCTCTTACAGAGAGCCTGCCAACAAGATTGATTAAGCGCTTACCGCCCGCTTCACATATCTCACTCACGAGCCAACCATCTTTTGTGGACAGGCGCGGGGTAACAGACGTAATGTCAATTGATGCTGTATCAAAAACAAAACTCGTAGAGTCTATCGGACCAAGCGTGGCATCACCTAACAACTCACAGACAAGAGAACTGGCTCCGTCGAGCACTCCCTGGCGTATCGAGACATCAAGCTCTGTAAAGCCCCCTACAACTTCATTTCGGTTGATCGTGCCGCCGACGATACCCTGAACATGGAACAGCGATGATTGGAAGCGCAGTGTCATGTCGATGGAAACACTATCAACCTTCGTTGCTTCACCCGTCACAGTTGCAATGATCGGCAGTCGTATGTCGCGTGAGGTTGGGTCAAGGATGCGCTCAGGTGCCTTTATGACAACGTCGATCACAACACGACCTGTGCCAGAGACCGCAATAACGCGCTCCTCAGCGCACGGTCTATCCAGGCGGATGATAATCGAATCCGTGTAGTACAGTTGTGCTCGAGGCTGGAAGCCAATTTCAACATCAAGCGATCCACCTTGCACGATGGTCATGGGTGCATTTGGAGTTGATTGCACCGTGAATACGCCTCCAGGACCCGACTTCATTTGAATCGATGAGATAACAAGATCACCCGTGCCGGTGTTGAACAGCGTGATCGTCTGCGAACTTTTTGCTGTGATACTCACAGCACCAAAGACGATATTCTGCGGGTTGATCGGAAGCGAGGTACGTCGCTCGCCACGCAGATCGGTGTTGATAGTAACAAGCGTATCATTTACGCGAGCGATGACTGAGGCAATGGCTGACTTGAGACCATCGGTGGATGACGATGGATCAAAGGTCAGATACAACACCCTACTGTCGCCCGGATTGAGTTTCTGATTACCAACGACTGATGGATTCGTGCACACGAACGCCGCAGCATCCGGACCACTGATGCCGGCAAATCGAATCAACTCAATCGGCAAGCTTCCATTATTGACGATCACCATACTGTCTGTTCGTGTCCCACACTCTGGTATCGTGCCGTAGTTGATTCGCTGCGAAGCACTCACAGATTCAATGCCACAGCGGGCGCGCACAAGAACGATAACGGTATCCAGACATGGTTCGTCGATAAAGAAGCGGATGGTATCTGCTACAGTTTCCTCTGCCTTACAATCGCAGGTAAAGAGAACCTGCTGCGTCGTGCCGGCAGGCACCGATACTGGAAAACTCTGGGGCCCAGCTGCAAAGGCATACGTGCGAGCCGGAGCCGATGAAAGAAGGCTAACAATGTTAACCGGTAATGCCGAAGTGTTCGTATATGTTTCGACCTTGCTGATGCCTGTACCGACACGCGCAGTACCGAGGTCAACAACACGTGGTCCGTCAACATTAACTGTCGTGCGCTGTCCGTTGAGTCCAACATTCAGGGTTCGCAGTGTTGGATCATCTGTGCGAATAGAGAGCAGTGCAGTCTTGACACCGTCAGGACCAAACACACCGAACATTGTTACACAGTATGTTACCGTGGCATTAGGCGCCAGAGTCGTATCACCAAGCGGACCACTCTTCCAACTAAACGAGTTCGCATGAATCCCGTTGATGACTGGAGGAGCAAGAAGCTTGATCGGTGTGGTGCCGTTGTTGGTAACGGTTACACACTCCGTGATGCTGTCGCACGCGGCAACAAGTGGGAACGAAAGCGACGTTGGTGAGAGCACAACCGTTGAAGCCACACCTCTACCCGCCAGGGGGACGTTGAGCGAATCAACACAGCTCGTGAAGGTTGAATCACCGACGAGGCGCATCACATGCGTGAATGCACCAAGAACTGTTGGTTCAAACGCAACTGTCATCGTGATCGCTTGCCCCGGCTTAAGGTCTACCGGTGGAACCGGATTTGAGGAGACCATACGGAAAGGGGCTGGCAGCGCCGGCAGTTTGAAGATGCTGATATCACTCGTGCCTGTGTTGCGAACCTCATAGATCGCTTCTTTTCTGTCGCCAACACGAACGTCTCCGAACTGACCGTTCCCGAGGAACGACATCGATGATTCGACGCCGATATGCTTTACCCAGATAGTATCAAGGGTTCCACATTCAGCAAACCGTACCAAGATCGGTACGATATATGTACCCAGCTGCTTTGCTGTGAAGTTGACAAGCACGTAGCCGAAGCTTACGGAATCATGGAGAGGGATCGGTGTATTTGCATTGATATTGATGATTGCACCGTCGTTGGCAGCAAAACTTGTCATCGTGAGCCGCCCCTTACCAATCTTCCGAATCGTTATAGGTTCGGTAATTGGCTTACCAATGCAAACACGTCCAATGTCGATAGTGTCGCGGTTAAGACCACGCCAGATGTAATCTATCGTGATACCGCCAACCTCTGCTTTCATTGCAGAGCGAACAGACAGTGTATCGTTGAATGCAACAACCAATTCAGCATTCTGTTTGCCGGTCGGCAACGAAAGCGCATTGCTAAACCGCACGACTGCGAAGGCAGAATCACCAGCAGGTATTGGATTCTTGTTCACCGTTGCAACGATAGACCATTCGGTGGAAGGGACCATTTCAAGTCCATTGATCCTAAGGGGGCTGGTTGAACGGTTACGTATCCAGACTGTGTCCAACACGGCTGCACCGCGGCACGTTAAAGCACCGAGATCTACACTGTCGACGCTGATCGGAGATGTCGTAACAATTCGCACCACCAATGAGCCTGATTGTGAGAACACGATTGTTGGTTCATTGGCATATGGTGTTGTCTTAGGGCTCGGAACCTCCTGGGCCACAAGCACGTAGAACACAGAATCGATTCCTGGCCAATCCATGGCAAGGGACCACGCACGAGGCACCGGCCACGTTCTGGCTGGTGTTACGATCTGCTGCCAAGGTCCATTCTCTGGACGTATCCAAATGTATAGTGGGAACGTACCACGTGTACCATTCAATAAACTAATGCGAGAAATCTGATCCTGGTTGACAACGGTCGGACCATTGTAGGCGGCACCCGCAAGCACTCCCGGGCCATCAAAACGCAGTCTGCCTTCTCCACCGCTGAGGTGCGGATCACCTGTTGTTGCATCTGTGCCACCAGCAATATCGCCGCGCAGACGTCCAAGATTTGATGTATTGCGGACACCGATCATCACACCGCCGCCAGAACCGCAGCCCCCCTGCAGTGCCTGACGCGTCGGTACACCACCACGAGAGCGCACCGTCACGTTGGTGATACGCTCGGCGTGAATGGAGATTGCTCCGCCTCCACCTCCGCCGCCAGCCCCTATTGCGCGAGCCAGCTCAGGGTTACCCCCGGCACCACCAGAGCCCCCTGCAAGAGGGATGATGTGGACATTGCCATGCTGAAAACCGCCGTTGGTAAATCCTGTTTCACTTTCGCCCTTGGTACCATATCCGCCACCGCCGCCGCGTCTGCTTTCCTGTCCACCAGAGCCACCGCCATTGGCGCCGCTGACATTACACGTTAGCCGGTCGCTACATCCAACACCGCTCTGGCCAAATGGATGTCCTGAGCCACCACCAGCATTTTCAAAGGATGTAGTAACCTCACCACCCGTCACACCGCTGAGTGAAGCAGATCCACGAGTTGTGGAGTTCGATGCTGGCAATGATTCACCGCTTCCAGCCCCTGGCCTCTTGCGAGAGCGATCAAAATTATAGCCACCAGGGCCGCCCCCTGTATAACCGTCGCCTCCGTCAGTTCCTCTGTTGCCAGCAAGATTAAAGTTTGAGAAACCACCACCGCCTCCACCGCCGCCTGGTCCACCCGTAAGGCCGATGCCGGAGACGTCGATCGATGTTTGATCTTCCGTGCCAACGCTGGTGATACTGCCGATCGCAATGAGCGTAAACGGCAGATAGCCCTGATTACCAGCAGTAGATGGATCACAATCGGTGGTCGATGCGGAGTATGTACCAACTCCGAGAACCAGCGAGTCAACGATCATGGCTCCGCGTCGTGAGCGCTTTCCGAGACTGCCTTCTCCGAGTGTCCGATCTGATAGGCTTGCAACATTGCCGAGTGTCCAAGGACGAACGATGTAGATCGTATCAATGTTGGACGCAACACCGTTAACAACCACGCGAATGGGGATGCGGAATTGGGATTCGAGTTGTGTCCAGTCAGAAGAGTTCGGCTGCACCGAAGGAGGCACGAAGAATGTAGTCGAGATCAATCGGCCGGACCACGAGACCACCAGCGGACCTCGCACAAGTCGAGCTGAGTCGGTAGGACGGACCAACTCAATTCTGACAGCACTCGTGTTCGTGTTCAAATGCACCTGATCAGATCCATACGCTCCTGATGCGTTCGCGGGAGCAATGATCTCCACGTAGACTCCAATACCTGGAGCACAAACATCAGGCGTGATGTAGGAGATGCTGGGCTGAGCTACCAAGACGAACATCCCGGAGCATAGCAGGACGATCAGAAAGAAACATCTGAGAATCATATCGTTGCAATCACCTTGAGCTCGACAGCGATCGGCGTTGGAAGTGCTCCGATTTCTATCGTTGTTCGACAAGCATGAACACCATCGAAGTGCTCCGCATACAACGCATTGAACGTCTTGAAATCGCGTTTCATGTCGGTCAGGAATACCTGCACGTCCACGATGTTATTCCAGGAAGATCCTGCATCCTCGAGTATGTAACGAAT
>CANGZU010000093.1 GCA_947458785.1 Ignavibacteria bacterium
CTCGCGCATTGCCTCGATTACTTCTGGCAGCACAGAGTCGAGATCACCGACAATGTATTCTGGCAGGATCTCAAGATCGTACAGAAGATTAGCAGCGCCATCGGCAGCGATGAGCGGCACATCTGCAAAGTGCTGAATGACATCGATCGAAGGGGGCTGACCCTTCAAGCAAATGATGGCGTCGATGCGTGATGATGAATGAGCGATCTGTTTCATGGTCTGCCAGCCCCTTCCCATTCATCGAAGATGCTCATGACGGCAGTGATGCCGTCGGTTAGTGCGGCCGGACCCGGCTGCAGAATAACGGGCGAGGGTATCTCGCGCATAAAGCCAGTAGCATGCGGACGAAACGATTCCCAGCCTTGACGGGTTATCACACGTTCGGGCTTGAGCATCTTACCACACCATGATGCAAGCATGATGTCTGGATCTCTGCGAAGGGGCTCGAGCATGTCTGCCAGTATCCGTTCCTTTGCATTTGGAAAAACACGATTCTCGGCAAACACGTCGATGCCACCACAGATCTCGATGATTTCGCTCACCCAACAGATCCCCGTGATGAGTGGGTCGTACCATTCCTCGAAGTACACACGCGGACGGACAGGACGAAGAGATGCTTGATCTCTTGCACGGTCAATGTGCCCTTGCAACGTTGTTACGTATGCATGCCCCTTGTCGGCATATCCCATGTATGCGCACAAACGCGCGACCATCGACAGGATCCCATCGACTGAGCGATGGTTGAAGCAGACAACATCTACGCCGCGACGTATCAGTTCTGCTGAGATGTCAGCCTGGAGATCAGACCATGCGAACACCACGTCTGGACGGAGCTCGAGGATCTCATCAAACTTTGCATCGAGATATGTCGAGACTTTGGGCTTCTCCTTGCGAGCATGGGGCGGACGCACCGTAAAGCCCGATATGCCAACGATGTGATCCTCTGCGCCGATTGCATACAGAACCTCAGTGGTCTCTTCGGTGAGACAGACAACCCGTTGAGGAAATCCTCGAGCACTCATTACTTCTTCTTTCGTTTCGGTGCTGAGTTTGTGCGCGGAATCAAGACGATGGGTTGTTTGTCAAGCTCAATCATCTTGGCGTGCGAGACCTGAAAAATCGGGTAGCGCTCAGGGTTAACGTATGGCTGCGTGATGACGATTTTACGCGTGACGACGAGTGAGTCGCCCTTTTGCACCGATAGCAACGAGTACTTCGTGCTTTCGACATTGAATATGCCACGCGGCTGGTTCTTTGCGAACGTATAACCGGCGGGTGCATGCACGACAAACGTGGATGAGATCGAATCTAATGGGGTTGGTCGCAGCAGTGGTGTTCTGCGCATGATCGTATCAAATGGAACATCTGGATACATCACGCCCGACCTCCATTGTGGCATCACAAGAAGTCGTGTGCTATCTGCTGGATCTGGCATGTATCCGTTGCCTCGTTGCGAGCTCCAACAGAGCTTCAGCAAGCGCTTGTTGGGAGCTGTTTCGCACCACATGCTGTCTTGCGTTGTGCGCATCATAGTAGCATGGGACTGTGCTGTAGCAACATAGTTGCGGGTGATCGATGAGTCTTGCTGCGTTGAGTATGTGCTCTGGAAAACTGATGCTGTCCCGTCCTCATTCGGCTTGATGCGTATGAAATCCTCAGCATAGCGAATCATCACACCGTCATTAGCTACGTACATCGGCTCGCGTAGCCCCTTGCGAATGACCAAGCCAAACGCGCCGCGAACGTTGTACGGTAACGAGTAGTATGATGCAAGTGGGCGCGCCGTAGGATCAAAAAACGCTGGGAGCGAATCGCCAGGCACCACAACAATCACATGATTGAAGACGGCTGATGGAGTAGGGGGCGCATGGAATGGTGTTGTGTTTGTATCGATCGCCATCGGATGTGCTTTGATGTCCCGCGCTGCTAACATTGATACGAACATCGTGGCAAAGTCGGCGGATGACCTTGGAGCATCGTTCATGATGTCATCGATACTGCGGCAATACGGAAGAGATAAAGCTTCTGAGCGCATGCCGAGTTTGCCAACGTGCTCCCGAACGCGCTGAATGATCTCTTGTTTGCTGAGCGTATCCTTGCTGTTCATCGGCGCGATCCTGTCCATGAGATCGCGCACCTTAGGTGTTACGCCGATATTGTGGGTGAATGCGTCATTGTAACGCTGGGCAATGTACTCCCATGACGGAACTGTTCCCACTTCGATAAGGCCAGTTATGTCGCGACGGGGCATATCTGGCTCATTGGGTAGTGCCTCGAGAGAGTCCTCATCCCAGAGCAGGCGGTAGCCGAGAGGCGTTTCGTCATACTGGGGTTCTGCCATTGAGTTGTAGGAGCGCCACTGGAAACGATCTGCAGAAGGAGTGATGATCTGGAATCGCGATCGATGCGTGTACTGTGTGCGTTGAATCTCGTGCCGATGACGATAGTACAGCGGTATGTGCGTGGAGTCGCGATCAATGTATCGACGTCTGATGCGGACAAGGTCGCCCATCTCAACGTTATCCAGGACAAGACCGTAACCCTTTGGCTGTGCGACAACAGAGTCTGCGTAGTACTTGTAGTCGACGAGGGAAAACGACAGCGAGTTGCGAATGTCATCTGATTGATACGTTGAGAACGTTGCAATGTCTGCGTCTGACGCTATGCGCATGATCTGATCTACTTCCACGACTGCAGAGCCCCCTGAGACCACGAGAATGCGCTCGTCGTGTAGCAGGATTTCTGACTGCACATCTGTCTGGGACTTGTTTGAAAACGCTGCCCGAACAATGCTGTCTGCATTAACAGGACGGAAGTAGCTGAAGAGGTCGGGTTTTTGCTGCAGTCTGCGTAGAAGCTCCGCAGGACCATAAGCACCGGGGTCGAGTTCGAGTCCACGTTGGAGGCAGAATATCGCCGAATCGTTCTGATTATTCAGCTGGTGAACATGTGCCTTAAGAAACCATGCGTCGTAACGTTCGGGATACATGGTTGTAACTCGGTGAAGCGCCTCAAGCAGCAACGCTGTCTGTCCCTGCTTGATAACATCGGCCACATTGCCTTGCATCAGTGTGTCAGTTGCTGGCACCACTGTCTTGCTAAATCCGCCCCATCCCTTATCCCGGAGGTATCCCAACGTGTAGAGCGAGTCTGAAATGGTAAGGGGCTCGGGCGAGACTGTACGCTGAGGGTAGAGTCTTGGTTCTGTGGTGGATGAAAGCCCCTGCATGATCGCGCCAGATGCATCGACCAACTTGAGCGCAACGTAGCAGAATGGCACTTCATAGTTGCCCGCCTTGAGCATGATGCGATTCCAACCCTTTTCCAGGGTGATCTTCGCCACAGGAACGCTTGCTTTTGTAACGACGTCTCGTTGGGTGGCAAATGCCAATGAGTCGTTGACATAGATCTCCAGCGTTCCAGCAATAGACGCACGTAGCGTTACGTTCTGTCGGTTGCTTGATTCAACAAATGTATTTGCGATGTACGCACCGCTGCGATCAATGCAGGCTTCAGAGAATTCAATGGGAGCCGAGGCGGCCTTTTCGACATCGCGCCAACGGATCTTCCCGCCGCGGGCATTTGTGTGGGCTACGGTATCAAAGGGGCGCTCGGCTGGAAGCTTGCGTGCGAAGGCAACGCCGCTGTAGTTCTCAAGCGGACCGATGATCTTCCAGTTCCATGTCCCCCCAGCATCGTCGGTAGTTGCAGATGCAGAAATGCAGCATGCAGATACAACGAGAATGTGGCACAGACGTCGTAGCAGGTGCGGCAACATCGTAGTGACCTGGGTGAGACATGGGGTCAAATCAAGCTTTGGGTTTACTACATTGCGCATATTGTTCACAAACTACCAAAAGCCATGCTTACCGTTTCTGCACTTCTCGTACCGACAGACTTTTCTGAAAACGCCGCAAAGGCTCTGGGGGTTGCAAAGGAGATTGCTCGTGGAAGCAACGCCGTCCTCCACATCATGCATGTCGTTGAGCCTGTCGTGTACCCTGCAGACTGGAGTTTTGCTCAGGTTGGGTTTGCCGATATCGAGAAAGAGCTCGAGGCAAACACCCAAAAGCAGATCGATGGTGTTGCTGAACAGCTCACGGCTGAAGGCTTCAAGGTTGTAACAAAGATCGTCAAGGGGCGTGCCAGCGATGAGATCTGCAACTATGCCAAGAACGAAGGGATTAGTATCATTGCTATCGGCACCCATGGCCGTAGTGGTTTAGAGCACTTCTTGTTTGGCAGCACCACCGAGCGCGTGCTCCGCAAAGCCCCTTGCCCAGTGCTTTCTGTTCGTCTGGACTGATCACGAGCGCTATGCCAATTGTTAAAACTTCGAAGCTCATCACGATTGAGCGGCATATCACAGAAGAGGGGGCGATGCACCCCGATGCAACGGGGGAGTTCTCCCACTTACTGCGCGATTTCACACTTGCGATGCGCATCCTTGCGCGTGATGTACGTCGTGCTGGACTCAATGATGTATTGGGTCAGACCGATGGTACAAACGTTCATGGTGAGCGCGTCAAGCGTCTGGACATTCACGCCAACGACGTGATTTTTCGTGCCATGGATCACGGTGGTCACCTCTGCGTAATGGCTTCGGAAGAGGCAGATGGACTCATTCCTATTCCTGAGGAGTATCGCAAAGGCAAATATGTTCTGGTGTTCGATCCGCTTGATGGGTCGTCGAACATCGACGTGAATGTCACGATCGGTACGATCTTCTCCATATACAAGCGCATCGACCCTTCCCTGAAAACACCCGGCTTGCTGGAGGATTGTCTGCAGCATGGCTGGAAGCAAGTTGCGGCAGGGTATGCGATGTACGGCTCGAGCACGCAGCTGGTCTATTCCTCGGGCAATGGCGTTGATGTATTTACGTTTGATCCCACAATCGGGGAGTTCCTGCTGACGTACGAGAAGATCCGCATCCCGAAACGCGGAAAGATTTACTCCGTGAATTCCGGCAATGCTCACAAATGGCCACAAGGCGTGCGCGATTATGTGACGCATCTGCTAAGGCCTTCTGACGACGGCATACGCCCTTACTCGTTGCGCTACGTGGGCACCATGGTGGCCGACGTTCACCGCACATTGCATTATGGCGGTATCTTCATGTATCCGGGCGACACTTCAATGCCCGACGGCAAACTCCGACTAGTCTATGAAGTGAACCCAATGGCATTTCTTATCGAACAAGCCGGCGGCAAAGCCAGCGATGGCAAGCAACGTGTACTCGACCTAAAGCCAACGAGCCTCCATCAACGCGTGCCATGCTTTATGGGCAGCGAAGAAGATGTGCTGGAGGTAGAGGAGTTCTTGCGAGTAGCGAGTGCCGAGTAGCGCGGGCACGGGCACGATGTATCGTGCCCGTGATGCCCCTCCCGTCCCTCCGGGCACGATGTATCGTGCCCCTGATGTCCCTCCCGTCCCTCCCGTACCTCCGGGCACGATATATCGTGCCCCTGATGTCCCTCCCGTCCCTTTGTACCTTACCCTCAAGGATCCCATGACCACACGACGTTCCTTTCTTGCATCTGCAGCGCTCGGCACAGCTGCGGCGATCACATCAGCCCCTTCTCTGCATGCGATCGGTTTTGAGCCGGTTGTTGCAGGGGGCAAGCACGAACTGCCTGCATTGCCGTATGCCTTTGAAGCGCTGGAGCCGTTCATTGATGCGCAGACAATGCAGTTGCATCATGGGAAGCACCATTTGGCGTATGTGAACGGACTCAACAAGGCCGAGGAAGAACTAGCCAAGGCGCGTACGGCGGGCGACTTTGCACTCGTGCAGCATTGGTCCAAGCAGGCGGCATTTCATGGTGGCGGACACTGGCTGCACTCGATGTTCTGGAAGGTGATGGGAGCACCAGGCAAAGATGGTGGTGGAGAGCCAACGGGAGAACTTCTGGCCGCAATCAATGATAGCTTTGGGTCGTTCGATGCATTCAAGAAGCAGTTTAGCGCTGCTGCTGGGGCCGTAGAGGGAAGTGGATGGGCGCTTTTGCACTATCGCAAAGATGATCAACGCCTCATCGTCCTTCAGGCGGAGAACCAACATAAGCTTACCTCGTGGGGGGCAACGCCGATACTTGGAATCGATGTTTGGGAACACGCCTATTACCTGAAGTACCAGAACAAGCGTCCGGATTACGTGGCCGCTTGGTGGAATGTTGTCAACTGGAAGGTCGTGGCAGCTAACCTCGCTTCTCTGCGTTGAAAACGTAAAAAACTACGTCCCTGTGGAAAACTTGTTGCACGGGTCGATTTTAGCAGTAACTTGCAGAACTGAAACGCTGGCGGAGCTACGTTTCGGTGCACTAGGTAGAGAGTAATTCAATGGTTCAACACTAGTGATGTCCACAGCTCCGTAAAGGGTCGATTGTATGAATATCTATGTAGGCAACCTGCCGTATTCGATGGACGATAATGAACTTCGTTCATCGTTCTCTGAATTCGGCGCCGTGCAGTCCGCTTCCGTTGTGAAGGATAAGTTCACAGGACGTTCGCGCGGGTTCGGCTTTGTCGAAATGCCGGACGCTGCCGCTGGCAACCAGGCCATTGAAGCAATGAATGGCCGTAACATGGGCGGACGACCATTGGTCGTCAACGAGGCTCGCCCTCGCGAAGAGCGTCCTCGTCAAGACCGTGGTCCTCGTTATTAATCCAGACGTCGAGATCACACGCAAGAACGGCCACCCAATGGGTGGCCGTTCGTATTTTGGACCTCTCATTACTCACGACAGAATCGTTCTATGCAAATCTTCGATACGCTCGCATCAATGGGCCACGAGCAAGTGGTGCTCTGCTCAGATCCAGTAACAGGCCTTCGCGCCATCATTGCCGTGCACGACACATCCCTCGGTCCGGCTCTCGGCGGAACGCGCATGTGGAAGTACGACTCGGATGAGGCCGCCATCACAGACGCTCTTCGTCTGTCTCGCGGCATGACGTACAAGGCAGCAGTGAGCGGTGTGAATCTTGGTGGTGGTAAGGCCGTCATCCTCGGAGATTCTCGCACAGACAAGTCAGAGCCGCTCTTTCGTGCTTACGGCCGCATGGTCGAATCGCTACGCGGCAAGTACATCACTGCTGAAGATGTAGGTACAAGTGTTCGTGACATGGAGTGGATCCGCATGGAGACCAAGTATGTAACAGGCGTTGGAGGTCCAGGTGGTTCCGGAGACCCAAGCCCCGTAACAGCATTTGGTGTCTACTCGGGAATGCGTGCATCGGCAAAGACTACATGGGGTAGCGATTCACTTGCAGGTAAGAAGGTTGTAGTGCAGGGGGCTGGCAATGTAGCAAGCTATCTCGTTGAGCACCTGGTGAAGGATGGCGCAAAGGTGTTTGTGTCGGACATCTATGCTGAGAAAGCAAATGCCCTTGCAGCCCGCACGGGAGCAGAAGTTATAGCCCCAGAAGAAGTCTTCACGCACCACTGCGATGTGTTTTCACCAAACGCTCTGGGCGCTATTCTCAACGACGACACCATTCCTCAGTTGAAGTGTGCTATCGTTTGTGGCGGCGCTAATAACCAACTCAAAGAAGAAAAGAAACACGGCGAAGCTCTCAAGGCCCGCGGTATCCTCTACGCACCAGACTATGTTGTTAACTCGGGTGGTCTGATGAATGTGGCTTCAGAAGTTGAAGGCTACGATCGCGATAAAGTGATGCGCCA
>CANGZU010000094.1 GCA_947458785.1 Ignavibacteria bacterium
GTAGATTAGCCCCCTAACAAGGAGGCATCGTATGCGCGGTCGTATTGCTACTGTTGTTTTGGTAGCTCTGGTCAGTTTGTTGTGCTCACATGTTGCGTCAACCGCAAAGGATGGCGACACGATCTATGTGAAGACGCTCACGTTCAAGGATACAACGAAGCGCTCTGGAACGTGGTTGTTCCCGCCAAAGGATAGGTATGAAAAGGTCGTGATGCTCTACACACTCAAGTGTGATCCGGCAACAACACAGGACCAGTATCCTTGCGGCGAGTGGGATTACTTAACGTACACCATGCTGCGTGATTCAACAGGTGAGTATGATTCAACACGACTGTTGCAGCCGAATTTCCGTGTCCGTGGCAGCACGCCGGATTCATTCCAGTACCGCAACTCGTTTGTCAATGTGAAGACTCGCTATCGTAGCGATACGGCAAAGCGCACGTCAGGTGCTGGCGACTTCTTTACTGTTGGCGAAAACACATTTTCCAATACAGCCATCTTGCAGCCGAATGGCGGACGAGTAGCGTTTGTGTGGACAGCCAAAGAGCTACAAAACGCTGGTCTTACAGCCGGTTTCATTCATGGCATAAAGTTTACCACAACAGCGGCCGCACCAGGTGTTAAGCTCTTTACAGTTCGTATGCAGCAGGGGGCTAATCTTACAGTACCGAAGCTGCTTAACGGACAGGGAACAACAACAGCGGTCCGACGTGACATCTCGCTTGTTAAGGGTGAGAATCACGTGGTGTTTACAACACCATTCAACTGGGACGGAACGTCAGATGTGATCATTGAAATGTCGTGTCACAGCTCTCCAACAGCGGTTGCAATTCAAGCAGGTTCAAGCGCAAGCGGCACGGCAAGTGAAAAGTCCCGCAAGGCGTATCTGTTCACATCGGGCGATGCCATGGTGATCCCTAGTGAGATCGGGGCAACGATCAAGGATGAGATCACTATCTCATTCTGGTGCTGGGGAGACGCCGCGCGCATGCCTCGCCCGAACAATGCCTTTGAGGCGTATGACAATCTTGGACGCCGAGTGCTGACCGCTCACCTGCCTTGGGAAAACCAGACAGCATACTGGGATGCCGGTATCGATCCAACAAGTGGTGCATTCGACCGCATCGAGAAGGCAGCTCCCACCGAGTCAACAGAAGGACGTTGGAATCACTGGGCCTTCGTAAAGACCAAGAACGGCGCCATGCGCATGTATCACAACGGCGTACTCTTCCATGAGGGCACGGGCAAAACGCGCAAGATGGCTGGCATCGCAAAGTTCCTCTTTGGTACAGGGGGCTCGGGATCCTATGAAGGACTTCTCGATGAGATTCAAATCTGGAACGTAGCTCTCGATGAAGCAACGATTCGTCAGTGGATGAATCGTCCGATCTCAGATGTGCATCCGCAATACACAAAGCTGCTAGCGTATTACAATGGCGAGCTCGATACTGATCCTTCCATCGCTCGTGATGCATCAATCAGCGGATTTACAGCAACGTTGTTTGGTGTTCCTACGTTGCAGACGATGCGCGGAGATAAGCTCGGATATCTCACAGAGACCAGCACCTCGCGTCCAGCGCTTTCCTTTGAGCAGGGCACTGGCATCACTTCAACATCCACGCGTATCGACACGGATATTGAATCAGAGCCGCGCCGCACATCTGTCATCAGATTTAATCGTCCTGTTCAGCCCCGTATCTACAGAGCTGATGCAGAGGATCATCCTTCGGTTGCCTCCGATACGATTCTTGTGCAAGAAGCAGGTTACCTGTTTACCTACGATGAAAATGGAATGAAGGTTGATTCGACGCTTGTTCCAGTCGAAACAACTCTGCGCAAGACAATGTCGCCATACTTCAGCCCGGTTGTTGATTATGAGATCGGACGCTACATCACACCGTACGGTATTGGGCTTGATCTTGGACCAAAGGGATTCCGCTGGGAATATGATGTGACAGATTTCGCCCCATTGCTTCGCGGTAACGTGACGCTCTCTGCTGGTAATCAGCAGGAGCTCATCGACCTTACGTTCATGTTTATCAAGGGAACGCCTCCACGCGATGTCAAGCAGATCGACCAAGTGATCTATGAGCGCGGTGCATACTATCCTGACGTGATCACGAACAAGGCCGTTGTTCCGGTCGAGGTAACGCTCAACCCGGAAGCAAAGATGTTCCGTCTGAAGGCTGTAACTAGTGGACACGAATTCAGCAATGCAACCAATTGCGCTGAGTTCTGTCCGCGGGAGCACTTCCTCAGCGTTGATGGTACCGAACGTTACACATGGACACTCTGGAAGGAATGCGGAGACAACCCAGTCTTCCCACAAGGTGGTACATGGCTCATAGATCGCACGGGCTGGTGTCCGGGAGACATGGTGGATCTCTATGAGTTCGAGGCAACACCGTTCATGCAAGGCAAGAAATCTGTGACGATCGACTACGGCGTCAAGAAGAAGGCAGCAGAAGAGAACTGGGGTCGTTGGGAGATCTCGACACAACTGATTGGTTACGGCGCGCCAAACTTCGATACTGATGCAGCCGTTGCTGATGTGATCTCCCCAAATGATTGGGAGTACTACAGCCGTTTGAATCCGATCTGCGGAACGCCTGTCGTGGTTATCCAAAACACAGGAGCACAGGATCTTACTTCGTGTACAATCTCCTACGGGGCTCAGGGTGGTGTGATGTCCACGTACCAATGGAAAGGCACGTTGAAGTTCCTCGGCAAGGACACAATCGCACTGCCAATTCCTGCATGGCCGTCAGAGCCCGGTGCTCACAAGTTTGTTGTGTCTGTTGTTCTGGACAAGGATGGTTATGCCAACAACAACACCCGTACAACGAACTTCATCATGCCGCCGGTATACTACGATGACTTGCAGATCGTGCTGCGCACCAACAAGCAAGCAGAGGATCAGTACCAGTGGCGCTTGCGCCGCGTCAACGACAACAAGATCGTTGGTGAAGGTGCTACGCTCGAGAGTGAAAAGACATTTACGTACGATTACAAGCTTGAGCCCGGCTGTTACGACTTTGAACTCGTCAACAAAGAGGGACTTGGTCTCGACTTCTGGTTCTACCGCAACCAACTTGGTACAGGCAGTCTTTTGTTCAAATCAGGCGGTCAGACAATCAAGACCTTTGAGCCTGACTTCGGCAACAAGGCGTGGACGCAATTCGTTGTTGCTCCAAAGCCAACAATTCTTGTCAGCACCGACACGGTAAAATTTGATCTTGCCGCCCCCGGTAAAATCCAGAACTCCTTTGTCGTCCGATCTGGGTCATCAGCCCCTTTGCGTGTTGACAGCTTAGCGATCTTCTCGGTACGGAAGCACTTTACTGTTGTTTCAACGAGCACGCCACTTCCAGCGACACTCGAGCAAGGCGATTCGATTGTTGTAACCGTTGAGTTTGAGCGTCCAGATGCTGGATTAACATCAGGCTCGATGCGCGTATACTGCAACGATGAGCGTAACGCCGCACGTCAGGTTCGTCTCGTGGGCCGAGTAGGCACGACGAGTGTGGATGAATCAGATGTTTCATCGGTGCTTGCATGCGACATCGTACCGCACCCAGTTACAGATCACGGAACACTCCGTGTTCAGGTCTATCAATCTGAATTGCTTCGTGAGTCTACAATTGCAATTCGCGACCTGATGGGTCAGGTGGTTGCCATTGTGCACCGTGGCGATGTGTCGAATGGCGAAGTTCGCTTTGACATTCCAACATCTTTGGCTTCTGGTTCGTACACTGTTTCCATCGAATCAGAATATGTGCGCCACGCAATCCCACTTGTGATTACCCGTTAATCATGAACAGTCTAAAATTTCAACGAGCACTTCGAGCGATAGATCCATCCGTGGTCTATCGCTCGAATGATATTGAGGATAGGCGCCTGGGAGATGTGCTCGTCGGAGTCAAGGATATTCCCGTCGGCGCCCAGACCGTCTGTGTGATTGTTGGAGCTCCGCAGCATATCGGCGTAGAGCGCAATGGTGGACGTCCCGGCGCTGCCGAGGGTCCAACAGCATTCCGCAAAGCCTTCTCCAAACTTGCGATATCGGCATTTGAGCAGCACATCAACACTGGCAAACTCGTCATAGCCGACGCAGGTGATATAGACACCGACGGCAAGACACTCGAGCAGATCCATGATGAGCAGTACGACATTGTTGCCCAGATCCTGTCGCATGGATATGTGCCAATCATCATCGGTGGCGGACACGACACAGCGTGGCCAACGATACGCGCAATGGAGGCAATGGGTAAGCCGTACGGGGTTGTCAACATCGACGCACACGCCGACGTTCGCCCCCTGAAAGATGGCGGCAGAGCGCACTCAGGATCGCCGTTCTACCAAATGCTCACACAGCAATCCTCGCATCTCTTGCCAGGGGGCTTTGTAGAGTTTGGGCTTCAGGCAAACAGTGTTGCGCTCTCGCACCTTACGATGATTCACAACGCTGGTATGCATACCGTGATGTTGGATGAGGTTCGCCGAACTGGCCTAGAGACAGCATGGACACAGGCCTACGATCGTGCAGCGTCAGCACAGAGCGTATATGTCTCGCTTGACATGGACGCTATCGCCTCTGCATATGCACCTGGCGTGAGTGCGCCGGCTGCTGATGGTCTTACTCCTCAGGAGGTCTCGCATGTACTTCGACATGCAGCAGCCTCTGGCAAGCTGCGCGCATTTGATGTGGTGGAGCTCAATCCTGCATACGATCTAGACAACCGGACGGCCAAGCTTGCGGGTGCGCTGGCCTATGACGTTGTGGCTGGTCTGGCATCGCTTCTGCAATAAGCAGGCGAATGCGTCGTAAATTTGTCGCCTATGGCAGCAAACGAACCCCAAAAGATCATTTTTAGCATGGTAGGTGTCGGCAAGATCTATAAGCCGAACCGCCAGGTATTACGCGATATCTATCTGAGCTTCTTCTACGGCGCGAAGATCGGCGTCCTCGGTTTGAACGGCGCGGGTAAGTCCACGCTTCTGAAGATCATTGCCGGACTCGACGACGAGTACGTAGGGCAGATCACGAAGAACAAGGACGTAACCTTCGGGTATCTGTCGCAGGAGCCGGAGCTCGACCCCAACAAGACCGTTCGCGAGGTTGTTGAAGAAGGGGCTGTAGAGGCTGTAACGCTTCTGCGCGATTACAACGCCATCAGCGAGAAGTTTGCTGATCCTGATGCCGACTTTGAGAAGCTCATGGACCAGCAGGCAAAGCTGCAAGAGCGTATTGATGCCATCGGAGCATGGGATATCGACTCGAAGCTCGAAATGGCAATGGATGCGTTGCGCTGTCCGCCCCCTGACACACTGATCAGTGTGATCTCCGGTGGTGAGCGCCGCCGTGTTGCTCTTGTGCGCCTGCTCCTGAAGCGTCCAGACGTATTGCTTCTTGACGAGCCTACGAACCACCTTGATGCCGAGTCAATCTCCTGGCTTGAGCGTCACCTGCACGATTACGAAGGAACGGTCATCGCTGTAACGCACGACCGCTACTTCCTCGACAACGTTGCCGGTTGGATCCTTGAACTCGACAACGGACACGGTATTCCGTTCGAGGGTAACTACACCAACTGGCTAGAACAAAAGTCTGCCCGGCTTGCACTCGAAGAGAAGCAGGAGTCCAAGCGTCAAAAGGCCCTGAAGGAAGAACTCGAGTGGGTTCGCATGAATCCCAAGGGACGTCATGCAAAGAGCAAGGCACGTATCTCCGCCTACGAGAAGCTCCTCGGCGAAGAAACAGTCAAGCGTAGCGAAGAGATGGAGATCTTCATCCCTGTTGGCCCACGCCTTGGCGACAAGGTGATCGATGCTCAAGGAATCACAAAGGGCTTTGGCGACAAGTTGTTGTATGAGGATCTCAGCTTCTCTCTTCCACCAGGCGGCATCATCGGTGTGATTGGAGCGAACGGTGCCGGTAAGACAACGCTGTTCAAGATGATCACCGGCGAGCTGCAACCAGATGCAGGCACATTCTCTGTCGGCGAAACTGTCAAGCTCGGCTACATCGATCAGAACCGTCCACTCGATCCCAAGAAGTCTATCTGGCAGGAGATCACCGACGGCCTCGACGTTGTGATGCTCGGTAATCGCGAGGTAAACTCACGTGCCTACGTGGCGCGCTTCAACTTCAGCGGTTCGGACCAGCAGAAGCTTGTGACGCAGCTCTCGGGCGGTGAACGCAACCGCGTCCACCTAGCCAAAATGCTCAAAGAGGGGGCTAACGTTCTCATGTTGGACGAGCCAACGAACGATCTGGACGTCAACACTCTTCGTGCACTCGAAGAAGCCCTGCAATCATTTGCGGGTTGCGCAGTAGTTATTTCGCACGATCGTTGGTTCTTAGATCGTATCGCAACGCATATTTTGGCCTTCGAGGGCGACAGTAACGTTGTCTGGTTCGACGGTAACTATTCGCAGTACGAGGAAGATCGTCGCAAGCGCCTAGGTATCGATGCTGAACGTCCACACCGCATTTCATACAGGAAGCTCACGCGTGACTAATTGCACGTTGCACATATCCGTTTGCTTGGCAGCTCTGCTTCTGCACGTAGGTGCAGTTGCTCAGCCGGACATCAACGCTGCGGTGAAGCAAATGGGAAACAACGTGACCGTGAAGTCTGTAACATCGCGTTACGATTTCTCGAAACTACCCCGTGAGATCGAGCTACCATTCTCGCGTTTCGCCTACCAACCTGGTGAGCAGCCACCCGGTTACACGCCAGCGAAGAAGGTTAAGCCTGCTACAGCTGCGGTCGCGAAACTTCTGAAAGACTGGAAGAAAGCTCTTCCTGCATTCGGCGCTCCTGTGGAGCTCATTGTGCAGGCATATGACGGCAAAGAAGGGGGCTCAATCATTCTTGCGCGTTGGGATAAGCCCCTTCCGAGTGATGCCCGAAAACAGATCTGTAAATTGTTGTACAAAGCCGACGAGAAGCAGGCCGGTACCGACACCAAGGATGATCTCCTTGTATCGAACAACTGGTGCTGTATCTGGTCGTTTACAAACCCAACCTCAGAGCTCAAGCAAGCTCATCAAAAGCGGACGTTTTCAATTGTCAATGAAGAGGCCCGCAGATGGATGGATGCAAACCCTGAGAAAGCAAAAAAGTATCTGCAGCCTAAACAGTAACTCGTGGTGATTCTATGATTTTGCTCGCATCATTTACCAATGAAATGGAAGCTCAACTTCTTGCATCTAAGTTGAAGGCATCGGGCATAGACCACAAGCTCAAAGACGACAAGTCGGACGGTTACAACGTCTTCGTCTTTGAAGACGATCTTGAAGAAGCTCGCGAGATATTCCACGCCGCCGCCGGCGAAGACGAATTCGGCTTCGACCTAAACGCCGATGATGAAGACATCAACCTGGATGAGTTTGAAGGGTAGGTAGGCGCGAGCCTACGCTACTCTCTGCTCTATCAGCGCCGGCAGCATTGCACGCCACGTAGGCCAATCATGCGTATAGTCTTGTGTCCACACGTCTACGGTGTGCGGGATTCCTTTTGCGTGAAGCACTGCGCCGAGAGCCACTGATGCAGATGGATCTTCGTATGCTCCGCTTCCTGTTGCGATGTGAATGTGCTTCTTGCTGCGAAGCATTGCAAGGATCGAATCATCTGAGAGGTTTGGCAGATAATCCATTGGCGAATTGAAGTA
>CANGZU010000095.1 GCA_947458785.1 Ignavibacteria bacterium
AATCGCATTGCCTGTTCGAAGTCTGCCAAGCATTTTGCGGTAGGACAGGACGACGGTACGATCGTGATCGTGGAGACGAAAACAGGGGCACGCGTGAAGACGCTCGAGACAGGAGGGTCGCCAGTGGTATTCCTTTCGGTCCACTCTGATAACGAAGTGATGATCGCCGGTACGGCAGACGGGAGAGTCCTACGAATGAAGGACCCATGGCCGATGCCGATCTCTTCGGTGGACGAAGCCGAAATCCTGACCCGAGAACAATTGCAGAACGCCGATGAAGTATTGTGGTACCTCCTTGATGGACGATGTGTTGGCGTCGGTGCGGACTATGTGACACAGAACATCCGTCAGCCATATGTGATCGTTGCGCGTTTTGGAACCCAAGTACGCTCAAAGCTCATGCTTGATGAAGGAATAAGATGAACCTTGTTCGTTATGTAGTGTTGATGTTTCTGATGCTCACGCTTGCATCGGTGATTGTTTCTGCCCAAGCGCAACTAGAAGTGCAATGGGCAACCTACCTTGGTGGCTCCGGTAAAGACCAAATGCGCGATCTGTGCGTGGATCGTGACGATAATGTCTACGTATGTGGCGTGTTCACGAGCACGGATTTCCCCAAGCCCCGGAACGTCCCAACCTCATTCGATACGATAGGGCCGGGGGGCTATCTCGCCTCATTCAGTCCAACTGGAGAGATGCGTTGGCTACAGTACTTCAGTTGCGTCCGACCACTGGAGCTTGCGATTTCAGATGCGGGAGTGCTCGTCATGGTGGGCTCAATAGCCAACCAATGCGGCAATGTGGATGCAACAGTATCGACGTTTACAACGCTCGGAGAACGTTTCGCTCGCGACCAGTTTCTCGGAGGATCAGAGGCAGATGTTGCAACAAGTGTTGACATTGTAGGAAACACGATCTATGTAGGGGGCGTCACAGAGTCGCGCGACTTCCCGACAACGGCGAATGCTATGCAAGCTAGTTATCAGGGTGGTGGCCTTGCTGGGCAAGGCATTGGAGATGGGTTTGTTGCCAAGTTGAGTCTCGTTCAGTCAGCAAGCGGCTGGCAGATTGTGCCAGATGTGGTTACATATTTCGGCGGACGCTACCTGGATGAGGTCCTTGTCGTGCGTGCGAAGTATGGCTTGGGATCTGTCTATGTCGGCGGACGTACCCGTAGTGATAAACTACCAGGTTCGATATACATTCAGGATCGACTTGGCACCACGTTCGATGATGACGGCTTCATTGCTAAGCTCGATGCGTCTTCCCTTGTGTGTCAATGGTCCATGTTTTGTGGTGGGATCGGCAACGAGGTTGTTCACGGCTTGCAACCAGTTCCAGTGACCGAGTTCCCCTCTGGAACACAAAGCATGAAGCTGAGAGTCTGTGGCACCTATAACGGGAGTTACTTTCCTTTCCCGGGCCAACCTTCGACGCCCGCCCCCTATTTAGGGGGGAGTCTGTTTGGTGGTGATGCATTCTACTTTGAAATCGACGAGCGATTTGGTGTCATGTCGCTCCTTCGAAATATTTCTACATCTGTAGATGACATCGCTACGGCGCTTCCACGTGATGCTGGTGGATTGACCGGACCTCTGTTGTTTTCCAATGGAACAATCGAACAGTCTATCCCTTCTGTAGGCTTCGATGCCTATCTGTGGAACGCGACAATTCCAACGAACGCTACAACGAAAGTGAGCGTGTTTCAAGGTAATGCAGATGAGATAACGCTTGAATCCGAGCAGATACGATTTGGCTTTGGTGGAAACGATACAGGTCCTAATTCGAGCTACATCTGCGGCACGACAACTAGCACGGCTATGCCCGGTACCAATGCTCCAGGGCCAGTATTCCAAAGAATATCAGGGGGCGATCGCGATGGTGTCCTCGTGAAGATTGGCTGTGGCGCTAGCACAACGAAGATTCTTGCATCCGACTCCGTGCTTTGTGCATCGGGTGATAGTGTTACGTTGACTCTTCAGCCAACACCGGCTAACGTGGTTTGGGGAGACGGCAACGCTGCATCAACGAGAGTTGTGACTGCAGCTGGTACCTACAGGGTCAAGTATGCAGTTGGCGGATGTGAATTCACAGATAGTGTCGTGATACGGACAGGCGTGCTGCCATCGGTAAAGCTTACACCAGCTGATACAGTTGTCATTTGCGATACGTCGAGTGTGCTCCTTGCAATTACAGGTTCGAACATTGAGCGTGTTGGTTGGTCCACAGGCGAGGTGACGAGAGATACCACGCTGCGTGTGCGGACTCCAGGCCGTTACAGCGCTATCGTGTATTCGCCTGATGGCTGCTCGGTTACAACAGACACCGTTACTGTTGTCAATGCAGGAAGCGGCGCAGGCAACAGACTTGTGCTCAAGATCGGCAACAAGGACAGCGTGCGTGTGGGAGATACACTGCGGCTTGTCTTGCGCTGGGATGTTCCTCCTGGCACAGCATTAGAATCACTGCCACTAGATTGGTCCGCCCGCTTACGTTTTGATCGGTACCTGTTCTTTCCTGTACGCCCCTTGTCAAGAGGAGTTACGGATGATTCACTGCGAACGATCGTCGTGAGCGGACGCCGCAAGATTACGAGCGATACTCTCGGTATTGTTCTGTTGCATGTGGCACTCGGTGAAACCGACACCACGGGTATCACTGTTGACAGTCTGCTGTTTGATCCATGCGGAGGTCTATCGCAGGAGCGCTCGATTGGTGTGCGCATTGCGGGAGTATGTGAGGCAGGCGGTAGCAAGCGGTTTGTAACATCCCAATCATCCCGTCCACTTGTCACTGTAGCATCAAATCCCGTTGGAACAGATGGTGCTGTTGCTGTTGCGGAAGGCGAGGGTATGAGCGAGGCATCTGGGCGCATCATCAACGTGATAGGTCAGGAAGTCCCAGTGGAAGTACTCGCAAGAACGTCAGAGTCGGCAGAATGGGCGATACCATCGTGGCTACCAACGGGTAGGTATGTGTTTGTTGTGCAATCGCCGACGGGGCTAACATCCACGATCTTCGAGGTCGTGCGATGAGAATACTCGTTGGTATTGCAATAGTGCTGAGTGCAATCACGATTGCGTCGGCGCAGATCCGAGTTGACGCGGGGACTTCGGTTGGATTCACTTCTGCCAGTGCATCATTCCGAGACCTTCCAGGATTCCCAACGTGTTGTCCATCGTTTGAATCGGGTTCAGGCACGGGGCTTGGACTAGGTCTCGGTATCGACATTCCAATTGCCGGATCGCTCTTCGCCAGCATTCGCCTTGCAGCCAACGATAGGTCGCATACGATGTCCACTAATGAACTGGTGGATATCATTGTTGGTAACCGTCTTGTGCAAAGCACCATCGAACATACGTTTGAGTTGCCCCTTACCGAGTATGGTCTTGAATCACATGTCGGCTATCGCTTCGGCGGCCTGACCATACGTACAGGCATCGGCTATTCGCATCGTGCATTGGGCTCTGTGCGTGCAAAGGAAGAGATTGTTGATCCTAGTGGCGTGCGATTTACCGAGACACAGTCCACTACTCGAAACGCAAGGACGGCTCCCATGCCCGGGTCTATAACTTCTGCGTGGCATTGGATAGGTGTGCTAGGAATCGACATCTCACTCAAGCGTGGTGGTGCATGGAAGCTCACACCAGAAGCATCACTGACAACAGCACTGACGAGTGTTACGTCAGATACGCCCTGGAACCTTACGACAACATCGATTGGATTGCGTCTGTCGTATACGTTTGGAGTAAACCACCAACCAGTGTTGACGCCGAACAAGGAACCAAGAAAGTTGGCGGCAACACCTCCTGCTACTACAAAGCCGATGGTGCCGAGCACATTACAGCCAGTGAACTACGACGTAAAGCTTGAATCCGACTCAAAGCTTAATGTCCGCATCGAGGAGATCGAAGAGGAAACATATCTGCCTGTTCTTCCATACGTATTCTTTGATCGCAATTCGGCTCGTGTACCAATGCGCTATGCTACGCGGTCTATGAGCTCGATGCCAACCACGGATATGTCCGAACTTGATCTTCATCGTCAGGTGTTCAATGTGATGGCGGAACGTTTGAAGCTGTATCCTGCGGCCAAGCTCACGCTCACGGGATCGTGTGCCGCGGACGAGCAGGACACATCGCTGGCTATCAAACGAGCGATGTCCATTGCATCTGTGCTCGTTGATTCTTTTGGTGTAGACAAGCGCAGGATTGTAACACGTGCGCGTCGCGCGCCCCTAGATGAAACTGTTGCCACTGGTGGTGAGGCCTTAGCTGCCTATGATGAGAACCGTAGGGTAGAGTTCAGCTCAGTTGAATCGCAAATGTTGATGCCATATCGCGTTGCAGATACAACGTTGACGATGGATCCACCGTCAATTACGATTCGCGCGAAAACTCTCGATGGTAAACCACTCGATTCTTGGAGAGTATCTGCGGAAGGGGCTAATGTTGACTCGTCATCTCGTCAGGGCAAGGTCGAGTTTACCTATCAGCCAACACAAGCAGCAGCGCAATCAGCACTGGCCAACGCCGAAATGTCCATCACTATCGAAGGACGTCAGTCGGGCACAATGGTTCGTGATACACTTCGGTTGACGGTTGATGCCTTGCGTCTGTTTGACAAGCGAAGAGAAATGCGCAACGATAGCATTATCGAACGTTTCACGCTGATTGTCTTCCCGTTTAGGAAGTCCGAACTCACCGATGCTCACGAACAGATTCTTGACTTCGTCCGCAGCAGGGTTGGAGAGAACGCACGAATCATCGTTGAAGGCAGCACTGACATCTTGGGCTCATCCGATGAGAACGCACGATTGAGTCGTGAACGCGCGACAGCTGTTGCTCGTGAGCTGCAAGGGGCAATCACAATCAGAGGTCTTGGAGAACCAGATGCTGGTGTGTCTCAACAGTTACCCGAAGAGCGAATGCTGCGAAGGGTCGTGACCATCACGGCATACGTACCTGTAGGGGGCAAGTAAGACCAATTGTTATCGCGGTATGTAGACAATGCCGCTGCGCAGGATCAGTGTTGTGCATCTGTTGTTTGACAGCGCCCCGTACACACCATCTGGCAGGCCGCGCACTTCTTCTGCTGTAACATCGCTGGCCACGGTCTCACCGTGCAGTGAGTAGAGTGTCCAGCGCGCATCGACGTTGAACGGGGTACTTACATCCTCTGCAATACTCGTTGGTGTTGAGACATACTTCGCCGCAAACACAGCCGCTGCCTTGTCGATGCCTGCAGGATCATGTACGTCATGCGCAGCCCCCTGATGGATTATCGTCTCATAGCTCAACACAGGTACCGAGCGCTTTGCCAGGTCCTGAACGATAGCGCATGTACCGCTCATCAGAGGATAGTTGGCCGAAACGGCTTGGATGCTGTGATACGGACGGTTGACTCCGCATGCGACAACGGGGTCGTCGGTTTGATGATAGCTAAACAACGGTATGAAGGGGGCATTGTCCAGATAGGAAAGATCAAGCAATGCACCGAAGATGTTGAGAACAACATCTACCGATGGCGTTGGCACGTCTATGTGCTGAGTGCCCTCATAGGAGCCCATGTCTGGCCGCTCAAATGTGCCGTTGATACGAGTGACATTGCCGATCTTACCAATTGCAGCAGGGAGCTTGTCGAGAGGGTCAATGTATGCTGCGTGCAAAGCAACTATTGATCCTGCACTTGCACCGCCGATCACAATGCGAGAGGTATCGATGCCATACTGACCAGCATTCTTTGCCAGGAATCGGAGTCCCGTGCGGATATCCTGAATGCCACGAAAGCATGCACGGATAAGCTCAGCCTCATCAAAGGCAAAGGGAGGATCGAAGAGTCCGCCGTGGATGCCAAGGCGATAGGATATCGTGACGGCCGTGTAGCCACGGCGTGCCCATGATTCAGCTAGCGCTTGAAAGTCCGCACGGCTACCCTGGATAAAGCCCCCTCCATGGATCCACAATACAAGTGGACGCTTTGCCGCGTTGTCATTCGTTGGGACAACGATGTTCATCCGCAGAGTATCTGTTCTGCCGTCGAATCGAACAGCTGTAGCGTATTGCACATCCTTGGAAGACGTGATCTGATAGGTCTGGTCTACGAATGGTTGGGCGTGTATCAGCTGTGCGCACACAGACAGAGTAACGATGAGCACAAGGCTTACAAGGAGCTTCATAATTCAGTTAACCAGGGGTGTGGAATACACTTGTGTCCAATAATACGCACGGAATACTCGCTGATTGAGAGCCTCTAACGCCATTATCCGTATACTGCATGCTCATTCATGTAACCTTGTGGTATTGTCATGGTACAAAACATCGTTATCATCTGTGTAGTTGCTATGCTGCTCGTTTCGTGCGGCGGGGATACAACCACGCCAGCGCCCACGCCTCCAGGGCAAGATCTCGACGAGCACGGTATCACGACAAAGGGGCTCGTGGTCCGCTACACATTCGACGGAGACTTCAAAGAATCAACGGGATCGGGGCTTGATGGTATCGCGCAGGACGACGTCACCTTTGTTGAAGGTAGAAACGCCAATGCTGGCAAGGCTGTACGCTTCAACGGATACAGCGGTTATGTGCGCGTAACAGGAAGTAAGATCAGTCTTCTCGAACCGAGAGAGGCCTTTACTTTCTCATTCTGGATCAATGCCTATAAGTCTTCGGGCTACGATCAATGGGCCCACATCATTTCTAAGGCAAACAACTTCGGAAATGGTTATGTGTTCAAGTGGTCACATGATGGCGGCAAGAACCTAGATGCATTCCTTGTGTACAACGCGAATGGAACCAGTACGCCCAATGACAGACTGACAATATCTAACGTGCCCTACCTAGGCACATGGACGCATGTTTGTTACACTTGGTCAAAATCTGCTGGGCTATTTGTTCTCTACATCAACGGCTTGGCGGCGGGAGCGATCGTCAACAGTATGTATCGAGGCGAACACAGTGGCGACGCTTTTTACATCGGTGGACAGCCTTATACCATGCCGAACGGCGAGATTATCGATCGCACCGTTCCAGCTGCAATTGATGATCTGAGAGTTTACAGCAGAGCACTTTCGACTGATGAGATCTATGCCTTATCAAGAGAAGGATAGAACGAGCACGCCGTTTGGCGCAATCCGCTATAGCAGTGCTGCAAGTGGCAGTGTTATGGCGCTTGCGATGAGCGTCGCTGTTACAAGTTTGCTTGCCAGTGGGGTGTCGCATCCATAGCGGTTGGCAAGTACAACGCCGATTGGAGAAGCAGGCATCGCCGCGAAAAGTATGGTGATCAAGCGAGTGTTCGTGTCGACTGTAAATGCCTGTAAGAACCAGGATACGAGAAGGGGCTCGATCAGCAGTGCGAGAATGATACCTGCAAC
>CANGZU010000096.1 GCA_947458785.1 Ignavibacteria bacterium
ATCGTTCCAAAGGGACGTCAGCGCGAGGCCATCAACTTCCTCCGCGACAATGTCTTTACCACGCCGATGTGGCTTCTTGATGAGCGCATTGCACAACTGCTCACCCCAACGGATGTTGCACAGCGATTGTCTTCGCTACAGACACGTATGCTTCGCACGGTGATCTCGTCCGACAAGCTCATGCGTCTCATGGACCAGCAAACGCGATTTGGTCTAGAGGCCTTCAGCGTTAACGAACTCTTCGATGATGTCGAGTCGACGATCTTCACAGAGCTTGCAACAAAGGCCCCTTGCGATTTCTATCGTCGTGCCTTGCAGCGCACGTTCGTTCAGGAGCTCATTGACAAGTCATCAAAACCAGTTTCTTCTGGCGACGGGTTTATGATCTTCATGCGTGGACCAAACACGTACGGCACAGACGTGCGCGCCATCTGCCGCGCACGCCTTCGCACGATGCTCAAGAAGATGCAGGGGGCTCGCAGCGCCGACGCAATGACGCAAGCGCATTATGATGACCTTGCGATGCAGATTAAACTTGCGCTCGAGGAAAAGCTCGACTGATGAAGCAGCACACCAAGGTCGTGTGGCTAGGCTATGCCAGCGTGTTCCTCTCCATTGTTTGGGGGGTAGGCATCGTGGCCGCGATCTGGGCTCGTCATATCGATCGTCATCTGCAATTTGCAGGCCCCTTATCCGTGCCTGCACAGCGTGATCTCAAGGGTGGACGCTTCCTCTACCGCCTTGGGTTTGTGCTCAACATCATTGTCCTTGTCATGATTGTCTGGATAATCATCTCTACATGGGTCTTCTAACGTTATGACGAACCTCTATCCGTGGCTTGGCCTTGTTCTGCGGGCATTCATAGGTGGGTACTTTGTCTTTGCAGCCGTACCCAAGATCATAGAGCCCCTTGCCTTTGCAACGTCGATTGCTCACTATGGCTTGTTGCCATCGTGGCTTGTAAATGGCTACGCACTCATTGTTGCATGGCTTGAACTTGTTGTCGGCATCATGCTTGTTGCCGGTTTCCGTGTTCGCCCGAGTGCGCTGGTCTGCGGTGGACTCCTGGTGACGTTCACCGTTGCTGTTGCGTATGCCGTTGTCCTAGGACTCAAGATCGACTGTGGATGCTTTGGCTCGCAGGGTGGCGATGAGGTAAGCTGGTACAAGGTTGCCAAAAACACTGTCATGATTGCCATGTGTGCCTACTTGTGGTGGAAGCCCACGACAGCCTTCTCACTCGACGACGGCCTGCTTGGAAAGCGTTCATGAGTAGTCACATAACAGACGGGTCGTCACTGGCCGACTGGATTGTCAATGGTCCACTTGTGACCGATGGCTCGATGCAGATCGAGCTTGCTAAGCGCGGCCTCTCGGAGCGTCCAAGCGATCGATACAATCTTACTTCGCCCGTTGTTATTGAGCGTATCTACCACGACTTTGTCGAGGCCGGCTCTACACTCCTTCAAACAAACACACTACATGCCAACCGCTATGCGCTCGAATCATCGATGCTCAGCGCCCGCGTGTTGGAGATCAATCGTAAAGGGGCGTGGCTTGCCCGCTCATCTGCTGGATCGCGCGCACGCGTGATCGGCGTTGTTGGCCCAAGCGGACGTATGATGCGTCCACTAGGTCCACTAGAGCCCCCTGACCTGCGCGCATGCTTTACTGAGCACATCGCCGCATTGCTTGCCGGATCGGTCGATGGCATCATGCTAAAATCGTTTATCAATGTTGAGGAACTCGAGATCGCGATCGAGAGTGTGCGTGCACTCAGCGCAGACATTCCACTGATCGCACTCAAGTCCTTCCCGGAGGATGGATCAGTACTCGCCGGGTCGTTCCCGAGTCAGGTAGCCCAGCGTCTTACGCAGCATGGCGTAGATGCTATCGGATCCAACGGCACCGTTGGACCTCAGCGCATGCTGGGCATCATCGAATCGCTTCGGGTTGCCAATGCGCCCCTTGTGGCTATTCCAGACGTGGGTATTCCGACGATCATCGACGGTTTCCCGATCTACAATGCTGAACCATCCTACGTGGCAGCCGCTACGCGCAGACTTGTTGAACACGGTGCTGCAATTATTGGTGCAGACGGTGGAGCAGATCTCGCGCACATCAAAGCCATTGCAGATGCTGTCAAGGGCGCAGCAATAGGCTCGGTGCCTGTTGTCGTGAAAGCATCAAAACGTACCGAAGCCGCCGACCAGATCAAAGCAGCACCAACGACGTTTCATGATCGTATCAATGAACGATTCGTAACAACGGTTGAGCTAGACGTCCCGCGTGGACTCGATATGTCGAGTGTGATCGAGGGTGCCCGCTACCTCAGCGAGCACGGTATCGATGCCGTGAACATCAGTGATGGCGCACGTGCGCGCCTTCGCATGAGCCCTATTGCGATCTCAAAGCTTGTGCACGAGCAGACCTCGATGGAGTGCATTGCGCACCTTGCCTGCCGCGACCGTAACATGGTGGCCCTGCAAGCAGAGCTCATTGGAGCGCATGAGATGGGCGTGCGGAACATTCTAGCTGTTACAGGCGACCCAACACACATCGGTGATTTCCCGTCTGCCACAAGCGTCTATGACGTAGACTCCATCGGTCTTATCCGCGCCCTGGGGCACATGAATACCGGACAAGATCTCATGGGCAACCCACTCGGTGCATCAACCGGCTTCTGCATCTCGTGTGCTGTTAACCCTGCCGCCGATGATCTCGAGCGCGAACTTGATCGCCTGGCGATGAAGGCTGAGCAAGGGGCTCATGTTGCCTTTTCACAGCCGATCTTTGACATCGAAGTACTGGACAGATTCCTCACACGCACCAAGGACATCGACATCAGGTTCATGCTTGGCATCATTCCACTGCGCACGATACGTCACGCCGAGTTCCTGCACTATGAGGTTCCGGGTATGAATATCCCCGGATGGGTGCGCGAGCGCATGGAGCAGGCGTCCTCAACCGAAGAAGCAACTGACATTGGCATTAGGATCGCAGTCGAGTTCTTGACGTCCGTCCGTGACCGAATCAACGGCGTGTATCTGATGCCACCGTTCAAGAAGTACGACATAGCTGTTCGAATTCTGCACGAACTAGGATAAGGAGAGGCAATGAACGAGATTCCACAGCCCCCTTCAACAAATCCATTTATGTCCTACCAGCCAACGATCGAGGATCGTCGCGTAGGGTTTGGTCCGCGCTTGGGCGCATGGCTCCTCGACCAAATAGGTCTGTGGATTACAACAACTATCATCGTCTTCGTTGTTCAAGCGATGCAGTTGCCGCAGACTGCCTTCATGGCAGAGTCGATCAAGGAGTTGCTCACACAGCTCAAATCCATGGGCTTGCCGCGTGACGTGCTCAAAGACATCATGCCCTACATCGTACCGATGATCTATGCCGGACTCATAAGCCCCATTGTCTACTGGACGATCGAGGCCCGGAGTGGTGCTTCACCAGGGAAGCGAATCTTAAAACTTCGTATCGGACGTGAGGACGGGGCCATTGCACAACCCAGCGTGATCTTGATGCGAACCATCATTAAGATGTCGGACCGCATCCTGAAGCTCATCGTCTTGATCCCCGTCCCGGACATTATAGCTCGTGGTGTCAATAGCGCCTCATCACTCGTGGAGCTGGTACTGATCATCGGTTGCCTTGTTGTGCTTTCGGCAAAGAAGCAGGCACTGCACGATATGATTGCTCGCACGGCTATTTTTCGGACCAACGAACAACTGTAACCTGACACATCATGGCCTACTACGCAGACTACCTCGGACTTGATAAGATCCTCAATGCCCAGGAGCTCGAGAGCGACAAGGCAAACGACCATGCCCACGAGGAAATGCTCTTCATCATCACGCACCAGGCCTTCGAGCTGTGGTTCAAGCAGGTGTTGTTCGAGCTGAATACGGTTATCGATCTCATGAATCAGCCGAACGTTCCAGAGTCGGCCATTGACCTTTGCTGCTCCCGTGTGCAGCGCGTGAACAAGATCATGAACCTGCTCTGCGATCAGTTCTCGATCATGGAAACGATGACGCCGCTGCAGTTCATGAACTTTCGGGCATACCTCAATCCTGCCAGCGGGTTTCAGTCGGTTCAATGGCGCATCCTTGAACGCAAGCTTGGTCTGCAAGAAGACAAGCGCGTACTCAAGCACTATACCGAGGCACTGACACCTGAGCATCGTCAGCTCCTCGATGATGCCAGTGCAGGCGCTTCATTGTTTGATGTGACAGAGCGTTGGCTGGCGCGTATCCCGTTTCTGCAGATGGGCGACTTTGGCATTCTGAAGTCGTTCACAGCCTCGGTGCGCTCCATGTTGGAAAACGACCGTACAGAAGTTCGACGACTCAGTGAGATGGAAGGCACCGATCCAACAGACGCACTCATGCAGATCGATCGTAACGAAGAGAGCTTCATGGCCTTCCTCAATGAAGAGTCCTACGAGCAGCTTCGCCAAGAAGGCAAACGCAGAATGTCACTAAATGCCACGCTGGCGGTACTGTTCATTACGGCATATCAAGATCGTCCGTTGCTGCAAGCCCCTTTCCGTCTGCTTGAGGCAATTGTCGAGCTTGACAGACTTGTTTCGCTCTGGCGCTACCGTCACACCATGATGGTAAGCAGGATGATTGGAATGCGAGTAGGTACAGGGGGCTCGAGTGGACATGACTACTTGATGCAAACTGCGATGCGTCAGCGAATCTTCGATGACATCACATCGCTGTCATCGTATATCATCCCCGAAAAGCAGAAGCCTGTGCTGCCGAAGGAAATCGACAATCTGTTGAAGTTTACCCTTACAACATAAGGTAGCCCCATGTGCATCCTCGACATGGTGGTCGGAGGTGCACATCGAACGCTACGCGCTCTGACCGATACGCTCTATCCTGAGCATTGTCTGCTCTCTGACCAGCCTCTTCTATCGCCGGCATCATACGCCCCTGGCATCGACGACGCATCGCTGTTGTTTCATCAGCCTGCCCCGCGATCGGTCGAGATCGAACTATTGATTCAAAAGCACGTCCACGCAGACGAGTTGATGATCTCCTCGTTTATCGCCCTCTGGGGCATGTCTGCAGCGTCAACCATCGATAACGCGATCTATGCCATCAAGTATGGCGGACGCACCAGTCTGGCCGTCGCACTTGGCCGCATGTTGGCCAATCACCCCGGGCTGCATTCTCTTGACCGATCAACACTTGTCTGCCCCCTGCCCATTCACAGGGCACGGAAGCGTGAGCGTGGCTACAATCAGGCAGAGCGCATTGCTTCGGGATTCTGTGAGCAGACGGGGCTTTCTATGCTGCCAGAAGGCGTGGTCGTGCGCACGCGACACCGTCAGTCGCAGACAACCCTCTCTGATGTGGAGCGCCGCACCAATGTGGCCGGCATCTTCGCAGTTGCCAAACCCGAGGTGGTCCTTGATGCGCGCATCCTGCTCATCGACGACGTCCTTACAACCGGGTCCACGCTCAATTCCTGCGCCATAGCCCTGATCGAGTCAGGGGCCCGCAGGGTGGACGTCGCAACGCTCTGCATTGCTGTGTGAACTGGCGTTGCTGGTGGCTAATTTGCGGCCCATGAATCGCATGCTTCTATCTACACTGCTTTGCCTTCTTCTAGGGGGCTCGTTGGCTTCTGCGCAAACGTTCCCGTTTGAGATGTTCGATGCTGACATGCCCCTTCCGCATGTCTACAAAGAACGCCGCTCGCGCGTGCTGGCATCGATGTCAAATGTCTCGATCGCAATTGTGTTCTCTGCCGACGTGCGCAACCGTCAGAACGACGTCGACTACGAGTACCGTCAGAGCTCCGACATGCTCTATCTCACAGGCTGCCAAACTCCCGGCACAACCCTGCTGCTTGCACCTGCGGGCATTCAGATTGGAAGTCGTACGTTCAACGAAGTTCTCTTTATTCCACAGCGCAATGTCGACCGCGAAGTATGGCAAGGCGTGAGTATGGGTCCGCAAGAGGCTATGCAATACCTCGGCGTTGACACCGCGCTTGTTGCAACTGATCTGAAGTCCGTTCTCGATTCACTTCTTCCCCGCGTCGACACACTGCACTACTCAACGCTTCCTACCAAAGCGTTGCAAGTGCCCCTTGCCGGCAAGAACCTCTATGCCGATGCTGAACTGAAGAAGTGGGCTAAGGAGCGCAAGGCCTCGCTCGTGTTCAAAACGCCTATGGCCGTTCTGCGCGCCATGCGCGAGGTCAAAGACACAGCAGAACTCAGACTCCTTCGCAAGGCCATCGAGATCTCCATGGAGGGTCACCGTGCCACCATGCGTGGAGCACGTCCGGGCATGAAGGAATACGAACTCGAAGCACTCATGGAATACGGCTTCAAGCGTCAAGGTGCCGAAGACGTCGGCTACCCATCCATCGTTGGCTCTAACTACAATGCCTGCATCCTGCACTACACCGCCAACCGCCGCGCAACAACGATGAACGACCTCGTGCTGGCAGATTGTGGTGCGGAGTATCATGGATACACGGCCGACATCACGCGGACGTTTCCGCTCAACGGGAAATTCACCGAAGAGCAGCGCCTGATCTATGAGCTTGTGCTGCAAGCGCAAGACTCCGGCATCGCAGCCTCGGTCGCAGGAGCCCCCTTTCGCGCTCCGCATGCAGCGGCTACGTCGGTGATCGCAGATGGACTGCTCAAGCTGGGCATTATCGAAAGCCTTGCGGACGTGAAACGGTACTTCATGCACGGCACTTCGCACTACTTGGGACTCGACGTTCACGACCCCGGTGCGGGAGGTCCGCTACAAGTAAACTCCGTTATCACCGTAGAGCCGGGCATCTACATTCCTGCTGGCTCCCCATGTGATAAACGCTGGTGGAATATCGGCGTCCGCATTGAAGACGACATTCTCATCACCGAACAAGGACCCGTGAACCTCTCTGCTTCGCTTGCCCGCTCTGTGGCCGATGTCGAAGCACTGTGTGGAAGCGCTCCGTAACCTTACTGCACCGCCATGGCCTGTATACGATCGATCTCCGGACTCCGCGCAACACTTGGTGATGACCTAACGCCAACGTTGGTAGCACGTTATGCATGGGCGTTTCATGCCATCCTCGCTGATGGGCCCATCGTAGTGGGCCGAGATGGACGTCCAAGCGGGGCTTGGATTGAAGACATCGTTGTTGGCACGCTCCGCGCATGTGGACGCCGCGTCGTGGTGCTTGGCATGGCAACAACGCCAACGGTGCAGTTACTGACAGAACACTCTGATGCCGTCGGTGGCATCGCCATCACGGCTTCCCATAATCCAGCTCCATGGAACGGACTCAAGTTCTTGGATGCAGGGGGCGTCTTCCTCGATGC
>CANGZU010000097.1 GCA_947458785.1 Ignavibacteria bacterium
ATTACACTGCCAGACAATGAATCCGTACTCTCTGCCGCACTCAACAGCAATGGTTCAAAGGTGGCGGCCATAACACGACAGAACGATGGCAAGCTTTCGCTGCTGATGTACGACACACAAACAGGTGCTCAAGATTGGCGCGTGGCGCTATCGGCGTCAATACAAGAGCCAGAAAATTTACTGTTTGTTGGAGCAGATCAGCGCATCGCAATCACGACACGGTATGGCACCACCTTGCACGACGCATCAACCGGCAGTCAGGTCATCGGCATCAAAAAGGATGGACGTCACTTTGTAACGTCAGATGGCGCAATTGTTTACACCATGGAAACCACAGCCCCGTATAACCAATTCTCGAAATACGATGCACAAACTGGTTCGTTCCAAGGAACTCGATCGTACGGCTCAGAACCGAATCGCGCAGCGTGGTTCATGGGTCTGCAGGATGACAAGTATGCCATTGTTCGTGCATATCAGCCGTTCTCCATCATGACGGTTGATCTATCAACCGGTGACATTGTGAGAACCTACAATGGGTCTGGCGATTCGACAGCCGTTATGGAGTATTCCCTGTTGTCTCCATCTGGAAAGATCATCGTTGCGGCTGGACAGCGTGCTGGCACCACGGGTGGACAGTTACAGTTTATAAATCTTCTTACTGGGACAACAATCTCACAAATGACAACGCAAGGATCCGTCCTGGCGATTTCATATGATGATGCACAGTATGTGTCCCGCGCCTATACGCAAGGGGCAGCTACAGTGCTCGCTGATCTCAATACACATCAAATCTTGCGCGTGCTCCCACTCACCGCCAGCTCAAATGAATACTGGTCGAGCTTCGGCTTTAGCCGCGACTCTCGCAAGCTGCTTGGAGTCTCGTCGGCGGGCGTAAACAATCCAGGGGGCGGACGTAACGCACGGCTCCGCGTGTTTACGGTTAGGTAGTAAGCCCCCTACGATTGCTGCACATACACCCTGTGAAACAGCCTGCTGTGCGGCACGGTAAGGGCGCTTAGTGCAATAAAGAGCATTGCAAGGATATTGAGGTCGGGAAAGACGACGTATCCCATGCCTATTCCAACAAAGGTTAGAATGCTGAGCGGTGCGGCAGCAATGATGAGCTTTCGCCATGACCATGGATGTGGTTCATCGATGTAGTGACGTAATGCGTTCATGCTTGTCCACGAGTGCATGACAACGAAGTACCACGTGAAGGCTATCAGAGAAGGGGCTAGCATTGCAATCCCAACAATGAGCAGTCCGCGTAGGATGGTCTGCTGGTAAGGGGCTTGCAATCCGATCATTGGGATGCCAATGACCATTGCAGATGCGAGCAGACGAATGATGCCATACTCTGGAATCATTGATGAATCAACAGAGTATCCTAGGAGTGTCTGTAAGATCCATCCGATAGTTGGGTCGCGCAGATCAATGAGCACGAGAAGGATACACGCACCATACACAAGCGACAGCAGGGGCTTAAGGCGGCTTGTTGTGTGCACGTCGCAGTCTCCGAAGTGCCATGCAGAGTTGATGAGGAAGAGGACAAGCATCAGCGTTGGTTGCACGAGCCAAATCCCGAGAACAAGAGCTATGCAGACGAGGTAGACTGCGAGTTCGCGCAGGCGCTGTCCACGAGTGGACATAAGATGCAGATCCAACGATCCGTGTGGGATTCCAAGCAGTGCAATCAAGACGCCAGACACAGCAATACCAATGGTTGCTGGAGCATAGCCCAGAGCTAGGGCCATGATGGCCGATAAAGCATAGACTAGCGTCTGATGATTGCGCGCAGGAACGGACGCCACGGCAGACTCCAGAATATCGTTACTTCGTCAGCAAGTGAAGTACCTTCATCGAGAAACCGAAAGATCTTCTCGATGGGGTTACGCGAGAACAATGTGAAGAGAATCTTCGGAACCTCATGGGGCTCGTCGCGGATAATCCTCAACAACAGTTGGTCGTACCACCGAAATCGTCCAGGGGGCGGTGCAGGCGCTGTAAACACTCCTGTACGTTGGTAGGCTATCATCATGCGCTCTGCGTCACGCACACAACGCGCAACGGTATATCCAGTTGTTGGCTTGGTAAGTCCGCCCGCAGTTCCGATTGCTATCCATGATGGACCATGCAGACGCTGCGGCACGCGATCTGTCATTGGGATGACGCCAACCTCGGTTGCGATGATTTGATACCCCGATGTGCCGATGATATTGGCGATGTAGTCCTTGAGACGCATTTCATACTGTTCGGCATCCCATACGGAAGCGGAGAAGACCGTGCACTCAACTAGAGCTTCGTTGTTGGCATATGGGAGCACATAGACAAAACAGACGCCATGAGATTGATCAACACGGAAGTCCATCATTGTTGCGACGTCGATGTCGAACATGGGTTCAGTCGTACGAATACGCCAACCCCGAAAGTGCTGAAGCAGCGAGACGGTCGCAGGAAAACGATCACTTCCGCGATCACAGCTGTCAAGCGATACGCTCTCCTGTGCACGTGGTCCAGTTGCTTCACCAACCTCTCGAGATACATCCAGCCGCTCATCAGCAAGGGCTCGGATGGAGGCTGCGGTATACTGCGAGTACACCATGCTGCCTAGATCAAGGTCGATTGAGCGTTGCCCGTGCCCCATGCGCACATGTTTCCACTGCGCAACAGCAGCAGCAGAGATAGCTGATGATGATGAGCCCCATACACAAAGTGTCCTATCCGGCACATCATGCGACTTGTCAAGCATGGTCATGCGAAGTCCATCTGGGCCAAGCACGTCTCGGGCAACGAGGGCATAGATATGCGCAGCAACGCCAGCGCCGAGGAAGTGAAGAGATGTGGGGTGTTTCACGTAGGCAAAGGATAGTGTCTATGTTTACAATACAGAATATTATCGACATAGAAGTTGCCCATGCATGCACGACTAGGATTATCCTGTATCCGTGCTAACGCGCTATTCCCGCCATCTTGCGCCAGAGCCATTCCATAGGTCCCATGCGGTTATGGGAGAGCCACCATTTACTAATGGCGATCTGGGCCGAAAGGATAGCAAGTGCAAGGAGCGTCGACTCGGTTGCCGACATCTTATCGTAGAGTCCGAAGCCGTAGCTGTAGAACAGTGTTGTGGAGATAACCGAGTGCGCGAGGTAGTTCGTAAGGGCCATCCTCCCTGCATAGGCAAACAGGCGCAGCCGTCTCGCGTTAAGGAGGATAAGGGCTACGTATGAAAAGCTCAGCAACGGTGCTCCCAAATGTACACTGAGACTCACGAGAAAGGAGTTCTCCGTAGCATACCCCACCAACATTGCCAACGATCCGAGGATACCGAGCGGGAGGGCTCCTTTCCATGCTCGTCGCAGAAAAGTCTCGTGTGTGTGAATGTTCGAGATGATTCGTTCGCGCCCAACGACCAAGCCGAGCAGGAACATTGCAAGGACCATTGGAATCTGTATATCGAGGACAAACTGTTCCGAAAGACGATGTTTGACCAAGTCAGTGTATGTGCCGGACGCGTATACTGCCAGGCTGGACGAAGACATCAACGTGCTTGAACTGTCGAGTGGGACGAAGCTGAAGTACACCGTTCCAGAGACAATTACTCCTGCTGCAATCATTAGAAGGGGCTTAGTGGGAATCTTCCGCAAGATGAGCAGCAGTACACCAGCCATCGCATATAGGCGTAAGATGTCGCCATCCCAGAGAAGGACGGTATGCGCCACACCGATCGCAAGCAGAACGCCGAGCCGCTGCATGTAGAGACGTACAAAGGGACGTCCGGACTCCTGCATTCGCTGCATCTGGACGGCAAAGCCGACTCCGAACAGGAAGCTGAAGATCAGGTAGAACTTCGTGATGGCAAACCCTGCGATGAGTAGATCAACCAATTGGTCGATTGTCGTACCGCGCATGGTTAAGGTCCCGGCCCGTAGAGCCGACCCACTGAAGTCAATCATGTTCACGAGAAAAATGCCGCACAGGGCAACGCCCCGTAACACATCCAGCTCTTCTATTCTGTCCGTTCTCGAGTGCATTGGCCAAAGATACTGAGCACGCGTATGAGCAAGCTATGCCTTCGCCTCATACATAGGCCCCCGCTTTCGCGAGGGCGACGAATAGTACCCTCGTGCCAGTTACTTAGCAAACGATGCCGTCCGCATGCGCTGTCCTTCGAGCACGAGCACGGTGTAGGAACCCTTAGCAAGTTCACGTACATCGATCATAATGCCGGCATCGGTTTGGGTGGTCGGACATGAGATCTGCTCGCCGATGGTGTTGATAACAACGATGTTGTTAGGATCAATATTAAGCCCCATGATTGTTACGTGATCATTGGTAGCTGGACAAGGGGCTACAAGCAGCGATTGTGATGGGTCTTCGTGCACATCGGTAGTCTGACCAGCGCGGCGGTAGCGCACGGTCTTGAAGGTAAACGGACCAAACAGCGAGACGTTGTTCGCGTTGAACACCTGTATTGTAGACTCATCAATGATAAACAACGGGATGTTTGATGTTACCTCTTGCCACGTGGTCTTACGTGAAATGGTCTTGACAAAGGCCTTTTGTGGACCGATTGTAACCTCTGCCGACATTGTATCGCGTTGCGTTGTGCGGGCCACGTTGTTGTAGGTAAAGTCAGGAAGCACAAGCTGACCGAATCCATCGTAGATATAGAAATGGGAGCCCGTTACATTCTTCGCACCAGGTGTTGGGAATGGAGACTGAATCGAGCCGTTGAAGATGTCGAACTTTGGATCGTTGAACACGATCTCGCTCGGACGCACATCATAGGGATCTACACCCACGAGCATCTCCGTAGTTGGTGTGATCCAGCCTTCGAGGCGCCACGTGTTGTTTACCGTGCGGTATATCGATGTCGTCGTATCATCAATCACTACGACCTCGGCGTTAGGGAAACGCTCTCGCACAGGGGAAGGCAGCGCAGTTCTATCCGTGTAGATCGTGAATGTCGTGTCTGTGCCGCGTCGAACAAGGCTCGCATAATTCCAGATCTGAGCAGTACCCGGCGCACCAGTACGGACACCTGTCGTATCGCATACATACATGCTGTAGCTGCTGAACGGGGCTGGCAGCGTTTGCCTGCGCAGATTCGGCTGTGCAAATGCTGTAATGCACGAGCAAAGCACGAGGAGCAAAGCGAGTAACGAACGAATCATAGTGTTGCAGAGTATGTGTGCGAAATGACTTAGCACGAAAATCGGAAAAACAATAGCCCCGTAACACCTTAATAAAACCTTAATTGCCTATGTTCGGACATGCCGAGAATGTCGCCCCAAGCCAGGATCGAAGAACGGCTCCAGTCGTGTCGTGAGCTTCAGTACGAGCGCCCCCAAGAGGCGGCTGTGTATGCTACGGAAGCCTTGGCCATAGCAAAGAAGTTTAAGCTTACAGAGCGGGCATTGCATTGTCAGCGCATGATTGGTATCTGTCACTATGCCGACAATGACTACGACATTGCTCTCAAGATGTTCGAGTCTACGCTGCCAGGGTATCGCAGGCTAAAGGATCGCACAGGAGAGTCCCGTGCGCTACAGAACGTGGCCTTAACTCTACGTCAACTCGGACGCAACGAAGATGCCCTAGAGATCTTCCGTAAGTCCGAGGGGATTGTACGAAGTATTCAAGACCACACATTTCTGATGACGGTACTCACGAGCATCGGAAGTACCTATGCCGTGCTCGGACGCCCTAAAGAATCGCTCCAGGCCTTTTCTGAGTGCCTTACAATCGCAGAGCGCCTGGATGATCCTCATGTACGGGCGCGTATCACGGGAAATATCGCGGATGTCTACGTGGGCATAGGTGACACCGAGACCTCGATCGAATGGTCAAAGCGCAGTCTGGATCTGCATCGCCAAAACGGCGACAGCATGGGAATCGGGCTTACGCTTTCTAATCTCGGACGCGTCTATCAGCGCGTAGGCAACCTTGATGGGGCTCTCGAGGCCATGACAGAAGCGCTTGTTGTGATGAGTGCATTGCCTGATGTACATGCTCGCGGACGCATCATGGTTTTCATGGCAACGATTCTTCTGCAGAAGAAACGCTTTGCGCAGGCGCAGTCCATCGCAGAGGAAGCACTCAACATCTTTATCAAGACAAACGACACCGAACGTCAGATTCGATGTCTCGTAACGCTTGCCGAGCTGGCGGTAAACCATAAGGACTATCAACAAGCCCAGAAACAACTCGATCTTGCCATCAAGCGGATGAAATCCGTGGATAACCCCAGCTTGGAGATCGAGATCGATCAACATCAAGCATCACTTTTCGTTGCGAAGGGGGCTTGGCAGGATGCTATCAAGAGGTTGAAGCGCGCTGAGAAGCTTGCTAGTAAGCACTTTGTCTACGGACTCGAGGCAGAGCTGGAAAAGCGCATTGCCGAGCTCTATGAGCAACATGGCCAGTACAAGGAGGCACTCGTACATGAACGCAATGCTTCTCTTGCCCAGCTGGCTGCAGATGCAGAACTGCGTGCGCAGCACTCACAAGGATTGAAGCTTCGACTCGAAATGGAGCGAGAAGCACGCGAGCGCGAACGCATGCAGTCGGCCAATGAACGTCTTACGCTGCAGCTTGACACGAAAGAGCGCGAGCTTAACACGAATGTGCTCGCTATTGCACAGAAGAACGAGTTACTGAGTGAATTGGCAGCGGACGTTCAGTCAGCCCTGCGTGGTGATGAGCAGGAGAGAACGAGGCACCTGCGCGACGTGCTGCGAAAGATTGATATCCACCGTAGAACCGGCGAAGACTGGAAGAACTTCCAGGAGCAGCTGGCCGATGTGCACGATACGTTTATCCGCACGCTCACGACTAAGCATCCTGAGCTTACAGCCAAAGAGGTGCAACTCGCCTCGTTCCTGAAGCTTAATCTTTCGTCGAAAGAGATCTCTCAGGTCCTAAGTCTTGGGGTCGCATCTATTGAAGTGTACCGCTCCAAACTGCGGAAGAAGCTAGGTCTAGAGGGCTCTGCAGCGCTGACTACGTACTTACAGTCCCTCTAGCGGAATTAAGGTTTTATTAAGGTGCCATGAGGCAATCCCTCCGGTAGGTTGCATTCGTTAACCACGAGCAACAACGAACGGAGCATCTCATGATCACGCGTAGCTTACTCACTCTTCTCCTCGTCGCAGCAGCCTCTGTGCAGGCCTTTGCAGTCGGTGCGTTGTTTGTGCGCCCCCTG
>CANGZU010000098.1 GCA_947458785.1 Ignavibacteria bacterium
AAAACGTAGGCCTTCATCGCGTCTTCGACTTCCTCGTGTGCCTGCCCCTTGATCATGTGGGCAAGTTGCGGACAGTACGAAGCGTAATCTGATTCACCGCGGCGGCGGATCAGCACTTCATAATCATTTGGGTTGATGCTAGTTGGTTTGTTCATGGTCACACCTGATCGTAATCGTTTACTTTGTCAGAGATTCTAGTTCGTCGCGCACCCATGTGCGGCTCGGATCAATTTCCAAGGATTTCTCAAACGCTCGTATGGCAGCATTTCGTTCACCGAGTGCCTTCAGAATCATGCCGTAATGCTCGTAATGCGTAGCATTACCACCATACTTGATGGCCAAGGTGATGAATTCCTTTGCGCCTTCAAAGTCTTCACGTTGGTAGAGGATCCATGCATACGTGTCAAGGAACGCGGCATTCGTGTTTTCTGCTTTGACAGCGGCTCTTGCCATGGCTGTTGCCCTGTCCAGCTCAATGCGTCGAAGCGATAAGGAATATGCATAGTTGTTGTTGGCCAGTGCATTCGCTGGATCGAGTGCCAATGCCTTTTCATAGGCTTGATCGGACTCCTGTATGCGTTTGCTGCGGTCGTAGAGCATACCAAGCTGCACCCAGACATCAACTGCCGTTGAGTCCAGAATCGTTGCTGATTCGAGCTCGATGATTGCCTGTCTGTCATTGCCTTGTTCAGAATGCAGTGTGCTGATGATGATAGGGAACCGGATGTCGGTAGGAAACTTTATTCGTCCAATAGAGAGGTACTCAATTGCTGAGGCTGGACGGTCGTTGATCGCGTAGATACGGCCAATCTCAAGGTAGCCCTCGGCGATTACTTGAGGATTTGCAACGGCTGTCTGAAAACACGCGGAGGCACGCGAACTGTCCTGCATCACCATGCTCACGGTGCCGGCAACAACCATGACCGGCCAAGAGGTTGACAGATTCAGCTGGGCGAGGTCAATGACGGAGGCTACTTCGGCAGGGTAGAGTCCCACCAAGAGCGAATCATCGAGAATTCGAGACAGAGCAACAAGCCAGACATCCGTGGCTATCTCCTGATCAACGTTGCTTCCATCCCAGATCTTGAGCATCGATCGCAGATCTTCAAACTGTGCCTGTTCGACAAACAGCTCGCACTGTTCTGCCGCGATTTGGGGATCCTTCGGGGCAAGCTTTGCAGCCAGCTTTAACACGCGAAGACGCTCAGTGGGATTCTTTGTCCGCTGATACAATTCGCTGAGCCGCATGTACATCGTGATATCGGGAGATGTAGCAACGATACGTTCATAGATCTCGATGGCGCGCTGAGCATTGCGGGGCTCGTAGAGTCGGGCAAGCGTGTAGAGTTGGCGCTTCGTGGGCTTGAATTCAAGGATGCGTTCGTAGGCGGCCAGACCCTCATCGTAGCGTCCACGGAGAATCTCGATCTCGGCCAACAACTCCCATGCATCCCGAGAGGAAACATCACGGGCCAGTGCCAGATTCACCGTCTCGAGGGCGAGCTCAAGCTTCTTGAGCTCGCGATAACTGCGTGCCATGGCCGTGAGTGTTACAGCGCTGCTGTCGTACCGGAGCGACTGCTGAAAGTCGATCACTGCCTCGGCATGCCGATTACCCTGAATCTGCAGGGTTGTCCCTGAGATGAAGAACTCTTTTGCCTTGCGTGCGCGAGCGACACTGTCAAGGGGCTGTGTATAGGCTAGATTCAACGCAGCAAGGCTGACTACCACAAGGGCAGCCAAACGGTGCAGCACAGTTCTAGGCAAGGATGTTAACGTCATTCCGCTGGTAGACGCACAAGTCTGTCAGATATGACTGAATAATAACGAAAAAAGGCCGCAGTGCGACCTTTCTCACGTGATGCCGAGCTACAATTACTTTGCAGCGCGCTTCTTCATGGCTGTATAGCCAATCTTATCGAGCGTCTTGAGTGCGCTTGCCGTAACCTTTACAGTTACCCAGCGACCTTCTTCAGGTACCCAGATACGCTTCTTTTGGATGTTCGGCAGGAAGCGACGACGCGTCTTATTGTTCGCGTGCGACACATTGTTGCCGTACATTACACCTACACCCGTGAGTTCACATCGACGAGCCATTGTTGGACTCCATTCCAGACATTGTTGTTAAGCAAGACCACAAAACTACTGACTTATACACAGAGAAGCAAGTACCGTGCCATGAATAGGGCAAAATGAGACGTTTTCCCGTAATTTTGCGCTCTTGTCGTTCATCTCAAGCCCCTTACCCCTGTGCCAACACCCAAAACGCCGCCTTCTACGCCCAAACCTGCGGAATCCCGCACCATGATCTCGATTAAGGGGGCACGGGTAAACAACCTGAAGAACATTAGTGTGGACATTCCACGCAATGCGCTAACAGTTGTGACGGGGCCCTCAGGATCCGGAAAGTCTTCATTAGCCTTTGACACGCTTTATGCCGAAGGGCAGCGTCGGTTTGTCGAATCACTCAGCGCCTACGCACGTCAGTTTCTCGACCGCATGGCCAAACCTGATGTAGATAGTATCGCAGGGCTTCCGCCTGCTGTGGCAATTCAGCAGCAGACGTTTACGAAGAATCCACGATCAACCGTTGGTACAACGACTGAAGTGTACGATTACCTTCGGTTGCTATACGGCCGTATAGGTATTGTGATCGACAAAGACACTGGCGAGGTGATCCGCAAGGACACGCCGGAGAGTGTTGCAACAGTACTCACATCAAAGCACGTCGATGCCCGCGTCTACATCATGTTTGAACTCCCGCACGAGCATGCCTCACTCGATGTCGTGCGTGATGGTCTGCAGGCAAGGGGCTTCTCGCGAGTGGTCTTTGGCGGGTCGACCGAGCTGCAGAACATCGATGATCTTACCGCACTACCCGATGACAACACAACGGTGTTCGTCGTCGCCGATAGGCTTGTTGTGCGTAGCGACGAGGAAAGCACTGCACGTTTGACCGATTCTCTTGAACAGGCTTTTGCCAGCGGTGGCGGACGTATCATCGTGCGGAACATGACAACGGGTCACGACCTGATGTTTTCGTCGCGCTTTGAAAGTGCCACTACGCAAACAGTCTACGTCGAGCCAGAACCGCGACTCTTCTCATTCAATTCACCATTCGGTGCGTGTCCAACATGTCAAGGCTTTGGACGCAGTGTCGGCACGGACATGAACCTCGTCGTGCCTGATAAGGGGCTTTCAATTCGACGTGGTGCAATTCATCCGTTCCGCGATGAGACGTTTGGTATACACCTCAAACACCTCATGAACGAGGCCAAGGCCTATGAGATTCCCATAGAGAGCCCATTTATGGATCTCACGCCTGATCAGGTGTCGATGGTTATGAAGGGTGTCGGTAAATACATCGGCGTTGAAGGCTTCTTCCGCATGCTGGAAGAAAAAAGTTATAAAACACATTACCGTGTGATGTTAAGCCGGTATCGTGGATACACCACGTGTCAGAAATGCGAAGGCTCGCGCTTGCGTACAGCAGCTCGTCAGGTCTTCGTAGGGGGCTTGGGCATCGCTGATGTTGTGCGGATGACACTAGCTGATGCACGTGATCATTTTCACAGACTGCAGCTTACGCCCTATGAGGAATCAATCGTGGGACAGGTTCTGCAGGAGATACATCGTAGGCTTGGGCTGTTGTGCGAGATCGGACTCGAGTATCTCACGCTTGATCGTTTATCGCATACACTCTCCGGTGGCGAATCACAACGCATCAATCTTGCATCTTCACTTGGTTCGGCACTTGTTGGCACACTCTATGTGCTCGATGAACCGAGTATCGGACTTCATCCACGTGACACAGATAGGCTCCTCGGCGTCTTGCGCAAGCTGCGCGGACTCGGCAACACGGTCGTTGTGGTCGAGCATGATATGGATGTGATGCGAACGGCGGATCACATCATCGACATCGGACCGCGTGCAGGTGAGCACGGAGGTGAAGTGGTCTTTGAAGGATCCTTTGCAGAAATGGAGACGACCGGCACCTCGCTTACTGCAGAGTATCTGCAGGGTAAGAAGGCCATCACTCCGCGTGCCACGCCACGTCGAGGCAACGGAAAGAAACTGGTCGTACATCGCCCCATTCATCATAACCTTAAGGGCGATAACGTTACCATACCACTTGGTACGATGACGGTGATCACGGGCGTCTCAGGTTCGGGTAAGAGTTCACTTGTGCATGACGTGATCTACGGCAACATACAGCGGATGTTTGGGGCATATTCCGGTGAAACGGGGCATGTTGATCGCATTGATGGTCTCGAGAACATCACGGGTATTGAGATGATCGATCAGAGTCCGATCGGACGCTCTACGCGATCAACGCCAACTACCTACATCAAGGTTTTTGATCTCATTCGTGATGTTTTTGCTTCCACACAAAGCGCGAAGCAACTAGGTTGGAAGGCTGGACACTTTTCGTTCAATGTTGCCGGTGGACGCTGTGAGATGTGTGAGGGGGCGGGCACTGTCTCGATCGAGATGCAGTTCCTCCCTGACATAGAGCTGCCGTGCGAATCTTGCAACGGTTCGCGTTACAAGCGCGATGCGCAGACGATTCTCTATAAAGGCAAGTCCATCATTGATGTTTTGAACATGACCATCGACGAGGGAGTTGAGCACTTTAGTGACTATCCACGGATTGTAAATAAGCTTAATATTCTGCGATCTGTTGGCTTGGGGTACCTTAAAATTGGCCAGCCGTCTACCCATCTAAGTGGAGGCGAGGCGCAGCGGGTAAAGCTCGCTGGCCATCTCGATGACCGTGCCGGCGAGGGGATGCTATTCATCTTCGACGAACCAACGACGGGGTTGCACGTTAGTGATGTGGCGGCACTGCTGAGCGCCTTTGATAAACTCGTTGACTTAGGACATACGCTCGTTGTGATCGAGCACAACATGCACGTGATTGCCTCGGCAGACTGGTTGATTGATATCGGCCCCAATGCAGGTGAGGATGGCGGCAGAGTAGTTGCCGCCGGAACGCCCAAGGGAGTTGCTCGAACTGCTAAATCACACACGGCTGAAGCACTGCGAAGTTTTTTGAAAAGGCAGTCTGAATGAAACGTTACATCTCCTTCGGCCTGTCTACCGTCGTGTTGCTTGCCGCTCTATGGTACCTGATGCAGGGCATTACATCCGAGGAATGGACCCTTATCGGTCAAGATTTCGGCAAGCTTCATTGGACCTATGTGATCATTGGTCTTGCCATTAGCATGATCTCTCATATTGCCAGAGCTGAGCGTTACCGAACAATCTTACGTCCAATACATCCTGCGGCGCGGTTTGTCTCGTCGTTTAATGCTGTGATGATCGGCTATGCATTCAATACTGTGCTACCCAGAGCTGGTGAAGTGGTGCGTCCTGTCGTGTTCGCAAAACGTGAGGGCATCGGCACTGAGCAGGCAATTGGCGCAGTGCTCATTGAGCGCATACTGGATGTGGTCTCGATAATGATTGCACTGTTTATCGTGATGGCTGCCGCCGGTGATACCGTTGCGCGAATATTCTCGTATTACTCTGCAAGTGCAGCGGGCTCCGCTGCCTTGGATACGGGCGCTATAGTAAACAACCTTGTGGTTGTTCTTGCGGTCCTTCTCGGATTGGTGGGCGTGTTGGTATTCACGCGCATTGGGCAGTTGTTTGCTGAGAGCTTTATTGGACGCATTCACAAACCAACAGGTACTGCAATTGCTGGCGTGATAAATCGGATATCCAGTGGACTCTCGGTGATCAAAGAACCACGATTGTACGCACGATTGACCATTGAGACCACGGTTGTATGGGCTGCCTACTGTTTTGTTTCGCTATTCATCATCAAGGCAATGCCATATGAGTTTGCCAACAGCGTAACACTCTCGCAGGCATCGATCATCCTGGTCGTTGTCGGTCTTGCAGTTACCATCGCCCCAACACCCGGCGCGCTTGGTGTGTACCAGATCGCTGCCCAGGCAGCCCTCGTTACAGTTTGCGGTGCAACTATGACGCAAGGCTTGGTGTTTGGCATGATCTCATGGTTCGTGAATTACGGACTGGTCCTCGTTGGAGGGGGCATCTGTTGGGTCATTGAATCACGCCGCAAACCAACCACAACATTGAATTCATCAACATCCTAACGAAGTATGAACGAAACGACAGCCCCTTCACATCATGAAACAGATGTGATCATTATTGGTGCCGGACCGTGTGGTCTGTTTACCGTATTCGAAGCAGGTTTGCTGAAGTGGAAATGTCATCTCATCGATTATCTCCCAATTCCGGGCGGTCAATGCGCTGAGATCTATCCGAAAAAGCCGATCTACGATATCCCGGGTTTCCCTTCGGTGTTGGCGGGTGACCTTGTCGATAATCTGATGAAGCAGGGCGCACCATTCAAGCCGCAGTTCACGCTCGGTGAGCGTGCTGATTCATTGGAAAAGCTCGAGGATGGCACATTCCGCCTAACGACGTCACGTGGCACAGTCATTCACGGTAAGACCGTCTTCCTAGCCGGTGGTTTGGGTTGCTTTGAACCGCGCAAGCCGATGATTGAGAGTTTGGCCACCTTCGAAGACAACGGTGTCGAGTATATCATCCGCGATCCGGAGATGTATCGAGGCAAGCGTGTCATCATCGGAGGAGGGGGCGATTCAGCACTTGACTGGACGATCGTCCTGGCAGACATTGCGTCAGAGGTCACCATGATCCACCGCAGTGCACAGTTCCGTGCAGCACCCGATAGCGTTGCAAAAGCGCAGGCACTTGCTGATGCCGGTAAGATCAACATGATCACAGACGCACAGGTTACAGCACTGCATGGGGACGGAAAGCTTGAGAACGTGACGATCACGCACAATGACGGAACAACAGGCACTGTGACGGTTGATCACTCCATTCCGCTTTTTGGTCTTTCGCCGAAGCTGGGACCAATCGCTAATTGGGGTCTATCGCTCGACAAGAACGCGGTCAACGTAGATCCTCTGACCTTCCAAACAAGCGTCGAGGGTATCTATGCTGTTGGAGACATAAGTGAGTACCCAAACAAGCTTAAGCTCATCCTGTGTGGCTTCCACGAGGCTGCTGTTGCTCTCAACGTCGAGTACCAGCGTCAGCATCCCGAAAAGAAGCACGTGATCAAATACACCACCGTAACCGGTATCGCACAAACCGCATGATGTAGGGGCGAGCCGGTGGCTCG
>CANGZU010000099.1 GCA_947458785.1 Ignavibacteria bacterium
GACTGGACAACAGCAATGTTGATGACGCGCACACCATGCGCTACCAATGCAGTGACCTTCAACGGAAATAATGACCGATTCACCTCTGAAGCGTTCTCATACCGCGGCCGGGCAGTGACCGTTGAGTATTGGAGCTTTATCGCTCCAGATCAACTGATGAATTCTGTCTCCTTCAGTGTTGGAGATAAAGCAGATGACGCCAAGCGTTTGCAAGCTCACGCTCCATGGGGAGACAAGACGCTCTACTGGGACTACGGCGACTGGCGTGAAAGCGGACGTGTATCGGCATCCTATGAATCGCGTCTTGGCAAATGGACACACGTGGCATTGGTTTCAAATGGATACGATTCAATGGCTATCTATCTCGACGGAAAGCTTGCGAAACGATCAACATTTACAGATGCTCCGAAGGTACTCAAACAACTCTCCATCGGTGGTAATCCTCATTCACGAACGTGGTTCAAGGGAACGATGCGCAACTTCCGTATCTGGAACACCATGCGTAGTGAAAAGCAGATCGCTGAGTCGATGTTCGACCACATGATCGAGCCTCAAACAAATCTTTTGGGCAGCTACCCAATGGACGAAGGCAAAGGGCTTCGCGTAAACGATGCACTTGGCCTCGTGAACTTCGCAAAGAGCGAGATCGAACCTGCTTGGGGCAAGGGGCCAGAGACAACGTTGATGCATGCCCCTGCCGTGGTGTACGGACGGCGCATCGTGCAGCGCGGAGAGTCAGCCCCTTATTCAGTGAAGAATGTTCTTGATGCAACCCACTCCTGGCAAGTCGTGGGCGGAACGATCCTTGAAGGAAATCCAACCTCCGAAGATGTGGTCATTCGCTGGAATCAATCAGATACGGCTGGCGCAATCATCGTCAAGAGAACCTTCCCCGGTGGATGCGAAGATGAGACGCGCGTCAACGTTACGCTCCCTGCTATCGTCGGTGTTGCCGATGACGCAAACGAAGATGCAACCGCATGGATGTTCCCAAATCCTGCTAATGATGTTCTCACGATCCGTTCAGAACAGGCCGCCAACGTGATGATCCTAGATCTCCAAGGCAGGGTTGTTGCTGAGATGGGCGTGATGCAGGGGACAACGGCGCTGCCAATCGGCATGCTCGCTCAAGGGTCATACCTCGTGCGACTGTCAAGCGTAGCGGGCATATCAACAAATAGGCTTTCCATTCAACGATAATCTCAAATCAGCCGCGTGTTCCATATAACGGACGAAGCAATCGACGATCCGGTTAAGCGCTACGATGCAATCGTATCGCTCATTGATGCCGTTACAAGCGGTGAACGTGATTTGATTGCAAACCTTGCGAATGCGGCATCGGTGCTCTTCCACATGCTGCCCGACGTCAACTGGGCCGGGTTCTATCTTCTGCGGGACAGCGAGCTGGTTCTCGGTCCGTTCCATGGTAAGCCGGCGTGCGTTCGAATAGCTATGGGGCGGGGGGTGTGCGGCACTTCAGCTGAGCAGAAGCAGACGCTCGTAGTACCGAACGTGCATGAGTTTCCGGGTCATATCGCTTGTGATGCTGCCAGTGCCAGTGAGATTGTTATACCGATGATCGTTGCAGATCGATTGATTGGTGTGTTGGATATTGATAGTCCCGTTGCTGGACGTTTCAGTGATGTCGACCGCCTACACCTTGAATCGATAGTTGAACTTCTGATGTCACGTTGCCGATAGTTGTTCGCACAGAGAAGTATGGAATATCTCCTGCTTCTCCAGATTCTCCTTACCGAAGTTCATCCTACGCCCGCGGCCGGAGAGCCCGAGTGGGTGGAGTGCACGGCAACATCAACAGATACCCTAGCATTAGGTAACTATCTCATCTGCGACAATCGCACATGCGTTGGCCTGCCGCCACGCAAGGTGCCGAGGGGCAGTTTGATTGTGCTCACGCGCGACGTCGAGGCCCTGCGTGAGACGCGGCTTGCAATTCCTGACAGCGTGGTCATGGTCGAATGCGCACTGCCCTCACTGAACAACACAACAGATCGTGTCGAGATACGACGTCGTGACTCTACGCTATGTGATGTCCTTACATACAGCATCATGACATCAGAGCGGGGTCGTAGTGTTGAACGCCTTGGCATTGCCGACAATGGGCGCGTTACATATCTCGATGCATGGTCAACCTCGGAAGCATTTGACAGTGCGACATGCGGACGCATCAATTCCCGTGTGCAGTATGAGCGTGATGTTGCCATAACGGGGGTATTCGTTGACGATTCAATCCTGCATGTGGGAATCGTCAACAATGGAAGAGTACCAGCAAGCCGTCAGTCAGTTTCGATTCGGATTGATGCACAGCAATTCCAACGTGTGTGCCCCGAGATGCAGCCTTCTCAATGGTGGTCCATTCAGATCGATCTTATGCAATTGCGTCCAACTCACAGGGCTCGGTTCGACACTGTCATTGTGGAGCTATCAGCGCCTGACATGCGACGTGAGAATGATGTGATGAGCACCGCATTGACTCTGCCGCCAATTGCTGGCAGTATTGCAATCACCGAGATGTTGGCAGAGCCGCTGCCGCGAGACTGCGACTTTGTTGAGATATGGAACGGCACCGTAGATACGCTTGATCTAACGGGTTGGACCCTGCAGGATGGGGGCGGAGACTTATGCCGGATCACTACCCCGACGCTGCTACCGCCAGACACCTATGTTGCGTGTGCATCAGATACATCGATCGCACGGATGAGTCAGGGGGCGCGGTGGGCCTTGGTGCGTCCGGCACTGAATATCCATGCCATCCGTGACTCGGTCGTCCTTCGCACGTCATCCGGCTTTGTAGTCGACGTGGCTGTTTACAAACAGAACCTGCACAGCAAGGCACTTGTTGCCACAGCTGGAAGGTCGCTTGAGAAGCGCGTTCCTGGAGCAATCGCCGCTGGTGATTCCCAGTGGGGTTCCTGCACTGCGACACCTGGTTCAACACCTGGGCTGGTAAACTCCATCCATCATTTGGTGCAGCTGGACGACCTGCTGCTTACCGCCAGCCCAAGCCCCTTCTCAACCCGTGAGGGGGCTCGCCGGCACCCATGCGTCATCTCTTGGAGTCAGCCCTTCGAACAGGCAACCGCACGATTGGTGATCGTGGATGTGGAAGGAACTCTGGTCTATGAGTTGCTCAACGGACAGTTCATCGGGTCGCGGGGCAGCGTGATCTGGGACGGCGTCAGCTCTGTCACGAACCGCGCCTGTAGCGTCGGGATCTACGTGGCCGTGTTTGAGAGCATCGATGCTGCGTCTGGACGCGTGATTCGTGGATCAGCACCGGTTGTTATCGGAGAGACTCATTAACGCAGACTTTACTCGGAGATGCACGAAAGCTTTCCTAGCTTCGTGATTGCCCTACAGCAAGCACATCAAGCACACCATGTCATCCTCCAAGAAAACCCCAACACGCAGTTCACGCGGACAATCGGTTCCGCGCAAGCCCCTTATCGACCTTCATGATGAGGAGCTGTATCTCAATCGGGAACTGTCGTGGATCGAGTTCAACAAGCGTGTTTTGGAGGAGGCAGAAGATCAGACGCATCCGCTCTTGGAGCGCCTCAAGTTTCTGGCAATCTACTCTACGAATCTTGATGAGTTCTTCATGATCCGGGTAGCTGGACTGCAGGAGCAGATCTATTCGGGCGTAACGGAGCTCTCAGAAGACGGCATGGCGCCAGGCGAGCAGTTGAAGGAGATCCGTTCGCGGCTGATACCACTCTACAAGCGTCAGGCGGCTGTTTGGTGCAATCACGTGCTACCTGCACTCACGAAGGAAGGAATTGTTCTTCATGACATTGCAGATCTCTCCGAGGACGAACGTAACGAATTCCGTCAGGACTTTGTCGACAACATCATGCCGGTCCTCACGCCCCTTGCGCTCGACCCTGGACACCCATTCCCTCGTCTGCTCAATAGATCGCTTACGATTGCCTTTGTGCTCTACGACGAGTTTGATCCGAAGGAGGAGATGAAGGTTGCGGTTGTGCAGCTCCCGTCTGCGCTTCCTCGTCTGATTAAGCTCAATCGTCAGGGTGGTCATCACTACGTGCTCTTCGAAGATCTCATTCGAGCTCATGCTGACATCCTCTTTCCTGGCCATCGCATTCATGAGAGCCACATCTTTCGTGTGACGCGGGATGCGGATGTGGAGATCGCTGAGGATGAAGCAAACGATCTTATCACAGCGGTTGCCGAGGGAATACGTCGTCGTCGCTGGGGCACGGATGCCGTGCGTATGGAGATTACTTCCGACATGCCCCGCAAAGTTCTACAGTTCTTTACCAAGGCACTTGAGCTTGATGCTACCGATGTATACAAGGTTGAATTGCCACTCAATCTGCAGGACTTCCTTGTCCTTCTGCAACTCGACAAGCGGAAGCTAAAGGATGCCCCCTTCAATTCGCGCGTCCTTCCTGAGTTTGCGAACGATGCTTCAGACATTTTCGATGTGCTCAAGGAACGAGACCTTCTGGTACACCATCCTTTTGACTCATTTACCAATTCTGTCGTGAAGTTCATCGAAGCAGCGGCCGACGATCCGAATGTCCTCGCTATTAAGATGACGCTTTACCGAGCCGGTGGACGCTCACCCGTGATCGAGGCTCTCAAGCGTGCGGCCAGCGCAGGTAAGAACGTAACAGCGTTTGTTGAGCTCAAGGCACGGTTTGATGAAGAAACGAACATTGCCTGGGCCAGAGCTCTCGAGCAGGCAGGCGTGCACGTTGTCTATGGTGTTATGGGGCTCAAAGTTCACTGTAAGGTGTGCCTAGTTATTCGCAAAGAGGGCAAGAGCGTGCTTACGTACGCGCACGTGGCAACGGGCAACTACAACTTGGGAACGTCCAGGCTCTACACGGACGTGGGCATCTTTACTGGTCGTCAGGAGTTTGAGCGCGACTTTGTACATCTGTTCAATCTGCTCACTGGATACTCCAAGCATGCCTCATGGCAGCACCTTGGAGTTGCACCGCTGAACCTTCGCGAGAAGTTTCTCGATCTCATTCAGCGCGAAATCACTCATCAACGAGAGGGTCGTCAAGGGTTTATCATTGCCAAGATGAATGCCCTTATTGATGCAAAAATTATCCGTGCGCTCTACGAGGCCTCGATGGCGGGTGTGAAGGTCGACCTCATTGTGCGCGGTGTGTGTGCTCTCAGGCCCGGCATCAAAGGTGTTAGTGAGAATATCGTTGTTCGCAGTATTCTGGATAGGTTCCTTGAGCATAGTCGGTTGTTCTGGTTCCGCAATGGTGGCGACGAAGATGTCTACATCTCCAGTGCCGACTGGATGAACCGCAACATGGAACGTCGTGTAGAATTGCTCTTTCCTGTCTACGACCGCAAGGTCAAGAAGAAACTCCGCGACATTCTCTCGCTCTATCTTTCTGATGACGTTAAGGTTCGCATTCTTCAGCAGGATGGTACGTATGTTCGCAGCAAGCAAGGTGCTGCGCCCGTTCGGGTGCAGTCTGATCTTCTGGCTGCGTCGAAACGTCGATGAATGTAACAACCTTTATAGCACAGCGATACCTGCGCCCCCGACGTCTCTCGTTCGTTGGCGTTATTGGCGTGATCTCGGTGTTCGGCATCGTCCTCGGAACTGCCGCGCTGATTATTGTGATGTCGCTGTTCAACGGGTTTCGAGGTGTGGCTCGTGACCTCATGACCTCCTTCGGACCTCACATACGTGTTACGAATAGTACGTTTACACCCGCCGAGGCAGAGCGATGGCACATGCAGCCGGTGTGGCTTTCGAAACTTGTCATGCGCGCCCCCTCGGGCATGTCTGTGGTTCAAGCCCAAGGTAATCTGCTTAATGACCAAGAATCTGCACGGTCTCTTTCATCAGCGATCATCTACGGTTCCCCGAGTATCGTTCCTGTAGGAGGTGTGCCGCGCGTTGTTGTCTCGTTAGGTGTTGCGCAGAACCTTCAGCTCGCTCTTGGCGATACAGTAACCCTTGTCTCGCCGCAGCAGATCGAATCGGGCATTTCGGGAATGTCGATTCCATCAGGTGTTTCTGCTATTGTAGGGGGCGTGTTTCAGTCGAACTCATCACGCGACATCGATGCCACCTACATTTTCTGCTCAAGTAGCCTATTGTCGGACATTACGGGCAAACCCGCCTCTGCCTGGGACATTCGCCTGCAGAACCCTGATCATGCGAAGGACACTGCAGCACTGCTGGCATCGCAGTTCAGCTTGGGTGGGTTCGTACAGACCTGGGAAGACATGAACCGAGGCGTCTACGACACCATGAAGCTCGAGCGCATTGGTTCGTTCATTGTTCTCATGCTCATCGTTGTTGTTGCCGCATTCAACATCGTGATCTCACTCACCATGGGTGTTGTTGAAAAGCAACAGGACATACGAGTCCTCAAAACCATGGGGCTTACCAACTCAATGATTCGCTCGATCTATGTTAAGCAGGGCCTCGTGATCGGACTTGTCAGTGTTGCCATTGGAACACTCATCGGCACTGGGCTGTGTCTGGGCCAACAGCACTTTCAGTGGATCACCTTCGACATGCAACAGGGCTTTCTGATTCCAGCCCTACCTATCGACATTGATACAGCCGATGTCCTTCTCGTCATTGCCCTAGGTGTTGGACTCTCTGCCGTAGCGGCAATCTATCCGGCAAGGAGAGCGGCGAGAAGTTGATTCGAATTACCAATTACCAGTTACCAATGTCTGAGGGGACCCGTCTTTCCCGCGGAAGCGGGAAACCATTTAGACTAGATTGATGGATTCCCGCTTTTGCGGGCATGACCAAAAGCTTACAATTGTCATTCGTCATTGGTCATTGGTCATTCGTCATTGGTCATTGGTAATTGGTAATTACTGACTACTCCCCAATATCTTCACCGTTAACTCATCGCAAACCCTATAGCCTTCGGCTGTGAGGAGAAGCACATTGTTGGTGTCTTCGATGAAGCCTTCCTCGATCCAGTAGGTTAGGTTGGGTTGCAATGTCTTCCGCAGATCTATGCCGAATCGTTGCAGGACTGTATCGAGGGGGATGCCGTCGGCGCGAAGGTGA
>CANGZU010000100.1 GCA_947458785.1 Ignavibacteria bacterium
ACAGCTACAATATCTTCACGGAAGCCCCGAAGATCACCGGTGAAGGACAGTACTTTCGATGGGAGGGGCTTATGTCCGCCCGTAGCGATCTCCCAACTCGGCTTCGGCTGGGTGGCTCATGGCAGCAGAACAAACGCTGGTCGTACGGCCTCGATTGCGTCATCGCCCTCAACGATGTCGCGGGTTCGTTACAGCAGAACTTCTACAGCGGCGGTGTTGACTGGCGACCCAAGGATTGGCTCAACGTAGGTATGGGGCTGGCGCACGGCGCGAACATGGGTACAACCATCCCCGTATCCGTGATGTTTTCTACCTTCAACGGCCGTTGGCAGATCGGACTGTCCACGCTCGATGTTTCGTCGTTATTTACCGACACAAATCCCGTGGTTTCAGCTATCGCCGGCGTTGCCCGCATTCGTTGGTGATCAAGTAACGATCACCAAGCATACGCCTCCGGAGCTTGATTCCCTGGTCCTGGCCAAATGCGGTCAAGTTCTGCCAATGCATCTGCGTCCAGGACGATTCCAAGCGAGGCAACGTTAGCATCAAGTTGTTCCACCGTGCGAGGTCCAATGATTGGAGATGTTACGCCATCACGCTGGGCAATCCAAGCGAGAGCAACATCAGCGCAGTCATAACCAAGTTTAGCACAGAGCGCTTCATATGCTTCGATCTGTGGACGAAGCTTTTCAGCTGCTTCGAGCAGTTGCGGACGCTTACGACGCACAGAGTCTGTCGACGAAAAAATACCGGCTAGTAAGCCCCCTGCCAAGGGGCTCCATGGAATCATAGCCATGCCGTATGCCTTTGCGGCAGGAATCACTTCGAGTTCGATTTGACGGTTACGCAGTGAGTAGACGGACTGTTCGCTAACAAGACCTAGGAAGTGACGGTTCTTCGCAAGCTCGTTTGCCTGTGCGATGTTCCACGCAGCAAAGTTGCTCGAGCCCACATAGAGGATCTTGCCCTCACGCACGAGTTGCTCCATCGCCTGCCAGAGTTCGTCCCACGGTGTGGCGCGATCGATGTGGTGCATCTGATACAGATCGATGTGATCCGTCTTGAGCCTACGGAGAGAATCTTCGCATGCCTTCTTGATGTGATAGGCAGAGCATCCACGGTTGTTAATGCCGTCTTCCATCTGACCATACGCCTTCGTGGCCAGGACAATCTTGTCGCGTCGTGACGGGTCCTGACTAAGCCAATTACCAATCACCTCCTCGGTGCGCCCCTTACCCTTGTCCCAGCCATACACATTGGCTGTGTCAAAGAAGTTGATACCATGTTCGAGGGCACGGCTCATTACAGGATAGGATTCCTCTTCCTCGATCCAGTACCCAAAATTCATTGTTCCAAGGCAAAGGCGAGAGACCTTTGCGCCAGTGCGGCCGAGATGTACGTATTCCATGGGCGCAAACATAACATGCGCAACATTGATGCACAGCACCTGCCGGCGTATTGCCGAATCATTACCACATTGGAAAGAGATTACGTGTGTAATACAATCGTTACTGGCAGCGATCATCGACTGCCGATATGTTGCCGCTCATGCACGACCTCATTTCTCGCGATGCTCTCGCGCAGGCAACTAGCCTCTCGGCAAAGAATCCAATTGTATCACTGATTTCGAATGCGGCAAGGATTCCCCGCATCAACGAGATCTATCGTCGGTCGTGGAGTGCAGATCCCAATGAGTTCCTGGATCGTGTCTTTGACGAGTTACAGATTCACATCTCTGTTAGCCCCAAAGAGCTTAACAACATACCCGAAACTGGCCCGTTCATCATTGTTGCTAATCATCCTTTTGGTGCAATCGATGGGTTGGCGTTACTGAAGTCAGTTCGAGATAGACGCCCTGACTTTCGGATCATGGCCAATTTTCTGCTGCAGTACGTTCAGCCGCTTAAAGATGCTTTCATTAGCGTCAATCCCTTCGAAGAGCTTCGTTCCTCGCACAGCAACGTCACTGGCATTAAGGACTGCCTGAATCATGTGCGCTCCGGTGGCGGGCTCGGAATCTTCCCCGCAGGTGAAGTGTCCACGTTTGACAGTGCCGAACGCTCTGTCGTAGACAAGCCGTGGAACACTGGAGCCATTAAACTCATACAGAAAGCCGGCGTACCTGTCATTCCGGTTCATTTCGAAGGACACAACTCGGTTACATTTCATGCACTCGGTATGATTCATCCGCGCCTGCGCACACTTGCACTTCCATCGGAACTGTTGAAGAAGTCTGGTAGCAAGCTCACGCTCTCCGTAGGACAGGCAATTCAGGCACAGGAGCTGAAAACATTCGCCAAGGTCGAGGAGGCGGCTTCGTATCTGCGCGCTCGCACATATGCAGTTGGATACCGCGGTGCGCAGGTTAGACCGGCTGTCTATTCACTCTACAACAAGACATCATCCAAATGCAACATTGTTCCCGAAACGGAAGTGGAAGCGATCGTTGAAGATCTTCATCGCAACCAGAATCAGTGTATCGCTTCGAAGGGATCATTTCAAGTTTTTGCGCTTCAGAAATCCAAGGCTGAGAATGTCATTCGCGAGATAGGACGCCTCCGTGAAATCACCTTCAGAAGTGTAGGAGAGGGGACGGGGAATTCGATCGATCTCGATCAATACGACGAGTACTACAAGCACCTTGTTGTCTGGGATTCCGATGCACAGCGAATCGTAGGCGCATATCGTATCGGTCACGGTCCGAGCATCTCATCAAGCTTCGGTATTGAGGGGCTTTACCTGAACACGCTTTACAAGATTCAGGGTCCTGCACGTGAGGTATTGACCCATTCAGCAGAACTTGGTCGCTCATTTGTGGTAGAAGGCTATCAGCGGCATCGTCTCTCGCTCTTCATGCTCTGGAAAGGAATTGAAGCGTATCTGGCAGGGCACCCGGAAGTAAAGCATCTTGTTGGTCCTGTTAGCATCAGCAGTAAGTATCACGTGTCGTCCAAACAGATCATGATGCAGTTCTTTCTGCGGCAGTCACAAGATCATCCATTAGCCCAGCATGTAACTCCAAGAACACCGTATCGCGAGGATTGCGCAATGCCTTGCCTTCGTGATCTTCTCGCAGGAATTCAGGGTGATTTGAAGGCTCTTGATCGGATCGTTTCAGATAATGAGCCGAACGGGGCGGGTATTCCTGTTTTGATCAAAAAGTACATGGCCCAGAATGGTGCTATTCTTTCATTTAACTGTGATGCCGACTTTAACAACTCTATTGACGGGTTTCTCATTGTAGATGTTGAGGATATTCCGGCCGACTTGCGGCAGTGCCTGAGCCAGTAAGGTGCAGCCATGCCCCGTATATTTGCCAGATGCAATACCCGTTTTCTATAGTCGAGCAAAAATGGCAAGCTCACTGGGCTGCCAACCACACCTACAAGGTCGATGAAGACCCATCGAAGCCGAAGTATTTCGTGCTTGATATGTTCCCCTACCCCTCTGGAGCTGGACTCCACATCGGACACCCCGAGGGATATACAGCCACTGATATCGTGAGCCGCTTCAAGCGCATGTGCGGGTACAACGTATTGCACCCGATGGGGTTTGATGCATTCGGTCTGCCAACTGAGCGCTACAGCATGACTACGGGCATTCACCCTGCAATCGCTACAGAAAAGAACATCGAGACGTTCAAACGTCAGCTCAATGCAATTGGCTTCGACTACGATTGGTCACGTCAGGTAAACACCACGCTGCCGGAATACTACAAATGGACGCAGTGGATGTTCCTGATGATGTATAATTCATGGTACGACCGTGCCGCCAACAAGGCCCGCCCGATTGACGAATTGCCGATCCCTTCAGACATCACGGATCCCCAGGAGATAGAGACCTACAAAGACAATCACCGTCTTGCCTATATCGCCTATAGCCCCGTGAATTGGTGCGAAGCCCTCGGCACAGTGCTGGCAAACGAAGAGGTCGATGAATGGAAGGACAAGGGATACACCGTCGAGCGCAGGCCTATGCGTCAGTGGATGCTCCGCATCACGGAGTATGCAGAGCGCCTCTTGGCAGACCTTTCACTGCTTGATTGGCCGTCTTCCACTCTTGACATGCAACGTCACTGGATCGGACGCAGTGAAGGGGCTGAAGTGATCTTCCCGATTACTGGCAACAATCATTCGATAGCGGTTTTTACAACACGTCCGGATACGTTGTTTGGGGCTACCTATCTCGTGGTGGCACCAGAACATCCAATCGTAGAGCACATCGTAACAGAACATCAACGCAGTGAAGTACTTGCCTACAAGGACGCTACTGCTCTCAAGAGCGACCTAGAACGTACCGAGCTCAGTAAGTCCAAAACGGGTGTCTTCACAGGGGCCCATGCTGTGAATCCGGCAACGGGCGCCGACGTGCCTATCTGGGTGGCAGACTACGTGCTTGCGCACTATGGCACAGGTGCGATTATGGCCGTGCCTGGGCATGACGAGCGCGATCATGAGTTTGCCACTGCGTTCGGACTACCGATCGTTCAAGTAGTACAACCAACCGATGGTAGCTCGATCGATGTTGCCGCCGAGGCATACAGCACATACGGCATCGGTGTTTCATCTGCGAATGCATCTGTATCGCTGAACGGCCTGGCAACAAACGAAGCAAAGCGTACGATTATCACATGGCTTGAGTCCACTGGACAAGGTAAGGGGCGAACACAGTTCCGTCTGCGCGACTGGCTCTTTTCTCGTCAGCGCTACTGGGGCGAACCCATTCCGATCATGTTCTATGAGGACGGAACAAAGCGCGCACTCGACGCCGACGAGCTTCCGCTGTTACTTCCTGATGTCAAGGAGTTTAAACCAGCTGGCACGGGCGAGTCGCCCCTTGCCACTGTTGATTCATGGGTGAACTTCATCGATGCTAAAACTGGCAAGCGCGCCCGATTCGAGACAAACACCATGCCGCAGTGGGCTGGATCGTGCTGGTACTACCTGCGCTATGCTGATCCACACAACCATGAGACATTCTGCGCTCCCGACAACGAGCGTTACTGGATGGGCAACCACGGCGTAGACCTCTACGTTGGTGGTGGTGAGCATGCTGTGTTACACTTGCTCTATGCTCGCTTTTGGCACAAAGTACTTTTTGACTACGGATACGTTTCGACACCGGAGCCATTCAAGAAGCTGTTCCACCAGGGTCTGATCATGGGTGAAGACGGACGTAAAATGTCGAAGTCACTGGGCAATGTCGTCAACCCTGATGAGGTTATCGCAAGTCATGGTGCCGATGCACTGCGGTTGTATGAGATGTTCTTGGGTCCACTCGAAGCGTCCAAGCCATGGAACACGCGCGGTATCGATGGCATTACGCGATTCCTTGATCGCGTCTGGCGCATGATGGTTACAGAAGAAGGGACTCTCTCCCCATCAGTCGTGAAGGGGGCAGGCAGCCCTGAGTTGGACCGCGTGCTCCATGCGACGATCAAAAAGACTCGTGAAGATGTAGAGAATCTGAGCTTCAACACAACCATTGCGCAGTTCATGATTTTTGTCAATGAGTATACGAAATCAGAACAGCGCAGTCACGAAGCCATGAGTGCATTTGTGCAATGCTTAGCCCCGTTAGCGCCGCATATCACAGAGGAGCTTTGGCAGGTTCTTGGACATGACGGCTCGGTCCATCATTCGCAGTTCCCTGCATACGACGAGGCAAAGCTTATTGAGAACGAAATCGAAATCGTGCTGCAGGTAAGCTCCAAGATTCGTGGCAAGATGATCGTTCCGGCAGACGCGGATGCAGCAGCGATCGAGGAGCTAGCAAAGTGTGATCCAAATGTCCAGAAACACCTCGACGGAAAACAGATCAAGAAGACGATCGTCGTTCCAGGCAAACTTGTGAACTTCATCGTAGGATAACATGAACGCCGGTATTGCCCTTCTGGTGACGTGCCTCATGGTCACGACTGCATGTGTTGGACAGCAGTCGTACGACGGACCATTTGTTGTTGGCACCACCCCAAAGGATGCGTTGCCAGAAGTATCAGGTATTGTGCAGAGCAGTCATCCATTCGTGTTATGGATGATCAACGACTCGGGTGACGAGCCAGTCGTGTATGCCGTTGATCGGCGTAGCCGCGAGGTTGTTAGGCATAAGCTTGCCGGCGCAGTAAACATCGACTGGGAGGACATCGCCATTGCTCCGAGCAATGCGGGCAATGATTCTCTGGGCACTAGACTCAACGATCTCTATATCGCAGATATCGGCGATAACAATGCCAAGCGCAAGAGTATCGTTGTTTATCGGATTCCAGAGCCTGATGCCTACTCATCATCGACCATGCAGGTTACGAATGCAGAGAAGTTTGAACTCACGTATCCTGACGGACCCCGAGATGCTGAGGCACTCCTTGTCGATCCGCTTAGGGGCGAGATCGTGATTGTTACCAAGCGCGACGCCAAAGCGCGCGTCTACAGCTGTGATGACCTTACGTCCTCGCCCGTGCAGCTTACATTTCGCGGCGAGCTGCCCTTTACGCTGATCACCGCAGGTGACGTTGCGTCCCATGGACGTACGATTATTCTGAAGAACTACCACAAAGCTTGGGAGTGGACGCGTGATCCAAGGGAGCCCCTATGGAAGGCCCTTCTGCGCGAGGGCAAGCGCATCCCCTATGGTCCAGAGCTTCAAGGGGAGGCGATCTGCTACGACCAGGGTGATCAAGGATACTATACAACCTCTGAACGTGAGAATGGTGGCGATGCAGCACCATTGTTCTACTACCCTCTCAAGTCGTCAACCAATAATGCGCTAGGTCGTGATGTAAAGCTTCCGCAGATGGATGTTTCACCTGTTGCTGGTAAGACTGGAATGTATCGTCTGCGTTACACGATTCCTGAGCTCCAGCGGGTAGAGATTCACCTCTACAACGAGGGGATGTTCAAGATGATGACAATTGCAGAGGACA
>CANGZU010000101.1 GCA_947458785.1 Ignavibacteria bacterium
GGCTACCTTGATACGCAACATTCGCTCGCACGCGGACACCACCAGGCCATGAAGTGAAATCGAAATCCAAGGCAAGGACATCCTGAAAACCGATGTAAGGTGCTCCGGTCTTCGTTACCTTCTTGAGCGTATCACCGTTACTGCCGATAAGCATCAGCGCAGCCGACGTCGTAAGAGGCGGAAACAGAGCGATTGCAAATGCCCCCTGCTCTCTGCTTCCAAGTGTTCGTGTAAGCGGGGTTATGAAAATGCCACCCTTACCATCGCCTTCTACCAGTGCAAAGATTGATTCCATGAATTCAATCGGAAACACACGTGTAACCTTGTACGGCGTTGGGCTAAATCTGTTGAGCAGTGTCAACGTAACAGCCAGCTGAGGCACCGGATTTGCTGGTATCTCTCCCACCTGAAGTGGCTTGTAGGCATACGTCGATGCCGTGGCCCCTTCCAGCGTATCTATCGTCTTGATCGTCACACCATCATTGGTATAGAGTACCCAACGAAAATTCTGAATCGTTACGTTAGGGTCGGTGAGCTTCACCCCAAAAGGGACCGTTATTCCAAATCGCGTATACGGACCTTGGGGATAGAGTTCAAACTGCGCAAACGCAGAGCTCACGCATAGCATGATGAGGCACGCAGTTATCACAAGACGCGACATAATAAACCTCGTAAGGAGATTGAAAGGGGCTGGGCAAAGGTACGGGAGGCGGGGGATGAATCGAATTGATCGATTCGATCGATTCGATCGATCGTAGGGTCGCAGCATGCTGCGACCCTACGATCGTTTCGTCGCGTTATCGAACGATTACGTACGCACGTGTCCGTCCGGCTACGACGAGATACGCCCCTTTCGCAAGCGTAGAAATGTCGAGTGTTGCCGATGTTGTCGCAACTGACATTGACTGTTCAAGTACCACACTACCTGCCAGATCATAGAAGCGAATCACCGTTGCTTCTGGATCGATCCCGGATATCGTGAGTTCATCAAGTGCTGGTTGTGGGGCAACGACAAGCGTGGCCCATGCGGACTCTTCCAGGACGGATGTTGGATCTTGCTTGTAGGTCCTGAAACCGCGGACGTTGCTCCACAAGCCCCATCCTGATTGATTCTTTGCTCGTACACGCCACATGTACGTGTTGTCTTTCACAAGGCCGGTGATGGCCTTTGTAAGCGTGATCAACGATGTGTCGCCATACACTACGCTGTCTCCCAGTGTTACCTCGAGATGATAGCTTGTTACTTCTGCGTTGGCCTTTAACCATGACAAACGGACGCTATCTACATGGAGGCGTGCTGTATCTGCAGGCAGTGTTAGTTCAACTGTACCAGGTGTTGGCAGGTACCGGAACGACCACCGAGCCGACCACGCACTCCACCCAGAAACGTTTTGCGCACGCACTCTCCACGTATGCCAAGAAAGGGGCTCAAGCATACTAAGGACCAGTGTTGTGTCGGTGATGAGCGATTCAACAACGAGTGTTGTAGTGTCGAGCTTAACCTCGATCTGATATGCTGTGATGTTTGGCGTGGACTGCTTCCATGACAGCGTTGTGGTGTCCTTTGCAAAGACGACCGCGTTTGTGGGAGACAACAATTGTGGTGTCTGCGGGTATGGAACACTCTTGAACTGCCAAATCGCAGACCACTCGCCCCACCCTGAAGCATTCTGTGCCATTGCACGCCACGTGTAACTCGAAGCTGGAAGAACATTGAGCGATACAGCGGTATCAGCTACGACTGTATCAGCAACCACTGTTCCCATGTTGTTATAAAGCTGTACGCGATATCGCTGTACAGCCGGTGTGGCGTGGTTCCAACGAAGAATGACCGTATTGGATCGAAGTTGTTCAGTGTTCGCGGGTGAAGCAAGCACAACTCGTGATGGATATGGCAGCGTATTGCAAATGCGACTTTCGGACCATTCGCCCCATCCCGAGACATTCTTCGCACGCGCACGCCAGACGAGAGAACTCGCTGGGGGCAAGGTGTTTACGGCACGCAGTGTGTCGGTGATCGTGGAATCATTGTAGATAGCCACACCGTTGTTGCGAACCTCGAGTTGGTAGACAACGACTTCTGGCGTTGACCTCTTCCACGTGAACTGAGCTTGGTTGACGTTAAGCTGAATACCATCTACCGGCGCAACAAGAACAACCTTCGCTGGAACAGGAAGGGGCGGCGGTGCAAACAACGACTCATAGGTCTTGGCATAGGAGTACTTCGGACGATTAGCGACCGTTGCATCCCAGTTGATGGACCACGTCATCATGCCGCGCAGTGTAGGATAGCCCCCTGCTTGAGCAAGTGTGTACTGTCCTGGACGCGGACCCTCACCTTTGAGGTACTTGATCGCAGCTGTGATCGTTGCAGAGTCGGTGTATCCTCCACCTGCCGCGTTCGTGCTAGCAGGCAGGCCAACTGCAACCTTGGATGCGGGAATGCCCGCAAACACACCTCCGGGAGCACGGGCAGTGAAGCCCTTGATAACAGCTTCTGTTTGCGAAACAATGAAGTCAGCTGTTCCCTGCGTATAGATCTGATTGTCGATGCCGTACATCGTGCCGCTGTTGTAGAGCTGCACATGGATGAGATCCAGCGAGTCGCGCAGTGCATCAACAATCGGGAGGTAGCCGCCCCATATACTTCCATATCCCGACATGCCACCCTGAATGTAGGCTGTCTCTGGGGCAAACGTGAGAATGAGCTTGCGATTATTCGTGGTCCGATAGCTTGCCATGATCGTGCGGATGGCATCGATCAGATTGATCTGTGCAGCACTTTGTGGGGTTGCGATCGAACCGCCATTGACAAGAATCGAAGCGCCGTGTTCGATATCGATGTCGAGTCCATCGAACCCATATGTCGTGAGAATATTCCCGATCGACGTCACAAACGCATCACGATTAGCCGTCGTTGTAAGATCAATGGATGCTGTGGCGCCCCCTACACTGAGAATTACCTTCTTACCCGTTGCCTGCACATTCTGAATGCGTGTCTTGAACTGCTGCACCGTACCGCGATCGGGTGCGAAAAGCATCGTCATGTCGGTATTTGACGTTGGAATAGCGAAGGCAACCGTAATCACATTGTATCGACTATCAACAGCGTCAATGTCGATGTACGGGGCGTTCCCATCGTTCCAATTATGCCAATACCCAACAAGTGTAGGATTGGGCAGTTGCGCTTGAACGTGGGCTGATGCGACGAGTATCAGCATTGTAACGAAGGTGAGGATGCATCTCATGCCGGAAATTACGCATGGACGCATCAGCTTCTAGATGCCGTAGGCCTTCTTTACGATCTTGAAGAACATAGAGTCCGATACAAGCTTGCGGAGTTTGATCATAGCTGGCGCAGGCTTCCCTACCGGGTAGCGCAGCTTTGCCGTTCCGTCGGTACACGCTACATAGATTGCTTGGGCCACCACTGAAGGGTCAACTGCATCTTTCACAGCAGCTTCTGCGGCCTTTAGGAACGTGTTAACGTAGGCGTCATATTCACGGACGGAATCTGAGGTAACAAACTCAAGGCTACGTCCCGCAAAGTCAGTCTTGATAATCCCTGGCTCTACAATCTTGACACGAATGTTGAACTGCTCCAATTCATAGTGTAGGGATTCGCTAAATCCTTCCACAGCCCACTTCGTGCCATGGTAAGGGGCGTACAGCGGAAACGTGATCTTTCCGCCGACACTTGAAATCTGGACGATTGTTCCTGAACGTTGCGGACGCATATACTTTACCGCTTCACGCGTCACGCGCATGAGACCAATCACATTCGTCTCGAACTGACGTTGGAGAGACTCGTCCGATATGGCCTCGAAGACGCCAACCAGCCCGTAGCCTGCATTGTTAATGACAGCGTCAATTGAGCCCATATCACGACGGATGTCTTCAAATGCTGTCACGACCGAGTCCGCATCTGTCACGTCAAGTCGATACTTCTTGACGCGTCCGCTATAGGCTGATACATCGAATGCATCAGGAGTTCGCATCGTTGCAGCCACATTCCACCCTGCTTTGGTGAATACTGCTACGCATGCCTTTCCGATTCCACTGTTAGCGCCGGTGATAACGACTGTCTTTGTTGCCACGGATTTGCCTTTCTCGAATGTTTTGCTTTGAAGTGAGGCAACCTACTACCATATTGCACATCTATCAACAGTAGAGTATAGTCTATGGTTGAGGTATATTTTTCCACACAGTACTACCCTTATGTTGATCAATGAGCTGGCTAAGCGCGCTGGCGTTTCTACACACACCATTCGGTTTTATGAGCGTTACGGCCTGCTGCAAGGCAAGCGAGATCCTAGTAAGACGTCGAACAATTACTTTGACTATGACGAAGAGTGCCTAGCCAGACTCGAACTTATCATTGATGCAAAGAGCGGCGGTTTCACGCTGAGTGAGATCGCGGAGATCATCGACGCTTGGTATGGTGACATCTATACTGCGAAGCAGAAGCGACAAATTCTCGAAAACAAACTTGTCGTGCTCGACCAGCGAATTGCAGAGCTTAGGGACATGAAAAAGCGAATTCGAGAGTGTATCAAGGAGATTGAATAGATGAATGATTCAAAAAAGGGCATCATGAAGAACAGTTGGCTCCGTTATGCACTAGCGCTCATAGTAGGTCTTTTTGCCGGCAGCGGAATCAACATGGGGTTGATCACACTCGGAGAGAGCATAATACCACTACCTGCTGGTGCAGATACATCAACAACGGAGGGACTCCGACAGGCCATTACGATGTTTGGCCCCGAGCACTTTGTGTTTCCGTGGCTTGGTCACGCCGTGGGAACATTCATGGGCGTGCTGATTGCAATGCTCATCCAACGATCCAATTCAATGATCATTCCCATCATCATCACAAGTGCCTACCTAATCGGTGGCATTATGATGGTTGTGCAGATTCCGTCGCCGCTTTGGTTCGATCTCGTAGATCTATGCGGGGCATATCTACCTATGGGGTATTTGGGGTATCGCCTCACGCAACGATAGACGATAATCAATATGGATCTACATATCCTCATATCGAATGCCACCAACCCTACGCTGCTGTTCTTTCTGCTGGGTATCCTCGCCGTGCGACTCAAGAGCGACCTTGAGATACCTGCTTCGAGCGCAAAGTTCATCAGTTTGTATCTGCTCTTCTCGATTGGCTTCAAGGGCGGACAAGAGCTCCAACACAGTCCGTTTACAGCCGAGATCGTTTGGTCCTGTATGGCCGGACTTGTGATCTCCTCACTCATTCCGCTGTACACGTTTCATATCATCCGTAAGAAGTTCACTGTTGCCAACGCCGCTGCTGTAGCTGCAGCCTATGGCTCTGTCAGCGCTGTGACATTCGTTGCCGCCGCAACCTATCTCGAGGCTCAAGGACTAGCGTTTGGTGGACACATGGTGGCCGTGATGGCTCTCATGGAATCCCCTGCCATCATTGCCGGCGTGATCCTCTATAACATCTACATGGACGAGTCGCATTCAACACCCATGAAGACCGTGCTGCATCACTCCTTCACCAACGGCAGTGTGCTCATGATCACCGGCAGTCTACTCATTGGATTGTTATCGGACGAAAAAGCGGCGGCAGGCATTCGCCCCTTTACAACAGATATCTTCAAGGGATTCTTGGCACTCTTTCTTTTAGAAATGGGGCTTACGGTTGGAAACAGACTCTCATCCTTTCGCACTCACGGATGGTTTGCCGTCGTTGTAGGAATCGTCATCCCCTGTATCAACGGATGCATCGTGGCATTCGCCTCGCAATTCATCACACACGATCCAGCAAACCGCTTCATGTTTGCCGTGCTAGCAGCCAGTGCTTCGTACATCGCCGTTCCTGCGGCTATGCGTCTTGCAGCGCCCCAAGCCGACGAAGGACTTTACATCCCGATGGCCCTTGGTGTTACGTTTCCGTTTAACATCACATTGGGTATGCCGTTGTATCAATATGTGGTGGGGATATGACCCACTCCGCAACATCCTCCACCAACGTCCGGTACGTCGGCGTAATCGCACCGTATGTGAAGAACCCGTGGATCATCCCTTCGTATTCTCGGTAGGTGCTCTGCACGCCCCCTGCTTGTAACAGGGCATGGTAGTTGCGTCCATCGTCACGGAGGATATCGTTCTCTGCTGTAGCAATGAGCGTGCGTGGCAGGCGCGAAACCTCACGCGCATATATGGGCGCTACCTCTGCACATAAGCGATCTTCCTGCTTTGGTGCATACTGCTGCCAGTACCAGTGCATGCCTTGTGTGGCAAGATTATAGCCTGTTGCAAACTCCTGCGCCGATGCAGTTTCTAGTCGTGGATCAAGGCATGGATAGATCAACACCTGAAATGCCAGAGGTACAACATCCTGCGCGCGCAGCGCTACTGCGGCCGCAAGGTTGCCACCCGAACTATCGCCCATCACACCAATGCGCCCAGTATCAATACCAAGCTCATCTGCATGTGCGATGCACCAGTTCAGCGCTGTCCAGCAATCTTCAAGAGGTACGGGATAGGAATGCTCAGGAGACTTTCGATACTCAACGCCCACGATGAGATGTCCGCTCGCATTTGCCAGTGCCCTTAACGAGGCCTCATAGATCTCGAGTGTGTTATGCACCCAGCCCCCTCCGTGAAAGAACACGATGCAGGGAAGGGGCTTATCATCCAGCGGACGAAACACGCGCACGGGAATCGTCCCGCCATCAACATCAATGCATCGCTCTTCACGATACAGGATCTCTTCACGCTTACCAGAAAGAGCAACACGGCTATCAACATTCGCGCGCAGCTCTTCTACAGAACACTCCCATACTTCGGGCATCTTGGATGCAGCGCGCATCGCAAGCAATCGAGATATTTCGCGGGCAAGAGGCATAAGGGGGCAATATAGGCGCCTTCCTTTCACGGGCACGATA
>CANGZU010000102.1 GCA_947458785.1 Ignavibacteria bacterium
GATGCTCAACTGGTTGAACATCAGATGCGACTGCTTTTGCGACGTTGAGAATGTCGGATGTGCTGAGTGCCATTCGAGGTGTGCCTTTGTAGAAACTGGACCAATTTACGGCGCCGAGCCGACACGCGTAGCGGCCGTTCCGGTAGCGTTGCAAAAATACGGTCCCAGAACGGATTACTAACACCGTATGCACTATCCGGATTCACGAAATGATGATGCATGTGGTGCTGTTTCAGTCTTCTACCGATACGCGAGGTCAGATTCATATGGTGCACGGCATAGTGAATCGTGTCGTAGGCCACGTAGCCGAGGATAAATCCTATCCATACTGGCTGATGGTAGGGGGCAAGCACCCCCTTAAAGAGCGCATAGAAGCCCCCTGCCAGCGGCAGACTTATCAGCGGCGGCATAACCAGGCGCGTGGAGTCACGCGGATACGCATGGTGAATGCCGTGCACGAGAAAATGCAGCTGCTTAACGATGGACGACTGGGGTTCAAGATGAAACGCCCAGCGGTGAATCGTATACTCAGTAATGGACCAGAGCGCAACCCCGGCAATAATGGCTAAGCCATAAAACCAACCATGAAGGTGGGGTTCTGATGTGATGAGCACCCACGCAATCAGCGGCATGAACACCACAATCGGAGTGGCGGGATTGATGTGAGAGAAGTATTCAAGAACGGGATTCTTGAACAACCGGACAGTCTCGTCCCTGCCCGATACAACATGCTTGCTCATAGCAAACCTCCGTGTGCTCAGGTGGTAAACAACTCTTACTTTGTCGAACGGGGCTACGTCAGACCTAGGGCTCGGTGCATTTCGTCGCCGTAGTCAGTGAAGATCTCCTCACCGCTGCGAATCTTTCGCTTTGCAACGATCCAGATACGACCGCCGAAGTTGACGTATTCTGCATTTGCCCGCTTGCCCGAACCATGGTAGTCGCAGGCATACCGCGCCACACCGGCATCGGTGCGGCATGCATCAATCACATGACGCTCAGAGAGCTGAATGCCGTAGGAACCTAATGGATCCTTCTTGTACCTGCGTTCATACTGCTCTGTGGTTAGCTTCTCACCGTAATATTCTACGATGCGCTCGTCCTTGTCAAACACGCGCTCTGCGAAGAGGCCCTTCCCAGCCTGCGGTATCAAGCTTTTCTTTACCGACACACCCATATGCAGCTTTGTATGTGTGCCGCAGAACGGATGCGTGTAGGTAGTCTTTTTGGAGCATCTCCCCTTGTCACCAATGTGCGCACATTGTTTCGTGACTTTGATAACGTGTTTGTTCATGCCTGCGAATATATGGTTGCCAGGTACTCACCTGATACTACGTCAAAAATCCATAGTTGCCGTGATCATGAAATTGCGACCTGCCTGCACAAAGTAAGCCGACTCTTGCTGGCCTTCGAAAAAGGTCGAGCCGCCGTTGGTCACAACAAATGCATTTGTCACATTGTTTACATGCACACCAAGCTTCATTGATGAGTGCAGCTGTACCCACAGTCTTGTGTCAAGCTGCATAAACGACGGTAGTCGCAGACGCGGATCGTTGGAGATATCGGTGTAAGAGCGCGACACGCCACGGGCTGCAACATCAAGCGTGAGTAGTTTGATTGGAGAGTACCGCACCAAAAGGTTGCCGATGAGGTTTGGTGTAAGCACAGGGAAGACGTTGGAATAGACCACCGGCAGACCGATGTTCTCCGGTACATATTCATCAACATTAGCCGCCATCCATGTGAAGTTGCCTTCAATGCTCAGATTGGAAAGGGGCTTGTACATCCCTTCGATCTCAACACCGATTCTACGGCTGCGATCAACATTCTTACGAAGCTGAACAAACTGCTGTTCGATGTACGGACCAATCGGAGCGATCTCGTCGCGGAAACGCATTAGGAAGAAGTTCGCTGCTAGGCGTCCATAACCCCCTTGCAGACGATATCCGGCCTCGAGGTCCATCGCGAACTCCGGACGCACCGTGTTGGGATTGCGAAGCACCGATACATTGGCGTCGTTGATCTGCGTCGAACCAAGCAGATCAAAACGTGTCGGCTCACGCCCCGTCTGTCCGAACGAGACGTAGACTTCTGCTGCATCATTGAGCGTGTAGCGGGCACCAACACGTGGGTTAACAAAGAACCAGCGGTGCACCGGGAGATCGAGAGCTGAAACAAGGTTGGGTACGTCCTGCACAAACGACATCGACACGCTGCGAGCTTGCACATCTGCATAGAGCTGCCATGCATCCACGGAATACGTAAGGCGCGTATAGGCCGATGCGTCAACCTTGGTTGTCCGGTCATCGTAATACGGACTCTTGTTTTCGGGACTTACCGTTTCCCAATTGCGACGTTGAAATTCATAGGCATGGAGACCGCCCTCCAGGCGCACGCCCTCTGCGATAGCTGCTGTCGTGATCGTTGCAATGACACCAATATGTCGGTTGTTCAGCGGATAGTTGATCTGTGTTAGAGTACCTACTGAATCACGGAAGCCGGAGAAGAAGTCGCCCCCGGCACCACCATAGTAGGCAGCAGCAGAGATCGACGTTTTAGAAGTCAGTGCTCTAGTGTAGCGCAGCTGCATGACGTGCTGACCAAAATCATCGACGTCGGTGATGTCGTTGAGGTTTGTGCGAGGTGCCTTGCGTGCAATTGATTCGGGCACCGCGAAATAGCCAAGCTCATTGGCAGACCTGCCCCATATGCCAAGAAGGCGGATCGCGTCGCGCTCCCCCGTCCAGCCGCCGGAGATCAGAAATGAATTCGACGACGTGCCTGTGTTGGCTCGATACCCATCCGATTCCAAGGTGGTGAAACGTGCATAGGCGTGTACGCCTCCCTCGAGCTTGCCCGTTGAAACACTTGCGCTTGCACGGCGCATATCAAAGGAGCCTGCACCGAGTTCAAGATGTGCGCTCGGAGCATCCAATCCTGTATTCGTCTCGAAGTTGACAGAGCCCGCAAACGAGGCTGTACCGTTCATACTCATGCCAACACCACGTTGCACCTGGATTGAAGCCATGCCGTTGGTAAGGTCGCTCATGTTGGAGAAGAACACACCCTGATCGATCATGTCGTTAATCGGCACACCGTCGATCGTTACATTCACACGAGTTTGATCAATGCCTCGCAAACGAAACGAACCGTAGTTGGACATTCCCGTCCCCGACTCGGAATAGGCCACGATCGATGGCACTGCTCGCTCGACGATGTACTGTGGGTCTTGACCCACATGAAGCATACGAAGCACGGCAGGCGTGATCGTCGTGTGTGTAACCGGAGCATGCTCGTCAACACGAGCCGTGCGCACGTCAAGCCGTGGCAGTATAATCCGGTTGGTGTCCTGCGTAGCAGGTAGTGAATGAGCTGCGTTCAAAACTTGAACAGTGGCAGCAATGGCAAGAGCCAAAACAAGAGTGTGCATGGACGCACCTTCGATGGTTATACATGAAGAAAACGTCCGTTAGAAAGGTAGATCCGTTTTCCTTCGCCAGCATTATCTGGATCAGGTTCCAAGAGTTTGATCTCAGCCCCTTTCATGAAGGGGCACCTCTAACGGTGGACGCGAATATACTAGACTCCACGAAACGTACCTCAGCCCCCTATCTTTGTGCATGGACAAGTTTCTCGTGCACGGAGGCGTCCGCCTCCAAGGAAGCGTCGCAATCTCCGGCGCAAAGAACGCATCATTGGCATTGATGCCAACCTGCCTGCTAACGAACGGCTCAATGACGCTCAGGAACACGCCGAACAATCGTGACCTTGGGACGATGAGTAGGCTTCTGGGCAGCATGGGTGTTGGTATGAGTCTCGAGGGCGACACCCTGACACTTGATTCCTCCAACATCACAAGCCATGAAGCCCCCTACGAGCATGTCAAGCAGATGCGCGCATCGATCTATGTGCTCGGACCACTCGTGGCCAGGTACGGCGAGGCACGCGTTTCTCTGCCCGGCGGATGCAACTTTGGTCCGCGCCCTGTTGATCTCCATCTCAAGGGGCTTGAAAAACTTGGAGCTCAAATCGAGGTTAGCGGCGGGTATATCATCGCAACATGTCCGCGACTTCAGGGTGCACATTTCCATTTTGATATTTCCAGCGTCGGAGCATCAGTCAATGTTATCTCGGCGGCTGTTTTGGCTAAGGGTCATACTACGCTGACCAATGTTGCGATCGAACCAGAGGTTACGAATCTGGCCATGATGCTCCTACAAATGGGCGCAAAGATCTCTGGAATCGGCACCACCACACTCGAGATCGAGGGTGTTGATGAGTTGCATCCTGTTGTTGCCGCAACAATCCCGGACCGCATCGAAGCAGCCACATTCATGCTTGCGGCGGCCATGACCAAGGGCGATGTTACACTTACCAATGTCGAACCTGAACATTTGGATGCCGTCACACAAAAGCTCATCGACAGCGGCGCAACAGTTGATGTTACTGACAACACGATCCGCGTTCGGATGGACGACACACCTGAAGCCGTGGACATCACAGCATCAATTTATCCCGGCTTCCCTACCGATACACAGGCGCAGTGGGCTGCATACATGCTCACGGCGAACGGGGCTTCTCGGATCAAGGACACGATCTATCCAACACGATTCGGGTATGTACCCGAGCTACAACGACTTGGTGCCCACATCGAGACCGGCGAGGGGTACTGCGTTGTTAAAGGCAACCACAAACTCACTGGTGCTACGGTAATGTCGAGTGACCTGCGTGCAAGTGCCAGCCTTGTCATGGCCGGCCTCGCAGCAGAGGGTCAGACAGAGATCCTGCGGGTGTATCATCTCGATCGTGGTTATGAGAAGCTCGAGGCCAAGCTGGGTGGCCTTGGAGCGGTCATTGAACGTCACCGTACCGAAGAGTACTGATGCGGTCGATTGCAGTTGTTGTTATCGGTATAGCTGCGATCTCAGCAGCATTTTCGCAACAGCCGGCTGCATCCCACCAGCAGGAGCTTCAGCGACTGCGTCAATCCATTGAGGCCACAAGGGCTAGGATCAGAGATCTGAGCCGACGTGAGTCAACGGCTATGCGTTCTCTCACCGCAACACAGCGTCAACAAAAGAATCTTTACCGAATGGTCAACGATCTTTCGTTTCGACTTCGACTGTTGGAAGATTCGCTGAGCTCGATCGAAACGCGAATTGTGCAGACTCGCACGTCGATCAGCAATGCTGAGGATCGATGGAAGCTGCTAACCCGCAGAATGCATGAGAATAATGTTGCTGCTCGCGGCAGCGTACGCAGTTCTGACCTGCATGCCTATCTGTATGCTCAAACAACACAGTCTACAGTTGCTCTGCGCAGTCAGTTAACGTCGGTAGCCGACTCGTTATCGAGTCGAATGGAGTATCTCGATGATATCTCACAAGCACAGGAGCGTTCCCTTCGTGAGCAGCAGCAAAAGAAGAATGCGCTTTCACAGACGCTGACACGTCAGACGAAAGAGATTCAGACTGTACGAGCCACGAAGCAACAGCTTGTCGAGGAACTTCGGAAGAAACAGCAGAGTGCTGCCAAGATCCGTGCGATGATCGAGCAGCTTGTGGCAAAGGAGCGCAAACAACGTTCACAGCAGTCGCGCGTGAAACCGGGCGCGCCCCCTGCCCGCGCTCGTGGCCGTGAATCACGCGAACCAATGGTTGCGAGCTCTGCACCTGAGCGCGGTCCGTTCCAGGCAAAATCGCTTCCATGGCCAACATCAGGAAGGTCCATCCTCCATGGTTATGGCACCTATACGAACCCATCCACGGGCACATCACATGAGAACCCTGGGATCGACATCAAGGCACAAACCGGAACCAATGTAACGTGTGTTGCGAAGGGGCAGGTGTCTACCATAACATGGCTTCCAGGATTTGGATCGCTCGTAATCGTCGATCACCAGAATGGATTTCGGACGGTATATGCAAACCTTGCCAGTGTTTCCGTTGGACGGGGCTCATCAGTGAGCCAGGGAACCCGCATTGGAGCTAGTGGAAGCAACCTCGACGGCGATTTAGTCCACTTCGAAATCTGGATCGACGGCAAGCGTATCAACCCGCTTACGTACCTGCGGTAGCCTTGTTCTCGACATCCAGGTACTGCTGAACTGCCATTGCCGAGCCTTGCTGATTGGTGCGGGTATAGGCACTGATCAAGAGTCCACAAATGCGATTGCGAAGTGCTATGCGTTTACGCTTGTCTTGTATTTGCAGCCACGACCGCTGTTTGAATGGGCGGGAGAGAGCCGTGATTACCCTACGGGGCGCCTTGGCACTGTCGACCGCGGCCCGCTCGACCATTGTAGCAAGTCTGCGTTCATAATCGGCTGAACGCTTTGCAACACTGTCGGGGATCGTGTGATCAACGCGCTTAGCAATCTGTGCATCAATGCGATTGACACTCCCAGAATCAAAATCAAACACCTGGAATCGCGATATCATCTCTGGTTTCATGCGCACCCACGCTCGATTGGCCGTAGCCGATGAGAATCCATGTGATCGCAGTTCGCTCAGCAGATACTGTGATGCATCATAGGTGAGGTTTGTTTCCACCAACACGAGCGCTGCCCGCATTGCCAGCTGCCCAAGTATGTCATCGGTCTTATCGAAGGTGCGGAGAATTGCCTGACGTATGAACTGGCCTTGATTATAGGACCTCTGAAAATCGCCCGTCGCATAGGCCTTACGCGACCGGAGTACGCGCAACGTTGACGAGGCATTATCTTTGTACCCCATCAGTTCGAGAAGTCCGATGGCCTGCGAAAAACCAAACTCGACCCAATAGTCTACTTTCGGTATACCTGCGATTGCAGCGACCTCCTTGAAGTATGCATCCTGTCCACGCGCAGTGCGTACGTTAGCGATCATGTTGTACTGA
>CANGZU010000103.1 GCA_947458785.1 Ignavibacteria bacterium
ATTGAAGGCTTGTTCGACTCTGCCGGCTACTACCTCAAGGTATGCGAACTGCCAGACAGTTCGCTTCACTACCTCGAGCTACTGCGGCCACTATGTGGGAATGCACATGAACTGACAGAGCGATACAATGGTCTTCTTATGGATCTGGCATGGCTGACACGCAATTATGAGGATGTACTCACAATCGCAGCACCGACTATTTTTCACGCATCGCTACATGGCGAATCAATAACTGGCCAAGATCCTCACGTTATCAACATGTCTGCGCATGCGCTGAGAAAGCTCGGCGACACCACCTCTGCAATCAAACTTTACGAATTTCTCGCCAGCACTGACTTGCTAGCCATGCGTCGAGGTGCGCGCGCGAACCTGCTGACACTGTATTCTATGAGCAACGCTCATCAGCGCGCCATCGAGGTTGCCGAGAGCATTGAATCTATTGAGCGGATGAATCCCGCCGACATCTCCGCACATCTCAATCGGGACTACTACTGGGCAAGAAGTCTAGCCGCTCTAGGCAAGACAAACAAGGCCATCGAACATCTCAAAGCAATTTTTCAGTACTTGGCCCAACCACGACCAAACTATAACACTTCTGAATTGAGAGTAAGACTCGCGACAGCACGTAGCATTCGGAATGACCTAATGCACGTACGTGTACCCCACCTGCTACGCGAAACATTGCGCGCTGCACTAGATCGTTCATTGGAACTTGACAGTACAGTTTTAGCACAGAAATTTGGCAGGACAGAAGCTGTGCAAGGCATCACGTCCGTAACCATACCAGAACATCTCTTTCTTGCCCCAAAGAAGCTCTCATCGTTTATCAGGGCATCCGCGCTACAGAATCTCTCAATCACTGCAACAGCACTAGACAGTAGAGAAGTGCGTTGGGTATCGACACTCCATGGCTTGTATGTGAGTGTAGGACAGCACCTGGTTCGTGTTCCGAGTTCTCACCATCCAAGAATAGTCCGCCCGATCCGCACGCTGGATATCTCGGGTGACACAGTATATCTCAAGCACTACAACGCAGAGGTGTCAGCAACACCTATTTCAGCGATCATCTCGAACCATACTGAAGATCAACGATGCACTTCGATTTTTACCGTTCGCCCCCTGCCATCTGATGTCCCCCTGGTTGACGCAACAGCAAAGCTCACTCTGAACGACAGCACAACAATCATTGGCACATCGGCGGGGATTAGGTTGCATGTGCGCAACCACCATCATAGTGTGACGCTGCAAGAATCCTTACATGACACGGTCGTCTCACTCTATCGCAGAAGAGATACTATCATAGTGTCCTCTCATGCACTCGGCACCAGAGCAATTCTAATGGCAGATGCAGAAGCAGGCCGGCGGAAGTTCTTTCGATATGATACACAGCTAATGTTCCACAAGCTGATGTTTGGGGAAGTGGTCTCTGACGTTGTCATGAAGCATTTGCATGGCACCTATACCTCTTCAAGCCGACCGGTTGTCGACGAGCTCTATCCAAGTACAATTCTCAGGATGCTTCTCAATCAGAGAGATGACGCAGTTATTGTCGGAACCCGGGGAATAATGATTGCATCAAAAAATGACAACAAAGCACAATTCCTGCAGTGGCCTGATTCGATTGGACGGTTGTTTGATGGGGGCTTCTATACATCAATGTCAAACGACAGTACGATCGATGTTACGCTGAAGGATCAAATCATAACGGTAGATCTGAACAGACTTTTGCACCGCAAACCACCGCAGTTCCTGACTGCATGTCTTGCTGGCCGGGATCAAACACTATGGATCGGCTGGCTTGGAACTAGATATGCGTCCGTTTCATGCAGCGATTCAATAACGGTTGCTGTAGGAACATCATCTGTACTTTCTGCATACCGGCCAATGATATCCATCACTGGGGGATCATCGAACGACACAGTCAGAACTGCCCCAGATGGCCTGTATCATCTGCGTGTACCGAACTTGAGGTCATACCCACTTACGTTTACCTCTCCAGGATTGATTCAATCCGCGTCGCTGCTAATAGAGCCTGATTTACACCCACTCATGTACCAAGATGCATTGATTGCACTCGTTATTCTGGCATCGGGAGGATTGGGATATAGCACGGTCTACACATGGAGACGCGTTGCGAACCGACATAAAGCCAACCTCGAACTACACCACGATAGTATCACTCGTGATCTCCATGATACGCTTGGGGCGGATCTTGCTCGTTTATCAGCACTACTTAACGCAAATGAAGCACAGCATTCGAGAGCAATCGTTAGTGCGGCACTTGCCGTAAACAGAAAGTTCAGAAGTCTGTTATGGATCTGGCGGAGTGATTCGATAAGCGTCGGTGATTTTCTTGGTGAACTACGCGAGTACACTGCTGCGTGTTTTGCTGACGCCGACATCGAGCTGACGACTAACCAGATGACCATCGAAGGTGATCACTACGTTGCTGCAGATGTGGCAAAGAACGTGCTCATCATTCTCAACGAATCCATTACGAACGTCATTCGTCACGCCTCTGCATCACGGGCAGCACTGGATATCCAACGCGATGCCTCATCGATTAGAATAGAGCTCTCAGACAATGGAAATGGGTTTGATGTTGATCATCATACTCGACGGAGCGGCATCAGTAACATAGCAAAACGTGCCAGTGAACATGGCTTCCATGCTCATGTTACCTCCGTGCCCAAACAAGGTACAAGCGTAGTTGTTTCATTCGGGGTGTATTCATCATGATCACTGTAGCAATCGTCGAAGACGACGGCGTACTCGCCAATGGATATGCTAAGGAAATCGAAGCGTGCAAAGACATCACTGTGGTTTTTGTAGCGGCCACTGCAGCCGAGGCACGAGCCAGTCTAGCTGTAACGAAGCCCAATGTTGTTGTACTCGATCTTGTACTACCAGACACACCTGGACATGCGTTGATCATGGAGATTCGAACTCTATGTCCAACATCGGACATTCTCGTGCTGACAGCATTCGATGACTACCAGCGTATTTATGATTCGATCTCTGCAGGTGCAATGGGTTATCTCACAAAGGTGCTGCGTCCGGGCGAGCTTGCCGGTGCTATTCGGCAGATCCATGCTGGGGAATCGCCTATCAGCGCAGGAATAGCGCGAAAGATTCTTCTAGCCATGCGCGGTTCCATTCGTTCTTCTCCTGAACTGGAAAAGCTATCACGACGCGAACTGGAAGTACTTCAGTTTATTGCAAGCGGCTACTCCTACCTCGAAGTTGCGACCTCGTTGAGTATAAGCCTGGAAACGGTACGCACACACATTCGCAACGCATACAAAAAACTCCAAATCAACAATCGACGCGACGCGGCGATCCTGCTCAACGGGAAGGTGCATCAGCCCGATCGTTCGTAATGCTCACTAGCTTGTTCCGTAACTTGCTTGCTACGGAATCGCCGGGAGTAGCACCATGTCACGCTTTCACCTTTCACTCACAAAGCAGATCCTGCTTGGACTTGTTATTGGCATAGCTATAGGATACTATGCACCCGAGTTTGGACAGTCAATCGGGTGGCTGCGCGATGTGTTCCTGCACCTGATCAAGCTCATCATTGCTCCACTTGTGTTTGCAACAGTTGTTACAGGCATTGCAGGGGGCGGACATGGCACAGGGGTGGGTAGGCTTGGCCTGCGCTCGTTGATCTATTTCGAGATCGTTACAACACTGGCATTGTTCGTTGGACTCTTGGTCGTTAACGTCGTGCAACCTGGGCATGGCATCATCCTGGTGGGTGATCCGGGTACGCTTGGGGCCATCGCTGAGAATCATCCCAAAACACTGATAGAGACGATCGTACACATCTTTCCTACGAGCGTCGTAGATGCGATGGCCAAGGGCGATGTTCTACAGATCGTTACGTTTTCGGTACTCTTTGCCATCGCCGTCTCACGCATTGGCGACAAGGCTCGCCCCATCATAGAGTTCTGTGAATCGCTGGCACAGACAATGTTTACCTTCACGAACATCATCATGAAGTTTGCACCGATCGGCATCGGTGCAGCGATGGCCGCCACGATTGGTCACCAAGGTCTTGAAGTTCTTAAAAACTTGGGCCTACTGATCGGCGCATTATACTTGACGCTTCTTCTGTTTGTTGTCCTCGTGTTCGGAGCGGTCGTCTTCATTGCGCGGATACCGCTGCGGCAGTTCATTCAGGCTGTTCGGGAGCCTTTTACGCTGGCCTTTGTAACAACCTCCAGCGAGAGCGCCCTTCCCATGGCTATGGAGCGCATGGAGGCCTTCGGTGTGCCGAAGCGTATTGTTGGATTCGTTATGCCTGCTGGCTACACTTTCAATCTTGACGGAACAACGCTATACCTGGCCATGGCAAGCGTTTTCGTGATGCAGGCGATTTCGACCACTGTACCAGGTTTTACCTTTGGCATCGGACAACAGATAGGCATGATGCTAGCACTGATGATCACGTCCAAGGGTGTTGCAGCTGTGCCGCGTGCCTCGCTCGTGATTCTTCTGGCAACGTTGGCAACATTCCTACCAGACAATCTCAAACACTACGGACCAATCGCCGTTGCCATGATCTTCGGAGTTGATGAGTTCATGGACATGGCACGAACGAGTGTAAACCTGCTCGGCAACTGCCTAGCTACAGTCGTAATGGCACGATGGGAAGGCGAGTTCGATGATGCCAAGGCAAAGGCCTTTGCAACTGAGACTATCGCGTAACCACGATTCGTCCTACACATGCATGTCCAAGCAGGAAGTAGGTGCCAGCTGGCCACCCTGCAGTGTTGACCTCGTCCTGCAAGCTAGGGGCGCGTAGATCTATACTCGCATAACGACGGCCGTACACGTCCACAATGTTGACCTGTGTTGCAACAGTCGATACTATGCGAAAGCTCTCACGCGCTGGGTTAGGATAGGCCGAAATGTTCGCATCACCCGTTGGGAGCTCTGGTATAGATGTTAATCCATCCGGGAATCGCACGTGGTACCGCGTCCAGTTTTCTGAACACCATTGTGTTAAGACTTCCACAGTATCTCCATCTGGACGAAGAATGAGACAATCGCCCTCCATATACTCAGCTGTGGTAACCACAGTGCCGTCGCCGTCTGGATTGAATATTGACTGGCACACCGCATCGTGTGAGGAGATCACGCGGTTTCCATTTGTTGGGATTGCCTTGAGATCATTCCAACGTTGCTGTATCGAGTTGCCTGCGCCCCCTGCCCAGTGACTCTTTACCGTGTATCTGCCGACCATTTTATCAAGTGTTTCCCAACAGCGGCATGCCGTGCTAGAGAGCGCATCACCGATAGGGATGTTGAGGTACCGATAGACTTTGCCGATTTCCGTGCATTGTTCGCGTCCTTCGAAAATGAGATTGCGGCCTGGGAAGCACTCCTTTGATGGACCCGGATCTTGCTGGAGCCAATCTGTTTTGCCATGACGATACAGGAGTATCAGCTTGCCTTTGCGGAGTTCGTCCACAACTTCCCTGAATCCCAATCGATCTGTACGCTGCGATTCATAGGCTCCAAGATCAACCTTGCGTCCAACAAGACGCGGGTTACCGATGATGTCGTAGTTACGATGATTTACAAATCGATCGATGACACCGGCATTGCGCACCATTGAAAAACTCGATAGCGCAAGACCATCATCGTCAGTTCCGTAGATGTTATCCTGACCATCCCAGTCATCCTGATTTTCAAATGATGGATCGACCTGCCAGAACCCATAATCAAAATCCCGTTCAACAAGATTGGCGTTGGCACCAAACGATGACGTGTCCCCTGGCACCCGGAAATGCATGATGTGGCGGGTTGTGTCTTCGTCTCCATTCCAGACCACTGAGTTTTGCACGAACCCACCGTTGAGTCCGATCGTCTTACCACCGATACTCATGGCACCAGTTGTGCTGCCGTTCTTGTAGAACGTACAATTGTTTACATACGTCCATGATCCATCAGCCCCAACAGCGCCACCAAGATCACGCGCTCGATTGCCTGCAAACACTGATGAAACAATTTGTGTCTGCCCCTTGCTCTCATTCACATAGATCCCACCACCACGTTCAGCACTGCAGTTGATAAAGAAGCACTGTCCAATAAACGGACCCCAATCCACATCCCATCTGCGACTTACAAGCGATGTGTTCAAATAAATCGCGCCGCCGTTCATGCCTGCTCGGCAGTTTTCAAACGTGCAGTATTCTATGCGAACTCTTCCAGCTCTCGAGACCCAGATGGCCGAGCCACTTATCACGGCGTAGGTGTTTCGGAAATGACAATTGAAGATTCGTGGTGCACCACCTGTAATGCCGAGAGCCACTTTCTGCGTGCCCTCAAGGACAAATCCATCGATGCGCGTTGTTGAATCACATTCGTTGAGACGAAATATAAAGTCACCCTTATTCGACATAAGTATACTCTTTTGACGATACCAATCTCTGTCCTCGCGCATGGTCTCGTTGCCTCGAAAGCCACCATAGATATGCATACCGTTCTTGATGCTGTATCCTGCGCTTACGATCGGATATGTTCCCTGGGCAACCCAGATCTCGTCACCAGCTTTCCATGATGCCAATGCATAGTCGATAGAGCGGAACGCGGTGTTCCACGACAATCCGTCGCCACCGGGTTCTGCAATTGCGGCTACGTGCAGAGTATCCGCAGCAAGGTGGAGCGCAGAAACAAGCGTTAAGACAATACTGAGTACAACAGTTCTCATGGAAAGCCCCTTGATCATGATCAGATCGGGAAACTACGTAAAAATCGAAAGGGGCTAGTGGTGTAGACCACTAGCCCCATAGAGAATCAATCTTTCTTAGAAAGGTTACGCCGA
>CANGZU010000104.1 GCA_947458785.1 Ignavibacteria bacterium
ACCAGTCGTCATGTCGGAGGCAACACTCATACTTGCCGTCGCACCAGTACAGACTGTCTGGCTAACGGGCTGCTGTGTGATTGTTGGAGGGAAGCAACCTTTGGTAACAGTAAAGTTACCTGTGTAACCAGGGTTAGACAGTGTGCAATACCAGCTTGATGGATTGAAATACTCATCCACGCGAATTCGGAACGCCGAACCAGGTGTTACCGAAGCTGGAATTGTCCAGTTAAATGATGTTGCATATCCATCAACACGCGATGCAACGGAATTCCATGTTGCACCTCCATTGCTGGAATAATAAATGTCATACTTGCCCCCGTAGTTGCCGGCAACGTACGGATTACCGAACCAACGAATTGTAAGCGTTGTGTTGCGTACCCAAGAGCTACCGGTAGCCGGGCTTGTAACAACGATGTTCCCATAACCATACGAGCATGGTTGCGCGAAGGTTTGAGTAGTAGCGGTCATCATGATGATGGCCGTTAATGCAAGCACCCAAGCAAGACGTGCCTGGTCGGAAAAGCGTCGCAGTAACGATGTCATGCGATTAGCTCCTTTGCAAGTAATTGTAGAAAAATCAGATCGTTTTTAACGTCTTTAAGCGCGTGAGCATTGATCACGCGCGCATAAGATAAGTTCTTCCAGACAAAAAAGTTACCACAAAAAACAGGGGGCTTGTATTGCCTGTTGGTATCATCACTTGGTTACCATCTGCCCCGGGGTAGTGTGTAGACAGACACGAGCCAAGAAGATCATAAACCTTGATGCTTGCGATCGGTGTATCTGCATTGTTTATCAATAGGATACTGGACCCATAGCGAACTATCCCTATAAGGTCTTCGTCACCATGGGTGGAAGACACAGAAACTACATCGCCCACCAGCATCGTAGCTACGTCGCTGATAAACCGTGGTCTCTTGGACGACGTGCCGACAACTCTCCAGAAGTATCGCGTGCCCGAACTTAAAAATGAGAATCCAGTACTATCTGTGAAGCAGTAAAACTTAAAGTCAATGTCGTTGAGTCGAGGGTCTCGGGATACCTGCACCTCATAACTCTCAAACTCTCCATTTGTAGAGAACCGAAACACGTCCGATTCTGCTATTCCCCTCGCCCCATGAACAGGATATGTGGGTGTAATGATCGTCGATCCGTCGAGCTTCGTGGATACGTAAGCCGTATCTGACCATGGGCCAATCTCATACCCCCGGCGGGCCTGAACGCGCCAGGCATAGAGCGATGACGCGCGCGGAAACACCACAGCAAGCTCGGGCTTTGCAACAACGGTGTCGATGTATGGATTATCAAACACAACGTCGGCTGCTACTTGTACCTGGTACTCAAGTGCGTCTGGAACGATCTCCCATGAGCAAGCTGATGGCTGGGTGAACTCTACACCATTCCTCGAGAGACCGCCGCTGATAGCGGGCCTGCTAAGGCTTACACCAGTTGCAACCGAGAACATGCGCTCGGCGGGATCAGACGCACCGTAGGTACCAATGGCGTAGACCAACCATCGATACGACGTTCCAGGTTCGAGAGAAGGTGTTGGTAAGGACGTACCTAGATGGATGGAATCAAGAACAACCCTGTTATCAGATGAGCGAATGAGCTGCACTCGATATTCCTGAGCATCACTTGGCAACCACCTTAACACAGGTGTTGGTGTGCTAGCAAGGTAGACGCTTGGTTCGGGAAAGCTTTGAAGGGGCTTGCTAGGTGTCGTGGCTATTGTGCGTGTTGCAGAAGGCGGACTAAACACAGTGTCGATCAACGCCCGCACGCTCCATCTGCACAGGGTGTTGCTAGGCAGGGCGGACACAGGATACATGAGCGTATCTGTGGTGAGCGTATCGAGAAGGGCCTTGTTTGTTGTATCGGAAACAACGAGTCGGTAGTGAGAAGCGCCTTTCACGCGTGACCAGCGGAACGCTGATCGCGTGGTTACGACATTGAGGCTCTTCGTGGTGTCTGGTTCCAACACGATGGGGACGTCGATCTGGGTTGTAAATCTCCAAGAATCTGTCCACGGACTGCGCTTTCCGCGTGTGGTAAGTGTCCGCAAACGCCACCAGTGTGTCGCATTCTGAGACAACGTGGGAAGCACATATGATGTGTCCTTTGTTGTAGCCGAAATTACACCTGTCCTAAAGGTGCTATCAGGCGATACCTGTACATCGTAGGACTCTACATACAATGTGCGATACCATCGAAGCTGAGCATTGCGACGTATGTCGGTAGAACGATTACTCGGGCTGATTCGCTCGGGGGACACGCGTGTTGCATAGGCAACGGCGATCTCACCTTCTTTGATGAACGGTAGCGTCCACGAAGAATCTGCGGCAGAATACGATGCCGCGACCACGTCGAATCTTCCATCACCCTCTGATGGCCGAAACATCACACTAACAGTTGCCGGGTCTTCAATGCGGGATCTGCGATCTAAGGTAAGGATCGTTGATCCGGCCAATGCTGTCGAATCGCTAGTACGCACGGTCCACCGTGCTGGGGCATAGAACGAGCGCCCCCTTGCAGTATCAATGATGTTTCGAGGTGCATAATGATGTCGTTCTGCAGTGACGACTGTTGGTTTGGTTGCACGCGCAGTATTCAGGGCGATACACGTTGCACTGTCAGAAGTTGCAAACGCTGTTCTACCTGTGGTTGAGATTGTTCGTTGTACTCCTGTCATCCCGAACGTTGACTTCACAATGCGGTATGGGCGGAACTTCGGACTGGGGATGTTATAGACCGTTGCTACCACATTGCCATTGCGATCAATCTCCTCGGCGGCAATGTCATTCGTAGTTCCCGTGATCGTCGCAGCAGAGCCATAGCCGATCAAGATGTTTTGATTTGGCAACTCTCTTGCGCTTCCCATTGAGACGGCATAGACGGGCTTCTTGGGGACGTACTCGAAGACCTTGCGAATGGTTTTCGCTTGTTCGTTGATCTCATATTCTACAACACGTGAGGCACGTGGTGTGGGCTTCAGGTTGCCATTGTCGAACATCAGCAGTGTTCCACGTGATGTCCTCGTAGCACAATGCTGGTGGGAAAATCCAAAGAAGCTGTTGGTTGTGTCGTTCAAGAAGCGAAACTGATTGTTCTTCGACTTTGAGCCTCCAAGCCGCCAGATAACACTACCAGTTGCGTAGCTGATCTTGATTACTTCGTCGGTATGGCGAAATGAAACAATGAGGTTGCCATCTGTATCCCGCATCACAGAGTTTGCATGGAGCACGTCTACGACCGACTGCGTATAGTCAATATCCTCTGTAGCATCGCGATAGGAGATATGATCGAACGACTTCCACTCAAACAACACGCGCCCCGTTGCTGTAACTTCTTGAATAAGCGTTCCAACAACGTTCGCATCTGGCTTTCCGCCCTGAACAAAGGAGGAGAGATCAACCGGCATTAGATACGTGCCAAGCACCATGAATGTGGTGTCTGAAGTAGCGTACCCTTCATGAAAATCCGGAATGTATGGCCCAATCGGACGAATGCTGTCGGTAAGTTCAAGGTTGGCATTCATGTGCACCATCCCCCGCTGATCGAAGGTGCCGGTGCTGAGAGATACACTGAAGAACGTAAGGTCTTTGTTGTTGTGTGAACTTAGATTTGTGTGCAGTCCCACGTTGACGGGAAACACAAACAGACCGCTGTTATCAACAATGCCTAGCGTGTCGCTGCCAGTAGGTGCGATGAGAATGTATCCAGGATAGGCGTTGCCCTGCTGTACAACCCTGTACGCAGCGGAACCAACCTGCGCTCTTCCGATGCCAACCATCGCGAAGAAGATGAGCAAGGTCACAAGAGCAGTCATTACCGATATTTGTTTGATGCTTACTCGCACGGCAATCCACAAAGCCTCGGTATTGTTCACTGCAGGTTTGTTGGTGTTAATCTGTTTCTGCACTTCTGTACGTGCACAAGATACGACGCCCAAACTCAATGTGCAGAGATTAGGAGAGCGCTCATTCTTCGGATTGGAGGTACTGCTTCGTTGCGATAGCTCATACATAGCGCTTACGTCAGAACGTGTTTTTACGACACAGGATGATGGTGCAACCTGGACAGAACCGTCAGTACCCCTGACGAACAAATCCGTCGTCGATATTCTACCCCGTGGCGACACCCTCTATGCACTAACAGCAAATGGCGCGCTAAACATCTCGACGAATCACGGGTTGTCGTGGACTCAGATCAGGCGATATGGTCCAGGAAGTGTTAATCGTATCCGTAACATCAATGGCTACGTCGAGGCATGGGACCACAACAACGCTGCGTTGTCCACCACCCATGATAACAACGTGTATACGGTTCGCGATTCTACGCTATTCGTATCAACACCATACGGTGTTACCTACACACTTACTTCATCGTCACTGTTGGAGTCATCTTGCATCACAGCAGATGATTCTCTTGTTGTGCTCGGACGAAAGCGCCTACCAACCATCCAGATCACGCTGAATACGGCTGCTTTGGAAGAGTTGAACATGCAACAGCTGCCCCCTGAATACGTGAGTGCCGTTCAACTCCATGGTGGATATCTGTATGCTGGAATGGTCTCGCAAGAGGGTGTGCTGTACCGACGCCGCATGTTAGATGGTGTATGGGAGTCGGTCAGTATTAATCGCAACCTCGAGCCCATCGAGGTTCGACGGTTTGTTCCGTCGGATCGCGGTTTATACATCGGGCTCCGCGAACATGGTGTGGCATTCCTTTCTGCGGGCCAACAGGTAGCATATCCTTTGCACGATGGTCTAGGTGGTGCAATTCCACAATCGGCCAGTGCTTTTCAGGATGGCGTTGTTCTTTCCACGCTAACACGTGGTTTGGTTCATGTTAAGCGTTGTGGCTCAGATGTTGATCTTTTTACAACAACCCTACCGTACAGCGGTGAATATGCTTTGGCTGTTGTAGACACAGCAGTCGTAGTTGGTTTACAGGAAGGCATATTGCTACGCAGTATTACAGCAGGACGTACCTGGGATACACTTTCGCTTACACTACCATATGCGTCAATCAACCGGTTGCGCAGCAGTGACAACACTATTTGGATTTGCACGACCGAGGGCGCATGGACATCGAAGGATCGCGGTACCACATGGCAACGCGCATTCACGGATCTTCCTTCACAGTCCATTCAAGATGTTTATCGAATAGTAGGGGGCTGGCTTGTCCGCACTCAGGATGAGTCGTATATCTGCCCTGATAATGGAGCATACTCGGTGTTTCATCCAGATGGTACCTACGACCATCGTCCCCACATCCTCGATGTAGATGTCAACCGGGGTGTCATCTTTGCTGTAGGCTATCCGGGCATCTTTGTTAGTAAAGACTCAGGTGCAACCTGGAGAGTTTTTACGATACCCGACGATCAAACATTGCGATTCATACGGGTCTTTGATTCTCGAGTGTTCTTTACCGGTGTCCGTGGTCAGATCTTTTATGTCGATGTTACGGATCTGTTATAACGCACGCATCTCTGTAACATAATCGGACGTTTTTCGTTCTTCCTTGCAAGAATGAAGAATATCATCTTGGCAATTCTCTTTGCCACAGCGTATTCGCTATACGCACAGTCAGGATTTCAGCAACTAACGGTAGCGAGTACAAGCTCCGCTGCGCCCGGGTACTACCTGATTGCCCCTAATGCGCGAGATTCTATTGCGCTGATGGATCATACGGGTACATCCGTCTTTGCCGTAAATACGGGTACGGTAACCAACCTACAGCCTTACAATAACACGTATCTCACGTATTACAGCTCGATCTGGCAGGCGAGCAGCGGGTGCTTTGTTCGAAGAGACAAGAACCTGAACATCGTCGATTCGCTGTTGATGAAGGGCGGATACGTCGTAGACTTTCACGAGGGTAAGGTCTGGACCGACACCTCCTATATCATCCTTGGCACAGAGCGTCGCACGGTTGACATGTCGCAGCTGCATCCAGGTGGTAAGCCCAGCGCAATCATACTTGGTGCCGTGATTCAAGAGATCTCCTTCTCGGGGCAACTGATCTTTGAGTGGAAGTCACTTGATCATATACCTGTGACCGATGCCACAGAAGATGTGGATCTTACGTCAGCGCTGATTGACTACATCCACGTGAACTCGATACATCCAACATCAGATGGACACATCCTTATCTCATGTCGGCATCTCGATGCCCTCGTGAAGATCAACCGAGGTACAGGCGATGTGATCTGGCGACTAGGGGGGAGTTCATCGAAGAACAGCACCTTCACAATTGAAGATGATACGTATCACAACTTCACGGGCTTTTCGCATCAGCACTCCGCATTTGAAACATCGCGGGGTACGATTATGCTCTATGACAACGGTAACCTTAAGCCCCTTCCTCGTTCATCCCGTGCCGTCGAGTATGAGATAGATCTCTCTACATATACGGCTCGTAAAGTATGGGAGTATGCGCCAAAGACACCTTTGCATGCCACGGCGATGGGGAGCGTCCAGGAATTGGTTAACGGAAACATCCTTGTGAATTATGGGGCATTGGACGGAGGGCCAACAACAGGCTCGCTAGTTGCAGAAGAGGTCACACGGTCCGGACAAGTAGCCGCTAGCATCCGTAATACAGCTCAGTCAGAGGTCACCTCGTACAGGGTGATGAAGTCGAACTTCTATATGTCTGGATGCTACAATGAGATCTCTTCGCCAGGTACAACGCTGTTTAGTTGTGATGACAGCACAACCAACGTTTCTCTCGAAGTAACCAATGCAAGACGTCCAACAGGCGTCGTCGTAGAACAACA
>CANGZU010000105.1 GCA_947458785.1 Ignavibacteria bacterium
GCACGCTGTTGAGGGATATCTCGAAAGTCTGCATCGATCACATTGGAGCGTCGCTGATAGCTGTCGCGATACTGTGAACCCTCGACCCGGCGGAAAATCGGTTCTCCGAACTTGATGAGCAGATAGCCCCCTAACGCACCTCCAAGGTGTGCAAAGTGTGCCACGCCATCACCAGCGTTGAAGAGTCCACTGATAAGATCGAATCCAGCATAGATCATCACGAAGATGCGAGCAGGAATAGGGAAGAACAACGGAAACATCATGATCGGCCTGTCGGGGAACGTCATCCCAAAGGCAAGTAAGATGCCCATGATCGAGCCCGATGCACCAATCGTGGGAGCGAGTCCACCACCGAGGAGCGGTGTCACGATAAGGTGAACAACACCAGCTGTGATGCCCGAGAGAATGTAATAGGTCGCAAACTTTCGTGAGCCCCAGATGTACTCGAGCTCTACGCCAAACATCCACAGGGCAAGCATGTTAAAGAGCAAATGCGAGATGCCGCCGTGCATGAACTGATATGACAACAGCTGCCACGGGAAGAACGAACCACTGCCAGCGGGCCAAAGGGCAAAGTTCTCCATGACTACGACGTCCACGGGGAGTCCGCCAAAGGTCATGCCCTGCAGAAAGAGCGACTGAATGATAAAGACGATCACGTTGCTTGCAAGCAAGAACTTGATCACTGGAGGGAATGCGCCCATGCGGCCTTGGCCAAATTGTGCAGACATGTTTTAGACTTCCAATGCAACAACGCCGGGGAGCTGTTTGCCTTCGAGAAACTCAAGCGAAGCGCCACCACCAGTCGATACGTGGGTGACGTTCTTCGCGTGACCGAATTGCGTTACGGCTGCCGCAGAATCTCCACCACCAACGATCGTGATCGCACCGCCGCGTGTTGCCTCAGCCATCGCATCAGCAATAACACGCGTGCCAGACTGGAAGTTCGAGAATTCAAAGACGCCCATCGGACCATTCCAGACAACGGTGCCTGCGGTCTTGATCGCTGCAGTAAATGCTTGCTGTGTTGCTGGACCAATATCAAGTCCCATCATGTCATCAGGAATTGCATCAACAGCAACAACTTGGTTGTCTGGTGTATCAGCAAACGATGCGGCAACCACGGTATCCGTTGGAATCATCAGATTCACACCCTGCGATGCGGCTCTAGCGAGAATCTCTTTCGCGAGTTCGATCTTATCTGCTTCCACAAGTGATGAGCCTACGTTGTGTCCCATAGCCTTGAGGAACGTGAACATCATACCACCGCCGATCAGGATAGTGTCGCAACTCGATATCAGCGCTGTGATCACATCGATCTTGCCCGAAATCTTCGAGCCGCCCATGATGGCCACAAGTGGACGCTTTGGCTGAGCAAGTGCATTGCCCAGGTACTCGAGTTCTTTTGCGATCAGGAATCCAGCGCAACGCTCAGGAAAGAACTTCGCAACGCCTTCTGTGCTGGCATGTGCGCGGTGCGCCGTGCCAAAGGCATCGTTGCAGTAGATGTTGCCAAGCTCAGCAAGCTGCTGACAAAACGCTGCATCATTTGCTTCTTCCTGCGCGTAAAACCGCAGGTTCTCCAGAAGCACAACGCTTCCGAAGGGGGCATTATTGACGGCTGCTAGTGCATGCTCACCAACGCAGTCATCAGCAAATGAGACTGCTACGCCCCTTGCCATCAAGAGCTTTGCAAGGTGCTCTGCTACTGGACGCAGTGAGTACTTCATCTTGCGCTCGCCCATGGGGCGACCAAGATGTGACATCAGAATCGCTACACCTCCGCGGTCAACAATAGACATGATCGTTGGCAGCGACTCCACGATTCGCGTGTCGTCGGTGATAGCCCCGTGCTCATCCTGCGGCACGTTGAAATCAACGCGCGTCAAAACGCGTTTACCTGCAACGTCGACGTCCTGAATTGACTTGATCACGCTGTTACCCGCATCAGAAGATCGGCAATGCGGTTTGAGTAGCCCCATTCATTGTCGTACCAGCCAACTACCTTGACGGAGTTGCCGATGACCATTGTGCTCAGCGAATCAAAGATGCATGAGTGCGGGTTGCCGATGATGTCTGTTGATACAACGGGATCGATGCAGTATTCGAGAATGCCCTTTAGGGGACCATCCGCTGCGGCCTTGAAGGCTGCGTTGATATCTTCCTTTGTGGCGGCCTTTTCGAGCACGACCGTAAAGTCTGTTACCGAGCCATCTGGCGTTGGTACGCGGAAGGCCATACCATCGAGCTTGCCCTTCATTGCTGGCATCACTTCGCTCACGGCCTTGGCTGCACCCGTTGTTGTTGGGATGATGTTCTGTGCTGCAGCGCGTGCGCGGCGCAGATCCTTGTGTGGCAGATCTAGAATGTTCTGATCGTTTGTGTAGGCGTGGACGGTTGTCATAAAGCCGTTCACGAGTCCAAAGTTCTCGTGCAGAACCTTGACCATTGGGGCAAGACAGTTTGTTGTGCATGATGCATTCGAGACCACGTGCATGTCTGCCGTGAGCTCGTGATCGTTCACACCCAGCACGATCGTGCCGTCGAGCTTGTCCTTTGCTGGAGCTGTGAGCACAACCTTGCGTGCATGCTTGAGGTGCTTATCGAGGTCCGCCTTGGCGGTGAACTTACCGGTCGATTCAATCACGACGTCCAGACCTGACCATGGAAGGTTCTCGATCTGCCTTTCAGCGCTGATGTTGATGCGATGACCATTGACAACGATCGCCGTGCCATCAACTTCTACCGTCCCGTTAAAGCGTCCGTGTACAGAATCGTACTTGAGAAGATGGGCCAGCGTGGCAGCATCGGAAAGGTCGTTGATACCAACGATCTCGACATCTGCTCCACGTTGAACGAGAGCACGAAAAACAAGGCGTCCGATACGACCAAACCCATTAATGGCAATCTTCGTGGCCATGGTAATCCAATTCATCAAGAGTGAGTAAAACGTGGCGCAAAAATACCACTGATTAACGTTTCTTGACGCGGTTTGGGTTCTTCTCTACGTAGTCTTTCCAGGCAGTTCGCTTCGAAACTTTTCCACCTCGTTTGACGGCAGGGGGCGGACCAAGATTCACGGCATGACATATCGCTACGGCAAGAGCATCCGTTGCATCAAAGAACTCGGGCGTTTCATCGATCGATAAGATGGCACGCACCATGTGTTGCACTTGGTCTTTACTGGCTGCCCCTCGCCCCGTAACGCTTCGCTTTACCTGCATCGGTGTGTACTCCTGCGGCTCGTGTCCGGCCTGAGCACACGCCAGCATGGCCACGCCACGCGCATGTGAGAGCTGCACGATGGAGAGCACGTTTTTGGCGTAGAACACTTTTTCCATTGAGCACACATCGGGTGATGTGCGGGCAATCACTGCCGCAAGTCGTTCGTGGATCTCGACAAGACGCTCAGGGAAGTTGCTCGCTCGACGTTTGACGGCGATAACGCCGTATTCAACGAGCTTCATCGACGAGCCCTCGGCATCGATAACTCCGTATCCGCAGATCACAGATCCTGGGTCGATGCCTAAGATTCTCACTCTGCGTCCTCTTCCGGTAGCTCGGCGTTGTGGAACACGTTCTGGACATCATCATTGTCGTCCAGCACATCGAGTAGCTTATCAAGAAGCTTTGTGTGCTCGGGATCCGTCACACTCAGCATGGTGTTCGGCTCGTACACAATGCGTGTCTCACGCACAGCAAGCTTGCGCTCTGCGCATTCGTTGGCGCACGTACCCAGCAGGTCAACTGAACAAAAGATCAGCGCGCCGTCATCGATCATCACCACATCATCTGCGCCGATGTCCATGGCAAGCGACAGCATGTCGTCTTCCGAGAGCGAACACTCAACCCGGATCTCTCCCTTGCGCGTGAAGTTCCAGCTTACAGAATTGTTCTCACCAAGATTACCACCAAACTTGGAAAACGTTGCGCGCAGTTCTTGCGTAGAGCGGTTGCGATGATCTGTTGTGCAGACTACGATCACTGCAACACCGCCCGGACCATAGCCCTCGTAGGTAACGTCTTCGTAGCTGATGCCCTCGAGCTCGCCGGTGCCGCGCAGGATGGCGCGCTTGATGTTCTCCACAGGCATCGAGACAGAACGAGCGTTCTCGATGGCCATGCGCAGACGTGCGTTCGCATCGGGGTCACCGCCACCGAGCTTTGCGGCAACGATGATCTCTTTTGAAACCTTGGTGAAGAGCTTCCCACGTTTCGCGTCGACAACAGCCTTACGACGCTTAATGTTTGCCCATTTACTGTGTCCAGCCATGGTGCAAAACTACAACGTCCAGGCAAGTGGAGTCAGCATATCGATCACACGAGCATAGACAGTCGACTCTGACAATAGCACCTGATCACCGATCATGATGAACTGCTCACGTCCACGTGTGATGGCCACGTTCAGCTTTCTGTCAACCACGACGCCATCGACCTCCACCTCAGATCGCATCTGATCAAACTCCTGCACTGAATCTGCTGCTGCAAGGTAGATCACCACATCGCGCTCGCCCCCTTGAAAGCGCTCAACCGTATCAACGGTGCAGGACTCGCGCTGCTTCTCAGTGAGCATCGCAAGTATCGCATTATTGACAACGCGAAAGGGGCTAATGATTCCAATCGATGGGATCTCGCGAATGCTTGGATCGCCAGATGTGAGATAGGCGACGATCTCTTGAACGATCTCGAGCTGGCTTGAGCGAATCCCACTTGCAATGAACGCGGCTCGGTGGGGAATTCGCCCCGACCATGGTGATGGCAGCGATTGCTCTTGATCAGCGCGGATGCAGCGAAGACGTCCACCATAAAAGGCTTGGGAGGCAACACGCATAATGTCGCCATGCATGCGTCCCTGTTCGGTGACCATGCCGCAGACCTCGTGAGCGTAGTCGGTATGCTGGTAGCAGCGCAGCAATCGCTCAAATCCGCTCATGGCCAAGTTCGAAAGGTGTATAGCCGAGAGGGCTGCGTGTGCCGTTGAAAGATTCTCCTGAGGTTGGGTAACGACGGCCGGGAGCTGACAATGATCGCCGATCAGGATGGATCGTCCAACGCGGCTGGTAACAGAGAGAAGCATTGGCTCCAGAAGCTGCGAGGCTTCGTCGATCACGGCCGTTGTAAAGGCACCGAAATCCCAGATCTCGGCTGATGAGCTTAGTGACTGCACCGTTGCCACTACGCAGCGCGCGTTGGTGATCCGTTCTGCAAGATCGCACGGAGAAAGCTCTCGCATGAGTTGCGGGATACTCTTAGCACCCGTTGCACCTTCTTGGCTTCCGTGACGGATGTAGTCAATGCCGTATCTATCCAGCGCGCTGCAGATCTCGTTCGCGGCGCGGTTCGTAAATGCCGCCGCGATCACACGTTCGTGTGGCTGGGCAACCAGCTCTTGGATGATCGAGCGCACGACGGCAGAGGTTTTACCCGTGCCGGGTGGACCCTGAATGAGGAACAGCTCATCGGCCTGCAGGGCGCGCTCGACAACATCCCGTTGGATAATTGTTAGATCCGGTGCAGAGCTCACGTATCGCGTCCGCACACGTGGCCTGCGTCTGCCCAGAAGCACCTCGCGCTTAACGCGGGGTTGCTTCATGAAGGAGGCAATACCCGACATCGACGCTTTGGCCGACGAGTCCATGACGTCTGATATGATGGTCCACTCGCCCCCTACATCCTCATGCAGGCGCGCGTAGGCGTTGCGCAGTGAGATCGTCACATGTGTCGCTGTGATGGCGCGCACGGACGCCTTGTATCTCAGGGGGCTTGCATTCCCATCGGGGGATGTGCGGTAGCAGACCACGGCATCGCCCCTGCGAATGCCGGTATCGGCCTCGTGTTGCTGCCTGCGCAAAACGATGTGTGATGGCACGCTATCCCATGCGTCGGGATCGATTGCGAGTCCGGTGATCGCGGCGTACCGCGAGGCATCCTGAGTTTGCTGGGAGACGGATTCCGAGGCGATGAGCTGGAGCCATGCGCTCACAGCGAACTTCTCCTTAGGGTCGAGATCGGTGAGTGAGCGTGCAGCCACGTCTACCGTGTCGCGATCAATACTCGAGGCGGCCTTTCCGGTGTCCGACAATGTAATCGTAGCTCTGAGTGGGGAGCTGTCCTGCGAGGCAAATGCCAGTTCGGTGAGAACAATGGCATTGCGCGCCTGGAGTAACGAAGCGAAATAGCGTTCCTGGTCCTGCACCTGGCGCAGCTGATCTTCACCGCCCTGGACATACCAAAGGGCCGTTTCAGGAGCGCACGTCGGGTCGCACTCCATCATCAGCGCCGCATAGGCCGAAACCTGCGCTGCATGATCGGCCCGTACGCCCGACTTGGGTGCCTTACCGGCTTTCATTTCTACAATTTGGAGTGACGTGCCCGAGCTGGTCGGGGTCTGCAGCACGATGTCGGCCCGTCCCTGGAGTCCGTAAACGGCCGACGCGTAGAACGGCTCGAGGGTAACAGCAGCCCCTTGCCATTTATCGAGCATGGACCGCAACAAGGGCATGGCTGATTCGATACTACTAATCAGCTTGGCGTAGTCGCTGCCTCTGGCGGCCAGGGCCACGGGAAGGGGACGCATCGCAAGCACTCGCTCTAGGATCTGGTCATCGGGCAGGGGGCCCCCCTGTACTAACAGATCGAAC
>CANGZU010000106.1 GCA_947458785.1 Ignavibacteria bacterium
CACCACGATCGGCCACGACTTGTGCATTTAATGCTTGCTCATTGGTCGAAGCAGACGGTAACGGAATCAGTATGGCGGGCTTGCCAACAATGCCAAGCTCTGCGATGGTCGTTGCGCCGCTACGCGAAACCACAAGATCCGCCGCTGCATAGGCCGCGCCCATGTTGTCGATGAACTCTACAACGCGGACATTCTCGGGCACATCGGCTTTCACAGCATGACCCTTACCTGTTTGCCAAAGCAGTTGCCAGGGGGCTTGCGCTATCGACGGTAAGGCCGACTCGATAGCTTCGTTGATTGCGCGTGCACCGAGACTGCCACCAAACACGAGAACCGTTGGACGGAACGCGTCGAGTCCCCAATACAAGTGCGCATCATGCGCCGACATAGCCTCCTCGATCTGCGTCCGCACGGGATTTCCGAGCACGTGCAGCTTGCTCTTCACATCTGACGCATAATGCTTTAGACTTTCTTCAAACGCCAGCACCACGGCAGTGGCCTTTGGCACAAGACGTGCGTTGCTCTTGCCGGGATTCAGGTTCGATTCCAGCACGATGAGCGGGATTCCCAATTGCGCGGCCGCCACACCCACAGGATAACTGATGTAGGCACCCGTGCAGATGACGGCATGGGGCTTGTGTTTCCGCAACGTGTGTTTTGCGATACGAACGGACTGCCAGATCTTGAAGGGGAGCAGAAGCGTGCGCAAAGAAAGCCCCTTGAACCCCTCAATGGGCATTGGCACATAGTCGTACCCCAACTCTGGAATAAGTCGCGTTTCCATGCGGTCACGGCTACCCATAAACACCGCTTTGAAGCGTCCGTTTGTGAGCATGGTTAGCTGTTCTACCACAGCAACGGCCGGAAAGATGTGTCCGCCAGTGCCACCGGCAGCGACAACAACGCGAAAATTCTGATCTACAGAAGGGGCTGACATGAACATCACATTCGTGGATTTGGTCACCAAAATAGGTGCACTTGCGTAATTTATAGACATGCAACGACTTACCCTCTTCGTCATCCTTGCCATCGCCTCCATTGGCGCATCTGCCCAAGGCGTTGGTGTCAAGAACTATATCCAACAAGTGGCAGCCGGATGGACAACCGATGCAAAGAAGGCGTTGCCGGATCTTCTGATCGACGCACCCGACGATCCAGGCGTGATGTTTCTTCACGCAGCACTGATCGATGATGCAAAGAAGGCCGCACCGATGCTCGAGCGCATTGTGGAAGCCTATCCCAAGAGCGAGTGGGCCGATGATGCGTTGGCGCGCCTCGTTGTTATGTCGGCAACGAAGAACGAGACCGATAGAGCCCGTAAATACTTCGCAACAATGCGTGATCAGTATTCCCAGAGCGACCTTCTTCCGCTTGCCTACGATGTGATGCGTTCTACTGTTGGCGCGCCAGCCCCTTCAGAAAAGGTCACGTTAACACCGGTGTCAGCAAAGAAGCCAGACCTTACGGAATCACCAAAGGCGGCGCTTGCCAAGCCCTACACAATCGTGCTGCGCAGCTTTACGGGGAAGATGGCAGCTGAAGCCTTTGCCGACGAGATGAAGAAGAAGCGCATGCCAGCGAAGATGGGTCCAGATGCCACGTCTAAGCGCTTTATCGTTCGCGTAGGCGATTATGCCACGGAAGCAGAAGCGCAGCGTGAGGTTGAATACGTGCGCAGCGTCTGTAAGTGCAAAGCCACTATCGAAAAACGCTAACGCAGTATGACGTCGCCCCTGGTTCTGCGACTCCTCTTCTTGCTTGTGGCGGTGCTCGCCCCCTACCTTCTGCGTGCACAAAATGTTGATGTCAACGCCGAGCGTGTCTCAATGGACAACGCCGTGCTGCGCACACTCGATGGCACAGCATCTGCGCTGTCGTCGTCGGTTTGGCCCGCCTACATAGGCAATGTCGACACAACAGCATCGAACGCCTTTAGCACCTACTCGCTGAACTACTACTGGCCACTCGTTGCGCAGCGACCGGACACCACAGAAGTGTTTGCATCCTCACACGGACGCTATAGGGGGCTTGTATTCAACGATGGCGTTGCTCGTGTGCAGGGCGATCTCGGCTTTATGCTGCGTCCCGGAACAACATCCAACGAAGGCTCTTCAGAGTCGTTTATGCTTGGCCGCGCATCCGCGCGCGTGATGGGATCTCTCGGCAGCAACCTTGGATTCTTCCTTGATCTCTCGAATGGTTCGCGTCTGCGCGGCAGTGCATCGCGCATTGCGCAGACCGACCCGACACTTGGCCGCACGCTCAAGTTTACCATTGAGGACAGTGCGTTCTTTGACCGATACATTGGCTACGTGCAGTATCAGTCGGAGTATCTCCGCATCCGTTACGGACGCGAAGCACTGCAGTTTGGAAACAGTCCGATCGACAACCTTGTGCATTCCATGAATGCCCCCTTACTCGACGGACTCCTTCTTGATGTGCCGTATAAGAGCGTGCGCTTTACGATGACACATTCAGCTGCAAACGGACTCGACACGTCGGGCAAGGCCGTGCCAGGTAAATACATCGCTACGCATCGCATTGCTGTCGAGCCAACCTCATGGCTTTCTGTTGGACTCAACGACATGATCGTCTATTGGGGACGCGGATTAGACCTGGCCTACCTGAACCCACTCGCGTTTTTTGTCAGCGCTGGACTTAGCACCCAAGAACGTAATCAAAACGACAACTCGCTCATCGGTGCAGACATCACGCTGCGTCCAGTTAAGGGGCTTATGCTCTACGGATCGCTCATCGTAGATGATCTCTCATACACATCACTTGGCGACACCTCGATTGCCGGAAACAACAATAAATTTGCTTATCAACTCGGATTGTCGAAGTCGTTTGGTCAAGAAGGGGCTGCATCCCGCATAATGGTCAGCGCCGAATACGCCCGCATCGACCCGTTCACATATTCCCATCGTAGCATCAACGCATCATACACATCCTTTGGTGCGCCCGTTGGCTACGACATGCAGTCGAACTCGGACCGACTTGCACTGCAGCTACGTTACTGGCTTACACCACGCACCTACGTGCGTGTAGACGCAGACTACACACGTCACGGAGAAAACCTGCTTGATGCCAACGGAAACCTCATCATGGGCGAAGACCCACGCTATCCCGGCTCTGGCATTCAAGTGCCCGTTGGCAACGTAGGGGGCGACATCCTCCGTGGCGATGGCGACTTCCTCTACGGCAACGCATTCCTCCGTGGCAACGTCTCCCACCAGCGCAGACTGCGTCTGTGGTTCAGTGCCGAATGGGCCAACAACATCTTCACCGATCTTAACATCGGCTATACCAACCGCAACAGCGGCAACAATCCAACCAACTTCTTCTTTGGAGCGTTGGAAGTAAGAGTGGGGTACTAATTACGAATTACTAATTACTAATTACTGATTACTAATTACTGGTTGCCGACCGTCTTTCCCGCAAAAGCGGGAAACCATCTTGAACGTATTAGCGTGAGGTCCCTCGCGCCTTCGGTGCAGGTAACCATCCTCAACACAATGTCGTGAGGTCCCTTGCGCCTTTGGCGCAGGTAACCATCCTCAACACAATGTCGTGAGGTCCCTCACGCCTTTGGTGCAGGCAACCATCCTAAACACAATGACGTGAGGTCCCTCGCGCCTTCGGCGCAGGCTACCATCCTCAACACAATGACATGAGGTCCCTCGCGCCTTCGGCGCAGGCTACCATCCTCAACACAATGACATGAGGTCCCTCGCGCCTTCGGCGCTCGGGATGACGCATGGCGCGCAGCAATTGTATTGGTGATGGCAACGGGCGCGCCGAAGGCGCGCCCGTTGCCTCTCTAAAAAATGCAAGCTGCGTCATCCCGAGGAGCGCAGCGACGAGGGACCTCACGTTAAAAGCTACATGACCTCGGCACTCGGTACTCGGCACTCGGTACTCGGCACTCGGTACTCGGCACTCGGCACTCGGCACTTACAACTTCCGCTTCACCACCTGCAACACTTCTTTGTTTGTGCTGGCCTTGTGGGCAAAGGCTACGATCTCGAAGTTCTTGAGATTCCAGTAGTTGAGGGTGTCTGTGGAAATGAGCTTTGCATCAGGGAAGGTGTAACGGAAGGTCATGGTTGACTTCGTGCCCTTTGCTGATGGTGCTTTCGACAGTGTATCGCCCCATGTGCCGTTCATGGAAGCACGGAGCACGTGACTAAAGTTATAGTCCGTGATGTGCGACGGTGTCTTGCGATAATCCTTTTGGTCTGCAATGACATTGTTTTCCTGCAGCCATACCGAGACGTTAGCTGGTGCATCTATGTCTGCAAGTGCTTCTGTGCGAACTGTTACAACGAGTGTCTTGGTTTCGGGGTAGTACGTGTGGCTCATGCCAAGATCTAGGACTGGGGTGCGCAGGAGTTGCTGTGCCACGACAGATTCCCACGTTGGGTGACCCTGAATGATGCGGTTATTGATGGTAACTCTGTTTACCAATCCGTTCGGATTGCCAGCGCGACTGATCTTGAATGCAGCGTCGAGTGCATCGCCAGTTGGTGTTGTGAAGTCATGCTCATAGTCTGGCATTTCTTTCTTTGCAAAGATGCCTGCATGGATCGCCGTAACGACAACACGTCCACCGTTCGATTTGTAAAGACGATCGGCTATATCTGCTGCTTCTGGACAGTTACCGCAGAGCTGACCTGTGTAGTCTTCCAGAAAGACGTGCTGGAGTCCGCCAGTGCGTGTGATCGTTGTTGACGTGTCTTTGAGCAGTGTATCCGACGGATCCTTGGGGTTCTTCTCGTAGGGGGCGTTAATAACATCACACGAGATGAGAACAAGCGACAGGAGGCCGGCAATGATGATGCTGTGCTTCATGATTCGTCCTTAAAAAGTGTACGTTACGTTCAACGTCATACCGTTCGATGCTGGCACTGGACGGCAGATACCGCCAACGCAGAGGATACCGCCACGAACTCGACCATATCCAGCTTGCAGACGCAGTGCGTCTTTGGAGTAGGCGATTGATGCGTTCGGATAATGTACACGCAGTTCTGGATCGTAGTTCCCAAAGTTGTATTCGTTGAACACAGTGAAGTACCAATGTGGTGCTACAGTGTATTCAGCAAGAGCCATTACCCAATCACCATTTTGCAAGGCCTTCTTCGCCCCCTCTTCATGCGTTACAGCCATGTATTGGAGTTCTGTACGAAGACTCTGGCTCTTTGAGGTCTTGAACCACAGCTCGAGGCAAACAAAGTTGGCATTGATGATGCCGTAGACCTTCTCGCCAGGGGTTGAGCGACGCTCGATGACGTCCTGATTGTAGTCGAGGTTGATGTAGGTGAGCGTTGCCTTAAAGTCCTTGCCAAACTTGCGCTGGACCTCAATGTTTACGTCACGGTAGTAGAGCTCGTTGCCCCACATCCAACGCACATCATACGTGTAGGGTCCGGTGCGTGTTGTGTCGAGTCCGTGGATCAATGAACCATTCAGCGCGATCATCGTCTCTTCCGCACCGAGGAAAGAATTCTTCGGAATGGTAATTGAGACGTCACCCTGCAATGCAAACTCGCCTGTTGGCTGCGTTGCATACGGATACAGCGTGATAAGACGCAGTGTATGCTGCTTTGTGAGTGCTGGCAGGTAGTTCACCTGTTGAGCAAAACCCGTCGCGGCACGATCACTTCGCATATCCATGTTGTCGATACGCTTTGCTGCAAGATTGATGCCGATGCCCGAAGCCCCGTATGCCGTTGCCAAGTAGAGAGCATTACCCGGGTTGAATGAGTTGGCATTCGTTGCACCTGGATCGTTGATCTTGTAGGCATACTCAGCATCGAAGGAGAAGTCCGATATGCGCAGGTTGGCACGTGTTGACCATGCCATGACGTTCTGCGGGATCTTCAGGACGTCCTGTTGATCCGCTTGGAAGCGGCTTACAGCGCTCGCACCCAGGGTAAGGAACATGCCGTCGGGAAGAAGCGAATCTCCGAGTTGGTTGACGTCGAGATTGAAATCTGCGCCGCGGATGATGCCCTCACTTACGCCAAAGAACGCTCGCTGACGTCCAACAAGACCTGTGACCTCGATACCTGCAGTTGGACGGTACTTCAGGCGCACACCGTCGAGGGAATTGTCAAAGCCAAGGTTTCGCTCTTCGTAGGTGCGCAAGATCATACCCGAGCCGAACTGCTCATAGAAGTTACCTGCAGTGACGTCGAAGTTGTCGTCGTCATACTTCGCAAAGCGGTATGGCATGCCGATACCTGTACCGTCGCCGGATGTTGCATAGCGGGGATCGATACCGAGGAGTGGGCCCTGATACGACTCAAATCGAATGCCGGCCGAGAACTTGCCCTTTGTGTACGTCAGATTGAAGAAGGTATTGGAAAGGATTTGCTCTGGCACATCAGGCGCGCCTATCAACGAGTCCTTACCATACTGCTGAAAATCTGATTGCAATGAACCGCTGATCGTTCCCGCATCGTCTGATGGATTGCCCTGGCCCCATGCCGGAATAATCACGCAGCACGCCAGGACGCAGAGTAGAACACTCTTCATTATTTCCCCGTTAGCTTCTTGAGAAGTTCTTCAAGCTCATCCTCGTCCCCTGATGAGTATGCGCTGTGTGAAAACACCACCTTGCCATTC
>CANGZU010000107.1 GCA_947458785.1 Ignavibacteria bacterium
ACGCCCGGTGTTGTGCTTGACGCATTCCAAAAATCTCTCGGCAAGGCCGATGTCATTGGTCCGATCTGTACGGCAATGGGGTTCGCCTATGTGCTCAAGGCCACGGGCTGTGATGCCGACATGGTGCGGCTGTTGGCACGTCCACTGCATGCGATGCGACGCTATCGCTGGGTACTGGTGCCCGGAGGATGCATCATCGGGTTTGTCGCCAACATGGCTATTACGAGTCAGACCGCTGCAGCTGCTGCCGTCGGACCCATCTTGATACCGTTGTTGCTTGCAGCAGGGTTTTCGCCCCTTGCCGCAGCGGGCACGGTGGTGGTTGGCACAAGCGCCGGTGGCGATCTCTTCAACCCAGGCGAGTCGGAAATCATCAACCTCATGGCCGGACTCAACAAGGGGGCTGGCAGTGCGCTCACGCCGGGTGATGTTGTTGCTGCAATTGCTACGCCCAATGTGATGTCGCTACTCATTGCAACTGTCGTGATTACCGTGATGGTGATGACGCGTGCATCGTTGCGCGCTCCGGTGAAGGATGGCGATGTGCCTGCGCTCGAGCCGCTAACGCGTGGCAGTATCCTGCGTGGCTTGCTACCACCGATACCGGTGATCACATTGCTCGCCGTGCAGCCGCAGCTTGGACTGCTTCCGTCATGGATCACTGCGCATCACATTCACGTGTCATCGGTCATGCTCGCGTGTTCACTGCTCGTGATGGTTGTAACGATTGCGTCGCGCGATACTGTGGGACGTCACATCAGTTCGCTCACGCGAACATTCTTCGACGGCATGGGCTATGCATTTGCGACAGTGATTTCGCTGATCGTTGCGGCAGACTGTGTTATCGAGGGATTGACAGCAATCGGATTGGTTGATGTGCTCTCCACAGCACTCGTATCAAATCCGCTCATTGCAACCATCGGGAGTCCGATCGGCACAGCGTCACTTGCCGTTGTGAGCGGTTCTGGTACTGCCCCCACGTTGATGTTCGCCAAGGGTGTCCTACCAAGTCTAGCGGCATCGATGCCGATCGACTACGCACTGCGCATGGCTGCTGTTGTTGGTATTGCTTCAGGTGTTGGCCGCAGCATGTCGCCCGTTGCAGCCGTAACCGTCTTCACGGCGGCTCTCTCAAATGTCGACCCAGTGCGCCTTGCGATGGTCACCATGTGGCCCATGCTCGCGTCACTCCTCGCACTTATCGTGTACGGCCTTTTCGCCGGGTAACCTTGGGCGTGGCGATTGCCTCTTTCGCATATGCCACAAGTGCTGACCACGGAACAATCTCTTCGATGAATTCAGCGTGATCAAGCTCCGATGTGCGCGCTCTGCGCACTGGTCGCTGAGCATGTGCGGAGCGTATGACGTCAATGAATTCCTTCACGCCTTTCGGTCGTGCCGACGGCGGAATGCGCTGAAGCTGCGAGGCCAAGTTCTGTGTAGCCTCAACAACATCAGGGTTGTGTTGCTGCAGCATTCGTAGGATGTCAATCACACGATGATGGAAGAAACGCGACGGCGTGATACGGTCCATACGTCGGCGTCGCTCATACGTTGACCAGAGCGCCTCGGCGTTCGTAAGTACAGCGAGATAGCCAGACTTATAGAGAAGCCTGCGACGAAGTGAAATGTGAATTCGTCGATAGTTCTGACGTTCGAAACCTGATGTGATGAGAGAGGCGGCCTGAACTAGTGCTTTGCTACGAATTAAAATGCCAGAAGTGCTATCAATCAAATTGTACCATGGCGTAGAACCGGCTTTCTCGATATCAAGTAGACGAAATGCTGTGTCTAATGCGGCTTTATGGTCAGTGCCATTGACTTCAACGGAAAAACGAAGAGTGAAGTTCTCGCGCATGGTCGACGAATTCCAGAGCCCGATTCGTCGATACGCACGCTCTTGAGCCTTCATCCACCGGGTACCATGCTGATAGTCACTAGCGAACTGACAATATATAGATGCTAATCGGGCGATTTCGATGATTACTGATTCAGGATATGTAGATGCTTGTGCAGATATTATTGATTCCGCCTCTTCAAGCAGCGCCTGTAGTTGTCGATGTGGACTGCGAACTGATTGTCTTGTTGCATACGAGCGCAGTGCGCACGTGATTGACTGAACCTGATGAAAGAGCATCGTCTCGGTGTGTAAAGTCATCACGAGGTTGGCATATCGCTGGCGAGCATGAATGTCGCCTGCGTAGGATGCTTCGAGCATCGCAATTCCGGCTGCATACATTCGTAGTGGTCCATGCTCTGGGTATAATGCCTTGCGTAGTACGTAATGAATATGACGCATTGAAGTCGTGCTATTGATTGTACGAATCAGCATGTCAGCTGCAAACAAGCGCCTGTGAATCGCAGCAATATCTCGAATGCGAGGCGGAGTGGAGGAGGAAAGCGTAACTGCCGTGAGTATATCCTGCTCGATTGCAGTACATAAACGTTCAATAGCCTTTCGTTTGGCAGATACCGATAGCCCGTTGAAGAACATAGCAACATCTATGTTCTCTATGTCATCTGTGTTGCTCAGGGTAATGCCGTGATGTTGATGTAAGCGCGCAGCAAGCCAAGCGAGTCCACATAAGTCTGCTGCCGCGATAAGTACGTCACGAAGATTTCGTAGTTCTTTCATGCGCAATGCTGGTAATAATGGATGTCGAAAATAGCACAATAGTGAATTGTTGAACGGATTCTCCTTGATGAGTTTGACTAATGCCGACGCTAAAAGTCGGGAATACGAACAAACTCATCAGGGGGTGAGAATGGAAGTGCTAATCGCAGTGCTCTTGTGGCTCGGAGTTGTCGAGCCGAATGGAACCTACTCTAGTGTATGGATAGACGAGACGGCGCAACTGCACAGTGGCGCTATCATGAGTGTAGTAAGCGACTCGGTAGCAACTAGCTATCTGACTGAGACATACGGTGCTGCTGCTGCGAGTATTGACATTGTTGATGTGCGAGGTCGATGAACCAGCGTGAATGAGTTATGTAAGACTAACTGGAGGAGATGATGAAGAGTCAGATTCAATCTGTCGTGGTCGTTTTGGTGTTGCTAGTGTGTGCAGCCGTCTCAAGTAAACCGCAGACGCAATGTCCACCGCCAAGCGTTGTTGTTGTGGAGTCGTTCGCATTCCCTTGGCAGGGCAGCTGCTGCGAGGCAGTTGTGACGGCATGCATCTCTCCGCCTCCAAACAGAATTGTCTCATTAGTGGCTGTGCAGCTTATCGGTGATTGCTGGGGTGAAGTTAATCCTGAGGTAGCACCGTACAACGAGGTCGCAGTGCTTGGATTCGAGAAGATTCTGCTTCGCCGGCATCAATTACTTGGAATACCAGTGATACCACAGTGCCCCAATTCTACGACAGTTGCTGTGGAGACTAGGGTAGGTTCTTGCGGTTACTATACGTCCTATCTCATTCCTGTTACGAATGCGGATGGATCGCAAGGAACGCGCACAATACGGGAATACATCGCCTGTGGAACTGCGGAATGTACCCGTTCATGCACTGTATGTGTAATGTCGACGCTGGATCCCTGTAACAATAGCGAGTATCGTCTATTCTGGACATGTGACGGCCAAGTCAGCGCGCCGCAATGTCCCACAACGGGGTGTAAGTATCCGATGTGTAGTAGTGCGCTGCCCTAGAAACCAAACCACTACAACAGGGGATCTGTGTGTTGACTACCTACCAGCATGAATGTAGACGTAAAGCAAGAAGTACTACTCTCTTGATCGTTTTGATGCTTCTGGCTAGGGTGCAATCTACCCCAGCCCAGACGCAGATTGTACCCATGCTGTCCTACAATGAACAGAGCTTCACGACTGTCATTGTTAACAAGACCGATACAATAGTCGCTGGTCATCGCTCAGCACTAGGTGTGCTGAGAAATGGCGAACTCGTGCAGCTAGATGTGCCTGGCCCTGCTGTTGATATCGTTGATGGAATTGCACTCGATGGCTCGATATACCTTCTTGATGCCTCGGGCTCTGTGTTGGCTGTGCGTGCCGGAAGTGTCTCTCGTTTAGAAGTTGATGCGCGAGTAATCGGGCTCGGGCGTTATCGAGACTCACTGGCAATTGTTACGGCTACATCGATGTTCGTATGCGACACTACAGGTGCAGCTGTATACGAACGCACGTGGAACGAAGCCGTGTCGCTCCGATCTGGTTCGGTGATTGGCGATGTCGTGGTTGGCGTTACACAAACACATGCAGTAGTTCGAATTGGTGCTGGTGAAGTCCGTGTGCTTGACACCATACGAGGCGCGAGAGAGAGGTATGTATCTAGTCGTGATCTACTATTCGTTTCAGGAAGCAGTGGCGCTCTATGCTATTCAACTACGTATGATCGAACTGTCATGATAGATGTTCAAGGTGCACAAGTTGATGACATGATTCAACGAGGATCGACGAAGTACATTGCACACTCAAGTGTAGTGTCCGATACAGTTATGGTCGCGTTAAATCGCCCCTTTGGGAATAGATCGCAGTCACCTGTGCTTCTCTGTCGCATTTCGGATACGACGCTGTTTGTGGAATCGGTAGTTACTCCGAGTATCATTGCAACGGCAGAGTTGATTGAGTCGATTCATATTGTTGGACGGACATTCGTCGGTGTCGGCTACAACTCGCGTATCGTATCGTTCGATGGTGCAGTAGTGAGGTACCCGTTAGGGTATCAAAGTGTAGAAATTGTACAGGCTGCGAAAGCTCGAGCTGGAACAGCCTGTCTTGTTTACACGCAACACAATGATAGTGTGAAGGGTCTGTTGCGGATGCGTTTTTCGTCCGACAGGCCGTACGTCGAGTTGCCACTGTTTGATCTTCCTTCGAATCTCGTTCCTGCATGCTCTGTTGCGGTCGGTAGCCAATATGTCTATCTCTCACGAGCAGATACGATGTACCGTGTGGTCATTGATGACGCAAAGGCGAAGCATACTGGAACCGCCATGAGCGTTCACGACCTTGTTGCATTCGATGACTATCTGGTGTACACTGCATCCATAGCCGCCCGTTCGTTCATTTCGGTCGATGAGGGAAGCACCTGGGACACAGTGTCTGGTGGGACGCTCACCGTTGGCGGAGATGGTCGTCTATATTCTCGCGTGCTCGGACGTGGTCTACGCGCGGTCGCAATTGAGGACGCAGCAGATTCCGTCATCGTAAAGCTGCCAGTCGATCAAGAGCTTGTCAGTTTGTTTCCTTCTTCGCGTGGCGTAGTGGCTGTTACGGCGCCATCCATCTCTGCAAGCACTCAGATGTCGTTGACGCACATCCGAACGCCAATTGATGTCGTTGTGGTTACGTATCAGTTACCCGCATTTAAGCGATGGGATCTTTCAAGCACAGTTCTGCTGGATAATTCGGCTGCAGCAGTGTTTACTGAGACGCTAGACTACTATTGTGTGCTGAGCTCTGATGGAATGACATCGACCCCCGTTTCTACAGATGTGCCGACGTACCTCACAGCTGCACCTTTTGTCATATCAATGCAGCTTTCGTCTGATGGTACTTGTGTTGAAGCGCTATCTGCCCAGGGCGATGTCATTCGCATACCGCTGGCACGTACGACAAGCGTTGATGATGAGCCAACACTTCAGTGGGTCGCTGTTCAGCAGTGTTACCCTAACCCTACAGCAGGTGATGTTACGGTGCGGATATCAGCGCTACCGACTGCTGATTATTCCTCTTGGCAATTTGCTCTAGTAAGTCTCGATGGAGACTATGTCCTTGATCTGAAGCCAACTGCGAAACGATGGACCAATGAGATTTACACGCAGGACATCCCTGTACAACTCGGCAATCTTCCGCAAGGTAGGTACTTGATCGTGTCATCAAATCGCGGCTACGTGGAGAGTCGTCAAGTCGTCGTCATGCGATAATGTCGCGCACCCAACGGCGCACCATATACACGTTCATGAATGCTATCACTATACGCGTTAGGGATAGATGCTTGCATCACGGGTATGACGCCCATAAGCTGATGTAAGCACACGGTGTATATCCGTTGTGGTGGCCCGCGATCCCTCTAAGGTGGTCGCGGGCGACTCTAGCGAGAATCTCCGTGCGTCTGGTGTGACTTGGGCTCGTATTTTCGCGGTCATGCATTTGATCTACGCTGACTACGCCGCAACGACCCCTGTCGACCCACGAGTGGTCGAGGCGATTACACCGACATTGACCGAGGTGTACTACAACGCATCCAGCGCTCACCTTGGTGGGATGATGGCCAGTGCGCTCGTGGCAACAGCTCGTAAGCGCTGCGCGGCGCCGATTGGTGCGCAACCCGACGAGATCGTGTTTACATCGGGCGCAACGGAGTCGATCAACCTCGCAATTCAAGGTCTTGCTACACTCAAGCAGCTCCAGCGTCCGGATGCACGCCGTCGCATTATCTCTGTGCGCTCTGAGCACTCAGCCGTGCGCGACGCGGTAACGCGTTGTGCGGATCTTGGGTACGATGTGCAGTGGGTGTCGGTAGATCATC
>CANGZU010000108.1 GCA_947458785.1 Ignavibacteria bacterium
CAAAGGTTGGCCAGTCTCGTTTGTCTCCCTACTTCCACTTTGGACAACTTGCACCGCAGCGGGCAGCGCTTGAAGTTTCGCGCATTGGAAGCACAGGGCAAGAAGACGACCCCGTTGATTCGTTTCTCGAAGAACTGATCGTTCGCCGCGAGCTCTCCGACAACTTCACCTACTACAACGACAACTACGACACGTTCGCTGGCTTTGCGTCATGGGCGCAAGCAACGCTCAACGATCACCGCAACGACCCACGCGAACACATCTACACACTTGAGCAGTGGGAGCAGGCAACAACCCATGATGAGCTCTGGAATGCTGCGCAGCGAGAGCTGGCAACGACCGGACGTCTGCACGGCTACATGCGCATGTATTGGGCAAAGAAGCTGCTCGAATGGAGCTCTACGCCAGAAGAAGCGCTGGCATACGGTATCTACCTAAACGACGCCTATGCACTCGACGGACGCGACCCCAACGGCTATGTTGGAGTAGCATGGAGTATAGGGGGCGTGCACGATAGAGCATGGTTTGAACGTCCTGTGTATGGCAAGATCCGGTACATGAATGCCAACGGATGCGCACGAAAGTTCGACGTCAAGGCCTACATTCGCACATATGCTAACAACACGCTCTTTCCGTAGTCTCGTTCTGTTCATCGTGTTTGCCTGTGCAGCACCAATGCTGCCGGCACAAAAAGCGTACGAGCTCAAGCTCGGTCGCGGGCTTAAGGAGTACGACCAGTACTTGCTGAAGACCGTTTACGAGCAGCAAACACGCACAAGCTACTACAGCGACAACATCATGCGAGGAGATACCACAGACAATGTGTCGATTGTTCTCACGGCGCAGTGTAAGGTTATCAGTGTTACTGTAGACGGACAAGAGAAGGAAAAGCACATCGTGATTCGCAACTTTCAGTTGCGGACAAGTACGGACACCTTCGACGTGATGCCAACCGGTACAAAGGTTCGCTGCTGGTTCTCTGACTCGGGCAGCGTCTTCACCGTCAACGATATCCCTGTGCATGATACAGTTGCTGCACTACTTTCAAATGTGGTCCTGGGCGAAGGGGGCTCGCGCACCGGCGACGTGCTTGATGCCAAGAAGCCTGTTACGCTGGGACAAACATGGAAGATGAACGTCAAGGCCTTTCGTAAGGTGCTCGGTAAAGAGCAATCGAAGCTGATGAAAAAGCTCGACGGTACCGTGACCTTTGCACGCATCGATAGCAGCGGAGCGCAACCAACGGGTATCGTCACAGCACGCGCAGAGGCACCGTCATTCTCGATCAAAGTACCCGGAGCACCAGCTCCAATGACTGGGTCGCTTGTCGCGGAGTTCTCCTATGAGGTGCCACTCGACAATCGATTTCCTCCAGTTGCGCTCAGCACGTCGACCACGCAGAACTACATTGCCGTGCAGGGACTCAGCAAACTCGAGTCACGCGTGTTCACCAAACGTCAGTCGCAGTTCATTCGATGACGTCACGTCACGGACAAGCACTCATTGCCCTGATCGTCTGCGCTCTGCTCTGGAGCACAGGGGGCATGCTCATCAAGACCATACCGCTCTCGCCCCTTGCCATTGCTGGATCTCGCAGCGCAATTGCTGCTCTTGTGATGCTCTCGTGGCACATGATGCGCGAGCGTGCATTTCGTCCGTCGTGGAGCATGGCTCAGATCGGAAGCATCATCAGCTATGCCCTTACGGTGATTCTCTTTGTGATGGCAACAAAGTTCACGACTGCTGCCAACGCCATCCTTCTGCAGTACACCGCACCAGTCTGGGTGGCACTCTTTAGCACGGCAGTTGCCAGGGAGCGACTACGCGCAACCGACATCGCCGTTGTTGTGGTCGTAATGCTTGGCATGGTCGTGTTCTTCCTTGACACGCTCTCGCCGGGAGCAATGACTGGCAACATCATTGCTGTGGCAAGCGGAGTTGCCTTTGCTGGCGTTGCACTCTGCATGCGCGCGCAGCGCGGCACCTCGACAACCGAGAGCATCATTCTGGGCAATATTCTCACTGCTGTTGTTTGCCTGCCCCTTGCCGGCTCGCTGGCAGTTGATGCAGACGCACTGACACGTTTGCTCATACTAGGCGTCTTCCAGCTGGGTATCTCGTACATTCTCTACGCATGGGCCTTGGCGCATGTATCGGCTATTGAAGCGGTCTTGATTACGGTGCTCGAGCCCCTTCTCAACCCGATATGGGTAGGGCTTGCTACGGGCGAGACACCATCGTCGACGGCGATCATTGGGGGCATCATCGTGGTATCTGCCGTTGTAGCCCGTAACTTTGTGCATGCCAGAACCGCTCACACCCAATCAGGTGCGTGACGCCATCCAAGCGTCGATCGAAACCAAGCAGTTGCTCATGGAGCATTGTTCCGAGGCAATCCATGCGTGCGGCGTGATGCTTGCACAGGCAGCCACACAGAATAACCTGATCATGCTTTGTGGTAATGGTGGTAGCGCGGCTGATGCGCAACATATCGCAGCAGAGCTTGTTGTTCGCTTGCGCAGCAGCGTTCATCGCAGGGCGATTGCCGCCATGGCACTTACGGTGGACACAAGCATACTGACAGCTGGCGGCAACGACTATGGATTTGACCACGTATTCGCGCGTCAGGTAGAAGCATTTGGCAAGCCCGGTAGCGTGCTCATTGCTATCAGCACAAGCGGCAACTCCACGAACGTGATCAAGGCAGTTGAACAAGCCAAGACGCAGGGCGTATCCGTTATCGGCTTATTAGGGGGCTCGGGCGGCAAGCTGGGCTCCATGTGCGAGACCGCAGTGTGCGTGCCCTCAGACGTTACCGCACGCATCCAAGAATCCCACATCCTCGTGGGCCACATCTGGTGCGAAATGATCGAGGAAGCCATCCTCGCGTAAGGTCTGTGTTTGATTTGTGAGCAACCCCTCATGATTTTGTGAGCGATCGCTCACAAAATGCTTTGCCTGGATTCAACCCCTTGTATGGCCTTGCCTTACGCGTTTCTTGATGTACACCAGAGTCGACACCCTCATGGTTGACAAGGCACTTTCTATTGCAGTTTGTCATGGGAACAGCAACTGCCTTTTGGTATTTACAATCCATAGTGTATTTTTGCAGTCCCTTTACGGGGGTCGCCAACTTAGCTCAGCTGGTAGAGCAGCTGATTTGTAATCAGCAGGTCGCCGGTTCAAGTCCGGCAGTTGGCTCCAAGAATCATCGCAAGGCGAGCTGTCCAGCTCGCCTTTTTTTATTCCCCCTACATTTGCAGATGCTTACACTTACGTTGAAGCCCCGTGAAGAGCGGCGCATCAAAGAGGGACACCTCTGGGTTTACAAAGACGAGCTCACCCACGCCCCTGAGGCAACGCCCGGCACGCTTGTGCGCGTATGTGCGCACGACGGAGCTTCACTCGGCACGGGGTTCTACAATCCTCTGTCCAAGATCGCTGTGCGCATGCTGGCGTGTGAAGAAGAGCTGGCCGAGACCGAGTTCTTTACAAAGCGGATACGTCAAGCACAGTCCCTGCGCGATCGCATGCTGCCGAATGAAGAAGGCTATCGCGTGGTGTTCGGCGAGGCGGATCTCTTGAGCGGACTGATCGTTGATAAGTACAACAACTACCTCGTGCTGCAGATGCTCTCTGCCGGTATGGACACGCGTAAGCCCCATATCATTGAGGCCTTGCGGGAGATCTTCCCGGACGTAACGGGTATCATCGAGAAGAACACAGCGCAGACACGTAAGAAAGAAGGACTCGAACTTATCGATGCCGTTGTCTGGGGAAGTGTGCCCGATGTTGTGCGCTTTCGGGAGAACGGGCTCGATCTTGAGATCAATCTGGCCACCGGACAGAAGACCGGATACTTCCTGGATCAAAAGATCAACCGCCGCGTTGTGGGGTCGCTCTCACGTGGCAAGACGGTTCTTGACTGTTTCTGCAACGTAGGGGGCTTTGCACTCAACGCAGCCCTTGGCGGAGCCTCCGAGGCCGTGGGAGTTGATAGCTCTGCCCTGGCCGTCGAAGCAGCCACACGTAATGCAGAGATCAACAACCTTGAGAACTGCAGGTTTGAAAAGGCAAACGTGTTCGACCTCTTGCGCGAGCACGTGCAGCAAGAACGCAAGTGGGACATCATCGTGCTGGACCCACCGTCGTTTGCCAAGTCGCGCTCGGCGATTCGTGGCGCTCAGGCCGGGTATGCTGAGCTAAATCGCACCGCCATGAAGCTTCTGCCGCCTGGTGGACTCCTCGTAAGTGCCTCCTGCACGCAGCTTGTTCCAGAGCACGACCTCTTGGATATCATCTACCGGGAATCTGCACGAATCCGCAAGCGTTTGCGTCTAGTGCACCGCGGATCTCAAGCGCCGGACCACCCGGTGCTGCTGGCAATGCCCGAGACCCAGTACCTGAAGTTCCTGGTGTTTGAAGTGGCTGGCGATCCGTAACATTGCACCGAGAACAACGCTATGATGGATTTCGAATTCGACGACGAATCTGAAGAACTCAACAAGCAGGAGCTTGATGAGACGCTTCGTCGTTTTCGGGAGTCGGTGCGTAGCGGTAATTGGCAAAACGGTACACCGAGCATTGAGTCGCTCGAGGCGATCGTGCAATACTGTCTCGAGTCGTCGATGTTCGACGATGCCCTGACGTTTGCAAAGATGTGGACCGAGAAAGCCCCCTACTCAACTGATGCATGGCATAAGTGTGGGATGACATACGGCACCCTGGGGCGCTGGCAAGAGGCATTAGATGCCTATGACCGCGCCACGGAGCTCGACCCAATTGATGTTGAGATCATCGTCAACCGCGGCATTGCACTCGAACAACTTGGCAGACTGCGGGAGGCCAAGGAGACGATCGACTCAGCGTTAAACATAGACCCCGCCAACCTGGATGCGCTCTTCACTAAAGCGGTGATCTTCGAGCGTCATGGCAAGTTTGATGACGCACTCAAGATCTTTGCGTTCTTGTCGCGCCAGGAATCGCATCAGCGCGATGCCATGTTCGAGCTTGCTATCTGCCATGAAGGTCTCGAGCAATACAACGAAGCCATTGCCATCTATGACAAACTCATCGATACGGATCCGTACGATCAGAATGCATGGTTCAACCGTGGTGTGATTTCTGGCAAACGGGGCTCCCACCGCGAAGCCATCCGATGCTATGATTATGCCACAACCATCAACAAAGACTTTGTGAATGCATGGTTCAACATGGGCAATGCCTATGCTGGACTTGGTCGCAACGACGAAGCAATCGCTTCATACCGTGAGGCACATAGATCTGATCCGACTGACGTCCAAGTTGTACACAACCTAGCATCATCTCTCGAAGAGTCGGGCAACTTTACCGAGGCCGTTGAGCACTTTACCAAGGCTATAGCACTTGATGGCAACCACGCTCAGTCGCTGTATGGAAGGGGCACGTGTTTCGACGCGATGGAGCAGCACGACAAGGCGCTCGCAGATTACGAAGCAGCATTGGCCATAGAGCCTGATTACTCGGACCTCTGGTATGCCAAGGCCGACGCGCTCTTTAACCTGCGTCGTATGGATGACTCACTTGCCGCCTATCGCAAGGCATTGGATCTGGCTCCAAACGACGCCGAGTGCTGGTACGATTATTCGTCGACGGTACTCGAGATGGGCGATGTACTCGAAGCCTTACGGGGCTTTCATGAATGTATACGCATACAGCCGCAATGGGCCGACGCCTATTATGCTACTGCGAAAACACTCTGCGCTGCAGGACAGCCGATTTCGGCGGTGCCGTTTCTGCAGAAGACGTTTGAGCTTGACCCCTCAAAACAAGATGAGTTCGCATCAGACTTCCCATTGATTGCTGGTCCACTCGGAATGGAATACCTCAAACACGCACTTGATTCAAACGATTCACAAGGAGACTCATAACATGCCATACGATCCAATGCTTGTTCAGCCAATGCGCGAAGAACTCACGAAGCTTGGCGTGAAAGAACTACTTACTGCAGCCGACGTCGATACCGCCATTGCACAGCATGGCGTAACGATGGTAGTTGTCAATTCCGTTTGCGGCTGCGCGGCCGGTGGGGCTCGCCCGGGTGTTGCAAAGGCACTTGAGCACGCCAATCGTCCGGACCACATTGTTACAGTGTTTGCCGGACAAGACCTCGAGGCTACAGAGCGCGCTCGTTCGTACTTCACGGGAATGGCGCCGTCAAGCCCAGCAATTGCGCTTCTGCGCGATGGCGAACTCGTGGGCTTTATGCCACGTCACCACATTGAAGGACGCTCTCCAGACATGATCGCAGCCTCGCTCACATCAGCCTTCGACGAGATCTGCGCCAGCGCCTAAGACACTCGTCCAACAGTCTAGTAACTCATCCGCCAGTTTGTGCTC